>JALSHU010000019.1 GCA_026982075.1 Sulfurovum sp. | reverse complement strand
GGTCATATGTTACGATACCATCTTCAATTGTTTTTAACCATGCATTGTGAATTTTTTCAGCAATTCTAGGTTGACCTATATCTACCATCATCATCACACCTGAAAGTAAAAGTGCAGATGGGTTTGCGATGCCTTTACCTGCATGTCTTGGAGCAGAACCATGTATCGCTTCGTACATGGCTATATCATCACCCACATTCGCTCCAGGTGCGATACCAACTGAACCAGTCATTAAACCAAGAATATCTGTTGCAACATCACCATAAAGGTTAGGCATAAGAACCATATCGAAGTCTTGAGGTGCATCTACTAATTTAGCCATACCGATATCGATAATCCAATCATCCGCTTGAATCTCAGGATAGTCTTTAGCTACTTCATAAAATACTTTTACAAAAAGACCATCAGTAAGTTTCATGATGTTATCTTTAATCATACACGTGATTCTTTTTCTACCAAATGCTTTTGCATACTCAAATGCATAACGAGAGATCTTCTCACAACCCGGTCTTGTAATGATTTTAAGACACTGTGTTACCTCTGGTGTCTGCTGATGCTCGATTCCAGCATATAAGTCCTCTTCATTTTCACGAATAACAACCACATCCATACCTGGGTATCTTGTAGGAATAAACGGGTCATAAGAGATAGAAGGACGTACATTTGAGTAGAGTCCTAAAGTTTTACGAATCGTTACATTTAAACTCTTGTATCCTCCACCTTGCGGTGTAGTAATCGGTGCTTTAAAAAGAACCTTGTTTTTCTTGATAGAATCCCAAGCTTCTTTACCAATCCCTGAAGTGTTACCACTTAGATAAACTTTTTCACCCACTTCAATATAATCCCACTCAACATCTGCTCCTGCAGCTTCAAGTACTCTAATACTTGCATCCATGATTTCTGGACCGATTCCATCCCCTGGTGCTACTGTTATTCTTTGCTTTGCCATCTTTAATTCCTTGTTATTACGTATTTAGACTATCAAGTATCTAAGTATGATTTGTAGTTACAAAAGTTACCTTTGATAAATCCTGAGAGCATTATAGGAGGTTTTTCAAAGCTACTCTATACCGTTTTTGTTACAATAGTTATCATTTATTAAATAAAAAACTATCTAAGGTTGTTAATTATGAAGAAAGAGACCATACAAAAGAGGACAAGTATCTCGAATGACCTTATGCATTACATCTATAAACATATAGATACAGACATCAATTTAGATGAGTTGGCAGAGACATTTTTTATAAGTAAATTTCATTTGCATAAAATATTTAAAGAGACGTTTGGGAGAAACATATATGAGACCATTAAGTCCATACGTCTTCAAAAAGCCTCTACACTTTTACTGACCAATAGTAGTTCTACCATATCAAATATCTCACTCTCCTGTGGGTACAGTTCTCAAACTTCTTTTATGAGAGCGTTCAAAAAGCGTTTTTCTATGACGCCAAAAGAGTGGCGTAAGGGAGGAGACAAGCGTTATTCTCAAACATTACTCATCTCTTCACCTTATGCCAGTAGTTCTACTGCATCGTTTGAAGACATTACGCCTTCATTTGTAAAAATGCCTGTGATGCATGCCTATTATATACGCCATACAGCCTATGAAAAAAATATACGTAGTACCTGGCAAAAGTTACAGGTTTGGCTCTTGTCTTCAGATATAAAAGAGTATACCCTCCTGTCACTTTTTCATGATAACCCTGCAGTAACACCCCTAGTAGAGTGTCAGCATGTTGCTTGTGTTTCTGTAAAAGAGGAGTTAAGTGATTCAGATAAAAATACTCTTCCCCAACTTTATATTTCTGAGGGGGTCTATGCTAAGTTTGATTTGGAAGGTAAAAGGGGTGATATTTTGAAGTTTATTAACTGGATATATCATGAGTGGCTACCCAAAAGTGATTATGTTACAACCATTAGACCCCCATATGCTATCTACAGAAAACATCACCACTTAAGTGAAGATGAACGGTTTGATATGAGTTTCTATCTTCCTGTGACTCTCTAAGATAAGTGCATTGACTGTTATAAAACTGTCTATTGCCAATAGCAACAATAAGAATGGTATAATCACACAATGAAAGCCTAATGGAGCGTGTATGAAAATAGCAATAATCGGTGCAGGGAAGTGGGGACAAGCACTTTATCATGCCTACAGTCAAGACAATGAAGTCGTGATATCTTCTCGTAATACAAAAGAGATAGAAAACTTTGTGACGATGGAGGAAGCATTACGCTATGAGTATCTTGTTATGGCTATCCCCGCTCAGTTTGTTCGTGGTTGGTTGGAGGAGAACTTTGTCGACCATGGACAAAAAATACTTGTAGCAGCAAAAGGGATAGAGACAAGTACAGGTGCATTTTTAAATGAAGTCTATGGAGAATTTATGAGCGAAGATAGGTTAGCATTTATTTCTGGTCCTTCTTTTGCAGCAGAAGTACAAAAATCACTGCCTACAGCACTTAAAATATCTTCTACTAATGAAGACTTAGCCCAAACATATGCAGATGCATTACCTAGTTTTATAAAAGGTTATGTGTCAGATGATGTAGTGGGTGCAGAAGTATCAGGAGCATACAAAAATGTCATAGCCATTGCAGGTGGGGTTTGTGATGGACTGGGACTTGGAAACAACGCAAGAGCAGCACTCATCTCACGTGGACTGGTAGAGATGACGCGTTTTGGAGAAGCTTTTGGTGCCAAAACAGAGACCTTTCTCTCATTAGGTGGGGCAGGTGATTTGTTTTTGACGGCTTCTTCTACTCTTTCACGTAATTATAGAGTAGGACTTGGTTTATCCAAGGGGCAAAGTATGAACGAAATACTCGAAGAGTTAGGTGAAGTAGCAGAAGGAGTCCCTACAGCAAAGGCACTGCATAAGATAGCAAAAGATAAAGATATCTATTTGCCCATAGCAGCTGAAGTATACGCGATGATAGAAGAGGGAAAAGATCCAATGCAAAGTGTCAAAGACCTACTCTCTTAATGTTTTAAAATATCCATTTCTTTTGCATAAACTTCTGTTTGTACATTAAAGATACCAAGAAGTGTTGAAAAAAGATTATCATGACTGTACTCTTCCTTTGATTTCTTTTTCAAAGCTTTGGTATTGACAGGAAATTCTGGAGAGAACCACATAAGAGCACCCACATGCTTTTGGTGTTCTGGTGCCATGAAATAGGGTAACCCATGTAGATACAGTCCATTATCTCCCAATGATTCACCATGATCAGCGATGTAAATCATTGCTGTATGGGATGTGTCTTTATGTTGTTTTAAGAAACTGATGACTTTTGAAAGAAAATAATCTGTGTAAAGTAGAGCATTATCATAGGCATTACTGATCTCTTCTTTCGTACACGCCTCTAATTGATTGGTTTTACAAACAGGTGTAAATTGTTTAAATCTCTCAGGATACCGACGGTAGTATGCTGGACCGTGATTACCCATTTGGTGTAAGACTATAATAATATCTTTTTTTGTTTGTGTAACGAAAGTATCAAGACCAACGAGCATCCCTTCATCTCTACATTCACCGTTGTCACATATAGTATTTAATGTAGATGTTTTATAGTGTTCATACTTTAATCTTACTGCGACACCTTTAGAGTCAGAATTATTGTCTCTCCACAAGACTTCTACCCCAGCATGGGAAAGTACGTCAAGTACATTGTAGGTATTATACCCTTTATGTGAGTTATATTCACTTCTGTTATAAACGGAAAACATACAAGGTACGGAGACTGCTGTAGTTGTTCCACAGGAGTACATGTTAGAAAAATTGATAATATTTTCTTGTTTAAGTAGGGGATTTGTCTCTTTTTGATATCCATTAAGTGAAAAATGATCAGCTCTTGCTGCTTCACCAACAACCATAATGACAATTTTTCTTTTTGCATGCTTTTTAGAGATAGTCGCATCCTGCCCAATAATTTTCATAGGTATATTTGTCTCTTTTATTTGATCATAGGTGTATGAGATAATATTATAGATAACAGTGATAGGATTTGTATACAAACGAAGGGTTTTATGTTCTCTAAAAAAAGAGGCATAAAATTTTGAAAAGGTAAATAAAAGTACAGCGATCAGTATAATATGAAGTAGAATAATCTTTAACTTACTCCAAAGCTCTATTTTAAATCCTCGATAGTGTAATGGTATTTTATAAATGATGATTGAGGGTAAGAGCCCAAGTAAAAAAAGTGTAACAAAAAGTTTGATACTCAATAAATCAAAACTTTCTTGTATATCTGTTTGCAGTGTATTTTCTATCATGGTTTTGTCCATGACAATGTTATAGCTTTGCATGAAGTAATGTACTGATGCAGAGAGTATCAATGCAAGTATAAGCATAGGTTTTAGTGTATGTTTAAAAGAGACTAGTGTTAACATGATAACAATTAAGGCATAGACCAGTAAAGCCAAAGAGAATAAAAATCCAGCGTTAGAAATATTGAATGGATAGATATCGAAGACATGTTCAAAAAAAGACAAATTTGAAAAGAGTACTATAAATATTGAAGTAGTAATAATAAAAAATGAAGGGGTGAAAGCTTTCAATAGTATTCCTTGAGAGAAAATAAATTTTATAATGATATCGAAATAAAAATAGAAAAAATAAACAAGATATGCTATTTACTATACTATTTAGTAGTTATAGGCTAAAATAACGCTAATAAGAGGAGAATATAGATGTATATAAAAATATTTTTTATAATGACATTATATGTATTTCATATGCTTTTAGCTGATGAGATAAGTCTTCCAACACACAAGATATATTTTTATGGACAAGAACATTTTGATACATCAACCTTAGAAGATGAATTAGGCGTTGATAATAAAAGTTTTTTACAATTTTGGAAAGAGGATAATCCACGTATCAATGATAAATTACTCTTAACACTTGAACCTTCTTTACAAAGTTTTTATGATTCTGAAGGTTTTTATGATGCGAATTTCACAATACAAGAAACCAATACAACAGTCTCTGTATATATTAGTGAAAATCAACCAGTCAGAATTAAAGACATTAATATTTCAAGTGATTTTAATATCTCAACTTTTATCACATTTGAAAAAAGTGATATCTTTAAAGCAAAAACATTTATAAAAATCAAAAGTAAGATTATTGCGGAGTTATTGAAAGAGGGGTATTGTAGTTATGATTTAAATACCAAAGCATATGTCGATTTAGATAAACATAGTGTTGATTTACAATACAAATTAAAAAAAGGTGGGATATGTACTTTTGGTAAAACAACAATCTATGGAGCAAAAAACATTGATGATGATATCATTAAATCACGTGTAAGAGCAAAAGAAGGGGAAAGATTTAGTACAGCATTGATTAAAGATACCTCAGATGCCTTGTATGGACTTCAATCTTTTGATTCTGTGTTGATTGGAGTAGATAGAAAATTTTATAATGTAGTACCTGTGGATATCACAGTCTCAGAGATGGATAAACCATATCGTTTTGAAGCAGGTTTAGGATATGACACCTATGTCGGTCCGCGTATACATAGTAGTCTAATAAAACATAATTTTTTAGGTAATGCACAGAAGTTAAAACTTCAACTTGCATGGTCAAAGTTGGAACAATTGGCTATAGTAGATTATTTTAAACCAGTGCTTTTTGAACCTTATGGTTTTGCTATGGACTTTGGTGCATCTTTGGGATATTCAAATTTAGAATTTGATGGTTTTAAAGAGAAGAAAACATTTGTAAAAGCGTATCTTGAACATACATCAAAAAGATTTGTTGTCAGATCTGGTATTGCGCTCGAAGTGATAGATATTACTGACTTAGATGATGGTAAACCTAAACTGCCTGCTGGGGCATATGATCTTTTTTTATTGACCTATCCTTATGTAAGTGCAGTATATGATGGAAGGGACTCAAAGCTTAACCCCAAATATGGATATTATCTTAGAGGTTATGGGGAATGGGGCATTCCAACAGACAATGAGTCTAGTCTTTATCTAAAAGTAGAATTAGAAGCACGTGCTATATATACTTTTTATGATTTAACACTTTCAGTTGTGGGGAAAATGGGATTGATTGAAATTGAAGGAGATAAAACCTACGGTATACCTGAATCCAAGAAATTTTTTGCCGGGGGATCATTTTGGAACCGTGCTTATGGTTTTAGAGAAATAGGTGTCGTAACATCCCCAACTACAGATATCATCGATGGAGGATTAAGTATGGCAAATCTATCGTTGGAAGCTAATTACCCTCTATGGGATGATTTATATGGGGCAGTATTTACCGACAATACGCTAATAGCAAAAGAGTCTAATGATTTTACTGGTGATATTATTACTTCTGCAGGTGTTGGTGTACGTTATATGACGCCGATAGGGCCTTTTAAGTTAGATGTGGGGTTTAATGTTAATAATCCCTCTATCTATGGTATCAGTTTTCAAATAGGGCAATCGTTTTGATACGCATTAAAATTCAATATAGTGAGGCATACAATGCCAATTTTTAAAAAGATAATTTTTAGTTTTTTGGTTTTTTGTGCACTGCTTATCGTGGCAATCATAATTGCTGCAAATTCATCTTTTATTATTAAAAAGGCAGCAGATATTTTTGCACCTGAGTATCAAATATCATATGATGATATTTCAGGTAATGTATTTACGGGTGTAACAGTTAGTGGTCTTAAGTTTGACAACCAAGTATTAAGTAAAAAAGTACAATTTTCCTGGAACCCATCTAAAATATTATATAAAACAGTAGCAATCAATACCTTAGGTATTGAAGGTTTGGATATAGATGTTGTAAAGGCATTGATAGACTCATTCCCAAGTGATGAAAATAGTTCTTCTGAGCCGCTTAGTGTTGTTATTACTATTGATAAAGTGCATTTGGATGTACGTCCTTTTGAGGAAGAAGGTATTTCTTTTTCTAAGTCAGTACTTGATGTTGAAGATATTACTTTTTCAAATGATACCTTGGATATTGCCTTCCTTGGAAGCCAAGTAGAAACAAATGTAGCCAATATCTCACTAGAGGCTTCATTGGATGACGGTATAGTATATATTGATACATTACGAATTGAGGAGATAGATAGTATTGCTCTGGAAAAATTATTTGTAACCAAAGAACAAAATATAACAAATGTATCTTCAGAAGAAAAAGAGCAGGATAGTCGTAATGCAACACAGGATGAACTTCATCCTCTTGTGCCGAAAAAAGTTGCTTTAACCTATCTCTTTGCTTCTATGAAATCAAGGGTATATCATATCGACCAAAATGATAGCGTTGATATATCAAGCATATCATTAGAAGTAAAAGATACAGTATTTGATGTCAAAACATTGATATTTGAACAGGGAGTGATTGACTTTATTGGAAAAACAAACCTGCTTAATGTCAGCTATGAAGGGAATATGAAAAATAATGAACTTATAGGTTCAATCATATTACAACCCCATGAAACATTTTACAGATTATATAACTTACCCATACGAAAGGCTGCAATATCAGATGTAACTATTGACCTAGATATCAGTGAAACATTTATAAAAGCAGATTTACAAACCAAAGCAAAACAGATACTGCTTGTGGAAAAAGAACATAACCGTACAGGTACTCATGAAAATCAAGTATTTAATGTTGATATTGATATGCTCAAAAGTCATATTAATTATACAATAAAAGATGCTGTCTTGGTAGCTGAGACTAACATATTGCTTTCAACGCCTTATGCTAAAGATATATCTATAAGTAACAAGTTTATAATGGATAAGAATATAAGTTATAGGGGAGAGATTAACGCAAATAAAATGATTGGTATACATGCAAAAATGCTAAAGCCTTTAAATCATTTAAATATTATCTATTCAGGTAGTTCCAACAGTATTGAAACAAAGATTACTTCTCAAGGACTAAAAGGAAGATTTGTATCATCTGATTTGAAAAAAGGTGTATTTCATTTAGAAACTACAAAATCGATGAACTTAGATCAACTATTTTCCCTTCCTGGTGAATTAAATGGAACAAAGGTCAATGTGATGATAGATGTTCCTATCGATTTTGAAAAAGTTATACCGCTTAGAGCAAGCGCAAAAATCACTTCAAATATTACAAATATAGATGCAGAAATTTTGTATGACGAAAAACTACAGGCTAAAATAACAAGTGTGATACCTAAAGATTCTCTTTTAAAAAACTTTGATAAGAACATAAAATGGGGTGCGATTAGTCCACTTGTCATAGATGTAAACTTAGATGAATATAATGCACTCTTAAAGTTGAAATCCAAAGAACTTTCTACACACATCAAATACCTTTTAGAGAGTGGTCAGATAGATGGTACTATGAATCTTGCGGGGTTAGTGACAGATATTAATGGCATTGTTGCAGAAAAAATGTTCATTACAACGAATATAAGTTCTATGACATCTCTAATGACATCAGTTAAATCATTGTATATGATAGAAGACCTACCTCTACTTGAGGGTAGTTTAAATGCATCGGTTGAAGTTTTAAAATTAGAGCAGATAAATCTTTCTCTCACTTCTCCAAAAATCATATATAAATCTGAGCATAAAACTGAAAGTGTTATCAATGATGTTCAACTAGACATACATGCCAATGCATCTAAAATAGAATTAAAATCATACAATATAATATATGATGATATGAAATTTTTCTCAACCAAAGCTTCTACCATTTATATAAAAGAAAATCTGATTGATATTGACCCACTGTGGGTAAATGATCAATTAAAAGTGCTAGGAACTTATGATATAAAAACAAGAAAAGGTGATATTTTAACTGATGCTAATAGTCTTCAGGTTGAACATAAATTCATTAAGTTTGATAGTACTGTAAATATACAAACAGTTTTAAATGGAGATAAAACTTCTATTAAGGGGAAAGTTGTTCTTCTTGGTGGAGATATTCATTATGATTTGGGTACTAAATCATATCCAAGTGACAGTGATATTATTATCATACAAGATATGAAAGAAGCAGAAGCAAACCCATTTATGGATAATCTCAGTATCAATATAGATGTGACAACAAAAAAACCTTTAATTTATAAACAAGGGCCTATAGATATCAAGGCAAATGCTCATGTGAGCGTACATAAATCAGAATTAGCAGATATTATGGTGTTAGGTGATGTGACTTTACAAAAAGGTGGTAGTTACACTTTTGAAGGGAAAAAGTTTATTTTAGATGAAAGTAAGATTTATTTTACAGGTAATCCAAACAAACCCTTACTTGATATAAATGTTAAATACAAATCATTAAATCATCTTATTACTATAGGTATTTCAGGTACACCTTCTTCCCCCAATATACTGTTTTCTTCTGTTCCAAGCTTGAAAAAAGAACAAATACTGTCTATTATTTTATTTGACTCAGCAGAGGGTGCAGGTACAAATTCTGGAGAAGATATGATGAAAATGATGGGAGGTGCGATGGCAAAATCTGCTCTTGCAGATATGGGGATAAAATTAGACCATCTAGCTATCGGAGCAGATGGTAGTGTAGAAGTGGGTAAAAAACTTACGGATAAGATTACATTCATCTATGTAAATACGGATATCCCGGAGGTTCGAGTGAAATATCAACATAATTCACGTGTTGAAAGTGTGATTAGCACGGATGAGATATCTCAAGCTTATGATATTGTCTATAAGAGAGACTTTAATGCAGATGAGATTGACATCTTGAAGAAGAAGGATTAAAAGTTTTAAGAGAGTCTATTTTTAAAATCTTCATGCCCAAATTCACGTATGACATCTATTGTACCGTTCACTCTTTCAATTGCAATACTGGGAAGTTTCACACCATTAAATGTACTTGCTTTGACCATAGTATAATGCATTTGATCTAGAAAAGTAAGTTTATCCCCCACCTGCAGCGGTTGATCAAAACTGTAGTCTCCCATAATATCACCAGCCAAACATGTATTACCTGCTAAACGGTATGTATATGGTTTTTCGCCTGCTTTACCAGACCCTAGTACATCTGCACGATATGGCATGATAATGGTGTCTGGCATATGTGCTTCTGCAGAACTGTCAAGAATAGCAATCTCCATACCATTATGGACAATATCTAAAACTGTGGTAATGAGTGTACCAGTCTCCCACCCTATAGCTTCTCCAGGCTCAAGATATACTTCTACATTATATTTGGTTTTAAATTGTTTTATGAGATGAATGAGCTTTTCTATATCATAGCCCTGACGAGTTATGTGATGACCTCCCCCAAAATTTATCCATTTCATTTTTGGAATGTATGTACCAAACTTTTCTTCAAAAACATGTAATACTTTTTCCAATGCATCAGCACCTTGTTCACATAATGCATGAAAATGGAGTCCTTCACAATCATCTAAAATATGTGTATCAAAGTGACTGATGGTTGTACCTAAACGAGAATTGAGTCCACAAGGATTGTATATTTCTTTGGGTGCTTCCGAATATTCTGGGTTGACTCTTATACCTAGGGAGAGAAATGGGTTCACACTTTTTGCTTGTTTTGCAAAACGTTTAAATTGTGCAGGTGAATTAAAAACCAGATGGTGAGAAATACTGGCAATCTCTTCAAGTTCTTCTTCCTTAAAAGCCGGAGCATACGTATGTACTTCTTTAGCAAAGGTTTCATGTGCCAGTTTTGCCTCATGTAGACCAGATGCACAGCAGCCATCAAGGTAGGGGATAAGTGTAGGAAAACTTTTCCATAACGCATAGCCTTTGAGAGCTAAAAGTATTTTTGCACCACTTTGCTGCTTGATATACGAAATCGTTTTAAGATTTTCAATAAGTAAATGTTCATTCAAGAGCCAACAAGGTGAAGGTAAGGAGGTGTCAGTTAATATATCCATGTAGAAATTATAACAAATATTTTTGTTATAATACATATGCGTTTAGAATGATTTTAAAGGTGTAAAATGGATGAAAAAACAAACAAGCCACGTAGACCAAATCTACGTTTTAATGAAGACGAAATACAATTATCATTAAAGGTAATGCAACAATTAGAAAAACCTTTAGAATTAATGTATTATTTAATGGAACGAGACTATGAAAATCCTTTTGTCATGATACTCATCTCTGCCAATGATGTTGATATAGAAAATGTGATTAGAAGTGAGAAACGAAATACGGATTTACTTTTTAAAATAGATGAGGAGAGAAATCTTCTTGCCTTAATTTGCCAAGAGACGAATGTTGATGGTGGGTATAGGTTTACAGAGAGGTTATTAGGTACCTTGTTATTGCATCATGCCAGTAAACTATATTGTTCCGAAATTGAAATACGTTCAACGAAATACGATATAAAAGAAGTTATCTTTAAAGCTATCGAAAGTTATATTACGGCTATCAAAGAGGAAAAAGAGGGAGAAATCATATTTAGAAGTCTCTACTAAGGTTATTATTAGTATGTTTTAAGTCATATTAAGGTAAAATCGCGTCCAAATAAGAAGCTTAGGCTTTTAACGTTAAATACACAGAAGGATGATTCCAATGAAAAGAACATACCAACCCCACAGTACACCAAGAAAAAGAACACATGGCTTTAGAACAAGAATGAAAACTAAAAATGGTAGAAAAGTAATAACGGCCAGACGTGCCAAAGGTAGAAAAAGATTAGCAGTATAATACTTTAGTGGTATAAGACTATTAGCAAAATTAAACATTTTACTAGAATAAAGACCACCAAAGAATTTAACAGAGTCTACAAACATCCTACAAAGACATGTCATACAGCTTATTTTGTTCTCTTTTTTAAAAAAGGAACAGAATATAAAGTAGGATTTGTAGCCTCAAAAAAAATAGGAAATGCAGTTCACCGAAATAGAGCAAAGCGTTTACTTCGAGCACATTTCATCGAAAATATAGACCTTATATCTACAGGGGCTTATGTTTTGGTTGCTAAACCAGATCTTTTAAGTCACAATTTCTTAGAGATAAAGAAAACCTATCTTCATACACTTAAAAAGTGTGCTGCATTAACATAATTTAACACATTTAACACTATACTATCGACGATAACTAACTAAAGGTACACTTTTGGAACAACAAGAATTAAATAAACGACTTCTTTTCGCATTGGCACTCTCTTTTTTTGTTTTTATAGGATTTAGTTACTTTTTTCCAGCACCTGAAACGAAAAAAAATACTGATGCTACAGTGAATACAACACATCAAACACCTCAGGTTGATAAAGTATCAAAACAAGCACCTGTCACATCTTCAGACAAAACACCTAACAATGTTTCGCCTGTTCAGACAGATTCAACTGTTTTAGCCACGATTACATCAAGTAATTTTATAGTCAATATTGACGAGTTTGGGCGTATAGGACAAGTTGAACTTTTAGAAGATAAATATAAAGATGATGAAGGTAATAACTTAAAACTATTGAAACCTGAAGCAGTGAAACCTTTGGAGATTAGATTTACTGATGTGAAATTGAACGAGGAAGCATTTAAAACACCTTATGTTATACAGAGTGGTGAAAATGAATTAGATGTATCTAGTGGTGTTCAGATGCTTACATTGGTTCAAAAACTCTCTACGGTGACTGTGACGAAAAAAATACATTTTGACTCTAATGGTCAATATAACGTTGATATTACTACCTCCTCACCCACACAGTTTTTTGTGACACCAGGACACAGACCCGTTGCAGATACATCTGTATACCTTCTTGTTAGAGGCGCATTGATAAAGGGTGCTGATGATATTATCACCACAATCGAAGATGGAGATGCAGAAGGGTATGAAAAATTTCAAGGTGCAAAAATAGCTTCTGCTTTTGACAGGTATGTAACCTCATTGTTCTTTGATTTTGAAAAAGGATTAAATGTTTCTATTTTAAAACAAGATAATGGTGACCCTCTTATTTTTGTAGAGGGTGAAAACAATCTTCATCTTAACGCATATATTGGTCCCAAAGACCATGAAGTTCTTAAAAGTATCAACCCTGAACTAACAGATGCCATCGAGTTTGGGTGGTTTACATTTCTGGCAAAACCTTTTTATAAAGTACTCTTGTGGATCAATAATTATGTTGGAAACTGGGGTTGGGCAATTATCCTCTTTACCTTACTCGTTAAGTTTATTCTTTTCCCTCTTTCATATAAGGGTATGATGTCTATGCAGAAGCTTAAAGATTTAGCGCCCAAGATGAAAGAAGTGAAAGAGAAGTATAAAGATGATCCTGCAAAAATGAATGCACAAATGATGGAAATGTACAAAAAACATGGGGCAAATCCTATGGGAGGATGTTTACCACTTATTCTTCAAATCCCTGTTTTCTTTGCACTATATAGAGTACTTTTAAATGCAGTTGAACTTCAAGGTGCTCCATGGATACTTTGGATAGAAGATTTGGCACTTATGGATCCTTACTTTGTTTTACCTGTTTTAATGGGCGCATCTATGTGGTTCCAACAAAGGATTACTCCAAGTAACTTTACCGATCCTTTGCAAGAGAAAATTTTTAAATGGTTCCCTGTTATCATGACAGTATTTTTTGTATATTTCCCATCAGGTCTTGTATTGTACTGGCTAGTCAATAATATATTTACAATAGGGCAACAATACTTTATCAATCATATGTATGCCAAGCAGAAAGAAGCAGCTATTGCATCACATAAAAAAGGAAAGGATAAAAAATGACAAAGGTAGAGGCACCGACACTTGAAGAAGCATATAAAAAAGCTTCTCAAATGTTAGAATGTTCTATATCTGATCTTCAGTGTGAAGTTGTGCAACACCCTTCAAAAGGCATTTTTGGTTTTCTAAAGAAAAATGCTATTATCATAGCATCCTGTGAACAAGATTCTAAACAGGATGTATCAACAGCGACTGAGAAAGATAATTTTATCGATGTTCCAACAAAAGAAGAGAGTGTAGCATCAGAAATCATTGATACAGTTAAGAATGAAGCGATAGATAAAGAGACACATAGAGCATCTACATTTGAAGAAGATGCAGTTATGGATAGCTTTTTTGAAATAAATGAGGATGAAGTTGAAGAAGAGCAGGTAGTATATAGTGAATTGGCTTTAGTGATAGAAAATCAACTCAAAGAGCTTCTTTCTCACTCTTGTTTTGATATTGATATTGTTGAAGTAGATGTTGTAGATAATACAGCACTTATCTTTATAGATGGAGCTGATGCTGCTTTACTTATAGGTAAAGAGGGCTATAGGTATAATGCATTGTCTTATATGCTTTTTTCCTGGTTACATACAAAATATGAACTTTTTGTCAAATTGGAAATAGCAGAATTTCTTACAACACAGCAGAAGATGATTGCATCTTATATCGAACCAGTCATAGAGACTGTCGAAAATACAGGACGAGCAAAAACACGTTTTTTAGATGGGATATTGGTACAAATTGCCTTAGAACAGCTAAGGGTTAGATTCCCTGACAAATACGTAGCAGTTAAGACAAGTAAAGATGGTAAAAAATTTGTGGTCATTAATGAATTTAACAAAAAGATCAATGGATAATCACTACAATAGACAAAATTCAATAGTCGCCATCGCCACAGCACAAGGTATATCTTCAATCTCTATTATAAGAATAAGTGGCGAGGCAGCACTAGAAATAGCATATAAAATTTCTCACCTCAAACATATTATTCCCAGACATGCACACCTCAGTTCTCTATACAATGCTAAAAATGATTTAATTGATCAGGCCATTGTATTGTATTTTGAAGCTCCACAGAGTTTTACAGGGGAAGAGATAGTAGAGTTTCAATGTCATGGTGGCATGATTGTTGCACAAGAAATTTTAGATACGATTTTATCTTATGGTGTACGACTTGCAGAGCCAGGAGAGTTTTCAAAACGTGCTTTTTTAAATGGTAAGATTGATCTGAGTGAAGCAGAAGCTATTTCTAAACTTATCGAGGCTAAGAGTGTCGATGCAGCAAAAATTCTTGCCAAACAAATGAAAGGTGAACTTAAAGATTTTGTTGATGAGAGTAGAGAAGGATTGCTCCGTTCATTAGCATATTCTGAAGTAATGATTGATTATGCAGAAGAGGATATACCTGAGGATATTTTGCAAAGTATTATTTTACAGTTAGATGAATTAAGTAGAAAAATTGAAGAGATAGTAGATGCAAGTCACAGGCGCAGAGGGCTGATAGAAGGGTTTAAAGTAGCGATTATTGGAAAACCTAATGTAGGTAAAAGTTCTCTTTTAAATGCATTGCTAAGCTATGATAGAGCCATTGTAAGTGAGATAGCAGGGACAACAAGAGATACGATAGAAGAACAGGTGCGTATAGGTTCACATATTATAAGGTTAGTTGATACAGCAGGGATTAGAGACTCAGAAGATACGATTGAAAAAATTGGTATAGAACGTTCTCTTTCTTCATTGATGGATGCAGATGTAATTATTGCACTTTTTGACAGTTCACGTATCTTTGATAATGAAGATAAACAAATCTTAGAGTTGCTTGAAACGGTTCGAGAGAAACATATTATCGTCGCACTGAATAAATCAGACCTTGAAAGAAAATTTACAACCGCAAGTATAAATGGATATGATATACTTGAAGTAAGTGCAAAAAAATCTTTTGTAAAATTAACTCAGCGTTTAGAGTTATTGTTTGACAGCATAGGAGAGGGAGAAGAGTTAATGCTTATCTCTGCCCGTCAAATTGAAGCTGTGACGAAAACAAAAAATTCTATAGCAGAGGCAAAAGAACCATTGTTAAATGGAGAGTTAGAGTTTTTTTCCTATCACCTTCAAGAAGCTGTAAAAGCTATATCTTCTATATCAAAACCGTATGATAGTGAAGAGATACTTGATAAGATGTTCGGTGAATTTTGTTTAGGTAAATAAGGTGCAGGTCATATAATATGGAAGATATTGAATTATATATTATTGTTGCATTGATTATTGGTATTATTTGGTTTATTTTTAATACGATTCAATACTATCGTGGAGAAAAAAGGAAAGTCAAAAATCTACACCGTTTTGCAAAAAGGGGTGAAATAGATGCCCAACATCGTTTAGCAAAGCATTATGATGAAGGTAATATGGTGAAAAAAGATTCTATACATGCAGCATTTTGGTATCAAAAAGCAGCATTTTCAGGTGATGACATAGCCAAAGGGCATCTTCAAAGATTTTTAGACAATTATAAAAACACAAATAAAAAGAAAGAAAAGTGATAATAGTGTATAATCACTGATTAAAAAACAGGGAAGCATAATGAACAAATATATATCTTTACTTTTAACATTCGTAGTCATACTTTTTTTATTTTCTGGGTGTGTACAAAGAGAGTTGGTACTTGAAGACTCTTCATCAGTTCAATCACAAGATAATACATGGGGTGATGAAGAAAATATAGACATCTCAGATCTTGATGATGACAATACTACTGAAAGTGAAACAGTTATTACAGAAGATACCCTTACACAAAAAATGGCACGAATCCCTTTTCCTGTCTCTGAATATAATCACTTGGCAAGATCAGGAAAAGGTACAGTAAAAGGAAATATTTTTGTCAAAGATGCTTATGGACAAAGAATTTTGGGTAAAGGTACAAGGTTGTACCTAAATCCAGTAACCTCCTACTCGGAGCAGTGGTATGAAGAGAGTTATCTTGGTGGTAATAAAATGCAAAAAGCAGATAGCAGACTGTTTAATTACTTACGGTTTACCGCTTCAAATACAGAGGGTGCTTTTGCATTTTATGGTGTACCAACGGGGAGTTATTATTTGATAGGTACTGTAAAATGTGGCAATGAGTGTGGTTATGACACACCCAAAAGCATACGCATTGCAACACGTGTGAATGTGCAGGGAAACCAAATAGTACAAAAAGATTTAAGCAGATATATCGAGTAAAAATTATCCTTTTGGATAAAAGTCTTTGAGTGCTTTGTAGAGTTCCTGTGGCGTTGCATTTGTATTGTTTTCCAAAAAACGTTGCATAATGACATTATCTTCTTCCCCGTCCCATATTTTGAGATAGCTTCCATCTTTATATCCGTGGTCTTGCCTAAACTGATTTAAAATATTTTTACCAATATAAAGTGTGTAAAGTGAATCCAAATTCAGTCCAGCTGTGAGGGCAACATCTATAAAAGACTCCATCAGTGTTTCAGTAGAGTTTTTACAAAAAACTGTTTTCATCAAGATCTCAACTACTTCTATCTGTTCATAATAGTTTTTTGTTGTAGGTATGACTGTCGTTGTAAATGTTGTGTAATTTGGAAGACGCATAATCTGTTGGGCTAAATCTTCTATGCTTCCAAGATTTTTAATTTTGTAGTCTTCAAGTCCTTGTGACATAATGAAATGCCATATATCTACAGCTTCTATCTTGATATTTGCATAATCAGGTTTAGCATCTATATTTTTCCAATGTTTCCAAGGATACGACTCTATAAGCTCGGCACATTCTAAATACGTACAACGTTTCCAATCAATGATTTTTCCATTTTTTGTGATACCTTTTTCCCAACCTTCTCCATTTGTTGCATCATTAAGTTGTTGTTGCAGTTGTAGCATTTGTAGAATTTTATCCATGTTTAACCTTGATTATAGTTTATGTATTCTATCTTTTCAAGCCTTATTTATCACTTTTAGAGTAAAATAACAGCCTTAATTATCGCCTTAAAGGACGCACTATATGTCACAACCCATTGAAAATTTAGATGAAGTTTTAAAAAACCATAAACTTAGTCAAGAAGAGTACCAAGATATTTTACGAATATTAGATGGTCGTCACCCAAATATGGTCGAAATTGGTATTTTTTCTGCAATGTGGTCTGAGCACTGCTCTTATAAATCTAGTTCTAAATATCTTAGAGGTTTTCCAACTACTGCACCATGGGTTATCCAGGGACCAGGAGAAAATGCAGGGGTGATAGATATTGGGGATGGTATGGCAGCTGTGTTTAAAATGGAGTCTCATAACCACCCTTCATTCATAGAACCCTTTCAAGGAGCAGCAACAGGTGTAGGTGGCATACTACGTGATATTTTTACCATGGGTGCAAGACCAGTAGCAAACCTTAATGCATTGCGTTTTGGTACAGTTAAAGGGGATTCTGATATCGCAAAATACCAAAGACATCTAGTGCGTGGTGTGGTTGATGGTATTGGCTCTTATGGTAATTGTATGGGGGTGCCTACCATCGGTGGTGAAGTAAGTTTTGATGAGTCATATAACGGAAATATCCTTGTGAATGCTTTCTCTTTGGGGCTGGTGAAATCTGATGAAATCTTCTTGGGAGTTGCTTCAGGTCTTGGTAACCCTGTGATGTATGTAGGAAGTAAGACAGGACGTGATGGACTTGGAGGTGCAGTCATGTCTTCAGATTCATTTACTGAAGAGTCTAAGTCACTTCGTCCTACAGTACAAGTAGGTGACCCATTTACAGAAAAATTATTACTAGAGGCATGTTTAGAACTCTTTAAAACAGATCTTATTGTAGGCATACAAGATATGGGTGCCGCAGGACTCACTTCTTCAGCCTTTGAGATGGCAGGTAAAACAGGAGCAGGGCTTATTATGCATCTAGATAAAGTACCTGCCCGTGAAGAAGGAATGACCCCTTATGATTTTATGCTTTCCGAGTCACAAGAGCGTATGCTTATCTGTGCTAAACAAGGTTCAGAACAAGCCATCATTGATATTTTTGAAAAATGGGAACTTGATGTTGCTGTGATTGGTGAAGTGACAGATACTGGACGTATGGAACTTATGTGGCATGGAGAAAAATGTGCAGATATGCCTATAGCCCCTGTAAGTGAAGATGCACCTGTACTTGACAGACCTACGGCACGACCAAAATATCTTGATATTGTCAATGCACAAACAGTTGATAGTTTTAAAGCGGTAAATGACCAAGAGGCTTATGAAATATTACTGTCTAACATAGAAATCTCAGACAAAGCATGGGTGTATAATCAATATGATTCGATGGTACAGACAAACACAGCAAAACATCCAGGAAGTTTGGATGCATCGTGTATTCGGATTAAAGAAAATGGTAAAGCATTGGCAATGAGTAGTGACTGTAATCCACGTTATTGTTATATAGATCCACGCAAGGGTGCAGCATTGGCAGTGGTTGAGTCTGGACGCAATGTAGCAATGTCTGGTGCAAGACCCCTTTCTATTACAGACTGTCTAAACTATGGAAATCCTGAAAATCCTGAAGTAATGTGGCAGTTTGCAGAGGGATGTGAAGGGATAAAAGAGGCGTGTTTAGCGTTGAATACACCTGTAGTATCAGGAAATGTATCGCTTTACAATGAAACCAATGGAGTTTCTGTATTCCCTACACCTGCAATCGCAATGGTAGGACTCAATGAAGATGAAAATAAAGTGCTTCCCTCAGTCTTTCAAGAAGAAGGCAGTCAAATTCTTTTGGTTGGTGAAACCAAAGGCGAATTTGGTGGATCACTTTACATTAAAGCATTGTATGGTGAAACAGTTGGTAGCTTAGCAGAATTTGATTATCAAAATGAGCTTGCACTCTGGGAATTAGTCATTGAAGGGAACAAACAAGGATTGATTAAAGCAGCCAAAGATGTCAATGTAGGTGGTATAGCTATTGCACTTTCAAAAATGGCTGCAGTCTCGAACATGGGTGTGGTGTCATATATAGATCTAGTTGAGAGTAGAAATATTTTTGATGAGTCACAAAGTAGGGCAATCCTTGAAGTAAGTAATACAAATATGGTAGCATTGGTGGCACTGGCAAAAGAGTTAGGGTTGGAAGTTTCTGTGATTGGCATCGTTGCAGGTGATGAGGTGAAAATAAATGATGTTTCATTACCACTAAAAAAAGTCAGAGATATTTACTTTAATACTTTTGCAAGAACCATTGAACAAGACTTGTAAACACTAAAAAATTTGCTATAATGACATATAAAGTTAGGTAAAGGAGAGTAATATGCCATCACTATCATTACGATTGTTGAATGCTGTTATTTATGCTCCTTTAGTCACATCCAAAGCATGTCATTGTAACTGTTACTTTAAACTGAAAACAAGACTGGCATTGCTTTTAAATCATTATATTCCTCGTTGTCCATACTATACAACTTTTTATGCATTTAGACGTTCTGGTGTGCATCCTCCTTTAATGATCCTTTCAAAATAATCAACCACTAACAACACTCTATTAAGATTTAATATAAATGTATATTGTAGTGTACGTTTTTTAACGTATCAACGATAGTACATTTGTCACATTGTAAAGGATGACACATGTCAAAAAATTATGTAGTAGGATTCCCTCGTATCGGGGAACAAAGAGAATTAAAAAAAGTATTGGAGCTTTTTTGGGCTAAAAAAGTAGATTTTTTAGAAGTAGAAAAAGTAGCATCAGAGCTTAAAAGCAGACACTGGAATTATCAAAAAGACGCAGGTATTGATTTTATAGCATCAAACGATTTTTCACTGTATGACAATATGCTAGATACCGCAGTCATGTTAGGGGCAATTCCCCAACGTTTTAAAGGACTAAGAGATGAAGCACTCTATTTTTCTATGGCACGTGGAAATGCAGAAACAGTAGCGATGGAGATGACAAAGTGGTTTAACACAAATTATCATTATATTGTACCAGAGCTTTCACTCAGCGATGTATATGCACTCAATGCTACGAAGGTGTTAGATGAGTACAAAGAAGCAAAAGCATTAGGTATTAGAACAAAGATAAACCTTATTGGGCCTATCACATTTTTAGGACTTTCTAAAAGAATAGACAGAGGTGAAACGTATGAATTATTTAGAAAAATACTTCCTGTTTATGAAGCTCTTTTAGCTGAGATAGCAAAACTGGACGATGAAATCACTGTACAGATAGATGAACCTATCTTTGTAAAAGATATAGAGCCTAAAGTGCTTAGTCTTATTAAGCCTTGTTATGATGCACTTTGTGCCGTATCAGAGAATATCAAGATAATAGTTACTACTTATTTTGAACATTCGAAAGAAGCTACAAAAGTATTGGTACATACACCCATTTGGGGGATAGGGCTTGACTTTTTATATGGTCAAAAAAATCTAGATTCTTTAGAACTTATTGCAAAAAGTGGCAAGAAACTCATCGCTGGAGTAGTAGATGGTAGAAATATATGGAAAAATGATATTGCCAAAACTTTTGACTTTTTAGAGAATATTACACAAAAAATAGAAAAAGAAAATATGATTGTAGCAAGTTCATGTTCACTACTTCATACCCCGTTTACTCTCAAGTATGAGGAGAAGATGGATACAGAAATTAAAAACTGGCTCTCTTATGCTGTAGAAAAACTAGAAGAGATTTCTTTACTTTGCAAAGTTTTTTTTAATGAACCCTTAACTGACAATGACAAAGAGACTTTACAGATCAACAAAGAGCTTAATAGACAAAGGCAAGAATCTACACGTATCCATAATGAAACAGTACAAAATAGAGTTGAAAATTTTACGAAACTAGAACGTGATGGAACCTTTGAAGAGCGTATTAAGATTCAACGAGTATTATTGGGCTATGAAGATTTAGCGACTACCACTATAGGTTCGTTCCCTCAAACGCCAGAAGTACGAAAAGCAAGGGCGGACTTCAAGAAAGGTGTTATTACTAAAACAGTATATGAGAGGGAAATGAAAAACTATATAGATGAGTGTGTCACTTTTCAAGAAGAGTGTGGGTTAGATGTACTGGTACATGGTGAACCAGAACGTAATGATATGGTTGAGTACTTTGGAGAACAACTAGATGGCTATGGATTTAGTCAAAATGGATGGGTTCAGAGTTATGGGAGCCGTTGTGTAAAGCCACCATTTATTTATGGAGATATTTCTCGTCCCAAGCCTATGACTATTGATTGGTTGACCTATGCACAAAGTAAAACAGATAAAATTATGAAAGGTATGCTCACAGGACCCGTGACCATCTTAAACTGGTCATTTGTACGTGATGATATGCTAAGGGGAGACGTTTCTAAACAAATTGCCGTGGCTCTGAGTGATGAAATAGATGACTTACAAAAAGCAGGTATCAAAATGATACAGGTAGATGAAGCAGCATTTAAAGAGGGGTATCCTTTACGTGAAGAAAATATAGAAGGGTATGAGAAGTGGGCAGTACGTGATTTTAAAATTTCCGTAAGTACTGCATATAAAGAAACACAGATACATACTCATATGTGTTATTCGGAATTTAATGATATTATCCGTACTATCGAAGCTATGGACGCAGATGTCATCTCCATAGAAACTGCACGTTCAGGGAACGAATTACTGAAAGTATTTAAAGAGGCTGGATATAAGCAAGAAGTAGGTCCTGGCGTGTATGATATTCATTCTCCACGTATTCCAAGTGTAGAAGAGATGGTTGAGCAAATTCAATTACTTTTAGAAGTATTACCAAAAGAGCAATTGTGGATAAACCCTGACTGTGGACTCAAAACCCGCAAATGGGAAGAGGTGAAACCTAGTCTTATCAACATGGTTGAAGCAGTTAATCAGATAAGAAAAACACTGATATAATTTATTTTGAGGGGGAAACTTTTTCTCCTCTTGAAGTCACTTTTAGCTATACTTCTGTCGAAAAATCATCTTAAATTGTAAAAGAGAGCATGTATGAGAGCATTACTGAGCGTAAGTGATAAAGCGGGTATTATAGAGTTTGCTAAAGGTTTGGAGAGTCAAGGTTGGGAGATTATTTCTACAGGTGGAACCTATAAAAAACTGAATGAAGCAGGTGTGAGAGTCATTGAGATAGATGAGATAACAAAGTTTCCAGAATGTTTTGAAGGACGTGTAAAAACACTTAATCCCTATGTTCATGGTGGTATACTTTATAAACGTGGAGATGATGCACATGTAGCTCAAGCTAAAGAACTTGGTGTTGAGGGTATAGATCTTGTATGTGTAAACCTTTATCCATTTAAAGAGACCATAGAAAGAACAGAAGATTTTGATGAAATTATAGAAAACATTGACATTGGTGGTCCAACGATGGTACGTAGTGCAGCAAAGAACTTTAACAATGTACTCATCGTGACAGATGTAAACGATTATGACGCAGTACTCTCTGCTTTAAAAAACAAAGAAGATACTTTAGAGTTCAGGCGAGGACTCATGATAAAAGCTTTTGAACATACCGCAGCTTATGATGCCATGATAGCCAACTACATGAATGGTAGATTTAATGATGGATTTGGTGAGTATCAATTTATTACAGGTAAAAAATCTTTCCAAACAAGATATGGAGAAAACCCTCATCAAAAAGGTGCACTTTATGAGTTTAACTCTCACTTTTCAGATAATTTTAAACAAGTCAAAGGTGAAGCATCATTTAACAATATCAATGATGTAAATGGAGCACTTAAAATTGCTTCTAGCTTTGGGGATGAGAATGCTGTATGTATTGTAAAACATGGTAACCCTTGTGGATTCGCATTACGTGACAATTTACTTGACTCGTATGTTGAAGCACTTAAATGTGACCCTATCTCAGCTTTTGGCGGAGTAGTAGCAGTCAATGGTATAGTTGATGCCCCTCTAGCAGAAAAGATGAATGAAATTTTCTTAGAAGTGGTTATGGCAGCAGACTTTACATCTGAAGCGTTAGAAGTATTTGCAAAGAAAAAACGTTTGAAATTATTTTCTCAAGGTAGAGAAAAACTAGTTATGGCAAAAGATAGCCATGACTTTAAACATGTAGACGGTGGATTTGTGTATCAAAACTCAGACTGTATTTGTGATAATGAAGTACATAATGCACACAAAAAGTCTGAACTTTCAGCAACAAAACAAGAGATGAAAGACTTGGAAATTGCATGGAAAGTTGCAGGACTTACGAAGTCTAACTGTGTAGTCTATGTTAAAGACTCAGCGATGGTTGCTGTAGGTATGGGTATGACATCTCGTGTAGACGCAGCACAGTGTGCCCTCAAAAAAGCCAAAGAGATGGGACTAGACGTGTCTGGTGCGGCAATGGCATCTGAAGCTTTTTTCCCCTTCCGTGACAGTATAGATGCAGCAGCTCAAGCTGGTGTTAAAGCCATCATAGAACCTGGTGGAAGTATACGAGATGATGAAGTCATAGAAGCTGCCAATGAACATGGAATCTCACTATATTTTACTACAGTTAGACACTTTTTACATTAAAGTACTAAAGATATAATGGAGAAACAACTTTGACATTTATTTGACAATTTAACGATAGACTTTTGTATAGTTTAAGAAGTAACAAGGGAAGAAAAAGAATGAAAAAGATATTACTTGTTTTTGGTACACGACCAGAAGCAATCAAGATGGCTCCATTAGTTTTAGCGTTTCAGAAATA
>JALSHU010000018.1 GCA_026982075.1 Sulfurovum sp. | reverse complement strand
ACGATAGACTTTTGTATAGTTTAAGAAGTAACAAGGGAAGAAAAAGAATGAAAAAGATATTACTTGTTTTTGGTACACGACCAGAAGCAATCAAGATGGCTCCATTAGTTTTAGCGTTTCAGAAATACTCTAATGTGATAGAATCAAAAGTATGTGTGACCGCACAACATAGAGAGATGCTTGACCAAGTTTTAGATATTTTTGAGATACAACCTGATTATGACCTGAATATAATGAAACCAGGACAAGACCTTTATGATGTTAGCAGCAATATTCTACTTGGAATGAAAGAAGTTTTGAACAACTATCAACCAGATGTTGTTTTGGTACATGGTGATACTGCGACTACTTTTGCTACATCACTGAGTGCATTTTATCAAAAAATATCAGTGGGACATGTAGAAGCAGGTCTCCGTACAGGAGATATATACAGCCCTTGGCCAGAAGAAGCCAATAGAAAACTCACGGGAACACTTACAAAATATCATTTCGCTCCTACACAGACGAGTAAAGATAATCTAGTAAAAGAAAATATTAATACCAATAATATATATATTACTGGTAATACAGTTATTGATGCACTTTTATGGGTCTTGGACAAAATTGAAAATACACAAAGCCTTCAACAAGAATTGTCTCAAAAAATAATGACACAGTTCTCTGCCTTTAATAGTGATAATAAGTTTGTGTTAATTACAGGGCATAGAAGAGAGAATTTTGGACAAGGTTTTTTAGATATGTGCAGCGGTATTAAAACACTAGCACAATCCCATCCCGAGGTTAATTTTGTTTATCCCGTACATCTTAACCCAAATGTTCAAAAACCAGTGATGCAATTACTATCTGGCATTAAAAATGTCTATCTGATTGATCCTTTAGATTATGAACCCTTTGTCTTCTTGATGAGTAAATGTTATCTTATTTTGACAGACAGTGGTGGCATACAAGAAGAAGCACCAAGTTTAGGTAAACCTGTACTTGTTATGAGGGATACAACTGAAAGACCAGAAGCAGTTGAAGCTGGTACAGTGAAACTTGTGGGTACTCATACAGAAAATATTATTAATGAAGTGAATACATTACTTGAAGATAAGTCAGAATATATTCGCATGAGTAAAGCCCATAACCCATATGGGGACGGTGAAGCGTGTGATAAAATCATTAAAATATTATTAGAGGAAAATTAAATGCAAGCAAAATCAGTGTGTTTGAGAGGGTTAGACTATATAGGAAGACTAAGATATTTTTTTTATGCATATTTCTCAAAGACTCATTATGATGAATTTACTGGTATTCATATTTTCGGTAAAGAAGTATTTGATGTATATGGTATTATAAATATGAAGGATATACAATTATGAAAATAGCTATAGCTGGTACAGGATATGTAGGTTTGTCTAATGGAATACTTTTAGCACAACACAATGAGGTGATTGCGCTGGATATTGTGCCTGAAAAAATAGAAATGCTGAATAATAAAAAGTTGCCTATCGAAGATACAGAGTTAGAAGAGTATCTAGCAACTAAACCATTAGATTTTACAGCGACTTTAGATAAAGAGCAGGCATATAAAGATGCTGACTATGTCATCATCGCTACACCTACGGACTATGACCCAGTCACAAATTATTTTAATACCAATTCTGTAGAGTCTGTTATCAAAGATGTAATGCGGATAAACCCAAATGCAACGATGGTCATCAAGTCAACTGTACCTGTAGGATATACAGAACAAATAAAAGAGACTTTAGAATGTGATAATATTATTTTTTCTCCAGAGTTTTTAAGAGAAGGAAAAGCACTTTATGACAATCTCCACCCTTCACGTATCATCGTGGGTGAAAAGTCTGAACGTGCTGAAATATTTGCAAATCTTTTAGCTCAGGGTGCCATAAAAGAAAATATAGACATTCTTTTTACCAACTCTACAGAAGCAGAAGCTGTAAAACTCTTTTCAAATACGTATCTAGCGATGAGAGTGGCATATTTTAATGAACTTGACTCTTATGCTGCTGCACATGGGCTTGACAGTCGCCAAATCATTGAAGGAGTTGGACTTGACCCTCGTATAGGAAGTCATTACAACAATCCTTCTTTTGGATACGGTGGATATTGTTTACCAAAAGACACAAAGCAACTACGTGCAAATTATAAAAATGTACCTAACAGTCTTATCGGTGCCATAGTAGATGCTAACAGTACCAGAAAAGATTTTATCGCCAACAGCATTATCGCTAAAAATCCTAAGGTAGTAGGGGTGTATAGACTTGTGATGAAAAGTGGCTCTGATAACTTCAGAGCTTCTTCTATTCAGGGTATTATGAAACGTATTAAGGCAAAAGGGATTGAAGTGGTGATTTATGAACCTAGTTATGAAGAGAGTGAATTTTTTCATTCCAAAGTAATGACAGACTTGGAAGCCTTTAAACAATTGTCAGATGTCATAATCGCAAACAGACATGCTGATGTCTTAAAAGATGTAGAAGAGAAAGTCTATACTAGAGACTTGTTTGGGAGTGATTAGATGAAGATATTAGTAACAGGAACGGCAGGGTTTATAGGATATCATCTTGCAAAAAAACTGCTTGAACGTGGGGATGAAGTCGTAGGTCTTGATAATATCAATGATTATTACGATGTAAATCTAAAGTATGGTCGTCTTAAAGAGCTTGGTATCAGTCAAGAAAAGATAGTCGAACAGAGTATGACAAATTCAAGTCTTTTTCCAAAACATAGGTTTATTAAGCTCAATCTTGCAGACAGAGATGGGATGAATAGACTTTTTGAAGCAGAAAAATTTGATGCAGTATGTCACTTGGCAGCTCAAGCAGGGGTACGGTATTCTTTAGAGAATCCTCATGCCTATATAGAAAGTAATATTACAGGATTTATGAATATACTTGAGGGGTGTAGACACCATGGCGTTATAAATCTTGCGTATGCTTCTAGTTCTTCCGTATATGGATTAAACAAGTCTCACCCATTCCAGACTTCAGATAAAACAGAACATCCAGTAAGCCTGTATGCAGCCACTAAAAAGTCAAATGAAATGATGGCACATACTTACAGCCATCTTTATGGTTTGCAAACAACAGGTTTGAGATTTTTTACTGTGTATGGACCTTGGGGAAGGCCTGATATGGCTCCTATGTTGTTTACGGATGCGATTTTGAATGATAGAGCTATTAAAGTATTTAATTTTGGTAAAATGAGTCGTGATTTTACCTATATAGGAGATATCGTTGAGGGGTTAGTAAAAGTGATAGATAATCCTGCCAGTAAAAATGAAACATGGAATTCTGAGGATCCTGAAATAGCAAGTTCATCTGCGCCATACCGTATTTATAACATTGGTAATAATGCACCGGTGAGTTTGATGAAATTCATCGAAACTATAGAGAATGCTTTAGGAAAACAAGCAGAGAAAAATATGTTACCTATACAGGCAGGGGATGTCGAATCTACGTTTGCAGATACCAGTGAACTGATGAAAGATTTTAATTATAAACCTGACACTTCACTTGATGTTGGTGTGGCAGCATTTACAAAATGGTATAGAAAATTTTATAATATATAAAAGGAGGGTGAAATGAAGGGAATAATATTAGCTGGAGGAAGTGGTACTAGACTGTACCCTATTACCAAAGTGATATCGAAACAATTGTTACCTGTCTATGATAAGCCGATGATTTATTATCCGTTGTCAGTGTTGATGTTAGCAGGTATTAGAGAAGTACTTATCATTTCAACGCCACAGGATATTAGTAGGTTTGAAGAGTTGCTTGGTGATGGGTCTTTTCTTGGTATGAAGTTCAGTTATGAAGTGCAAGACTCTCCACGTGGATTAGCAGATGCATTCATTGTAGGGGAAGAGTTTATTGGAGATGACAGTGTCTGTCTTATACTTGGAGACAATATCTATTACGGTCCAGGGCTTACACCTAGGCTTGAAAGTGC
The DNA here is from genome assembly GCA_026982075.1 of Sulfurovum sp. GTDB lineage: Bacteria > Campylobacterota > Campylobacteria > Campylobacterales > Sulfurovaceae > Sulfurovum. The sequence continues at coordinate 3,315 of JALSHU010000018.1, read as the reverse complement.
ATCTAAACTTACAGATGGTGCAACGGTATTTGGCTACTATGTAAAAGATCCGGAACGTTTTGGTGTAGTAGAATTTGATGAAAATAACACGGTAGTTTCTATAGAAGAAAAACCGGAAAACCCTAAAAGTCATTATGCAGTAACAGGTCTTTACTTCTATGACAATGATGTGGTAGAAATCGCAAAAAGTATTAAGCCTTCTGACCGTGGAGAGATAGAAATCACTTCTATCAATCAGGAATATTTAAAAAGAAAAAAATTAAATGTTGAATTGATGGGAAGAGGTTATGCTTGGTTGGATACTGGCACGCATGAAAGCCTTGCACAGGCTAGTTTGTTTATACAAAATGTTGAACAACGACAGGGGTATAAAGTGGCATGTATAGAAGAAATTGCTCACTATAAAGGTTGGATAAGCAGTGAAAATCTCATTACTTTAGCACAACCACTTAAAAAGACAGAATATGGACAGTATATGCTTGAAATGGCAAAGGAAAAGTAATGAGCAAGATTGGTGTAATAGGAACAGGATTTATCGCGAAAGGTTTTGTCAATTTAGTGTATGATCATCCAAGTCATACACTGGGTAAAATTTTAACACGTTCAGATATAGGGAAAAGAGATGACTTTCCTCATAGTGACCATATGACACAGAGCCTTGATGAACTTATAGCAGATTCTGATTTAATTGTTGAGTGTAGTGGAGATGCTATTTATGCTTGTGATACGATAAGTAACATACTGGAGGCCTCTATCCCTGTTGTTACCATGAATTCAGAATTTCATGTGACAGTGGGCTCCTACTTTGTAGGTAAAGGTATGGTGACAGAAGCTGAGGGAGATCAACCTGGTGTTTTGGCTATGTTACATGAAGAGGCGGTAGCCATGGGGTTTAAGCCTCTTGTCTATGGAAATATCAAAGGATTTTTAAATCATAACCCTACACCTGAAGATATGGAATACTGGGGTAATAAATCAGGAATAAGTTTAGATATGGTTACTTCATTTACAGATGGTACAAAAGTACAGATAGAACAAACTTTTATAGCCAATGGGTTTCATACAGATATCGCCCAAGATGACCTTATGGGGATTGTGGATGATGATATGCATCATGGGGGAAGTATTTTAGCGGAAAAAGCAAAAGAACTGGGGACGCCTATAAGTGATTATCTTTTGTCTCCAAAATTGCCTGCGGGTGTTTTTTTAGTAGCAGAACATAATGAAAATCAAAAAGATGGGCTGCGTTATTACAAGATGGGAGAAGGTCCTTATTATATATTAGAACGTACTTTTCATCTTTGTCATTTAGAGATGATGAAAACGGTTGATCGTGTACTAAGAGGTGGAGGAGTATTGCTGAATAACAGTGCTAATCCTACTATCAGTACGACAACGATTGCCAAAAGAGATTTGGCAGTGGGTGAAACTGTTAAAAAGGGTATTGGAAGTTTTGATGTACGTGGTATTGCCGTAAGGATAAAAGAACATAAAGGGCATGTTCCAATAGGGCTCATGAAAGATGCTATTATGAAAAGAGCCGTAAAATCGGGTGAAGAAATAACATTTGATGATGTAGAGTTACCTGGTTCACTAGCATTGGAAATATGGAAAAAAATTGAAGCAAAAGTAATTGAAGGCAAATAGTAATGAAAATAACTAAAACCAAATTAGAAGGTGTGATGCTTTTAGAACCTAAAGTTTTTGGCGATGATAGAGGATATTTTAGTGAAACTTTTAGACAAGACTTATTAGAAAAGGCTATTGGCTATCAAGTAGGTTTTGTACAAGATAATGAATCAAAGTCATCATATGGTGTTTTGAGAGGATTACACTATCAGCTTCCACCATTTGCACAAAGTAAATTGGTTAGGGTCATAGAAGGAAGTGTATTAGATGTTGCTGTTGATATAAGAAAAGGATCAAGCACATATGGTGAGTATGTTTCTATTGAACTTTCGGGTGAAAATAAAAAACAATTATTTATACCCAGAGGTTTTGCTCATGGTTTTATCGTAACTTCAGATACGGCAGTTTTTTCTTATAAAGTTGATAATTATTATGCACCAGAATATGATAGAGGTGTATTGTACAATGATACTACCATAGGTATTGATTGGGGGATAGATGTGGGAGAACTACTTCTTTCTCAAAAAGATATAAATCAACCTTCTTTATCTGAAGCAGAAGTTTTTAATATTAAAGAGAAATTATATAGAGACAAAAATAATGAAAGAGTAATCAATGAATAATCAGAAAAATAAAAGTATTTTATTGACTGGATGTGCAGGTTTTATAGGGTCTAATTTTATACCTTATTTTTTAGATAAATATCCTGAATATCATCTTGTTAATTTAGATTTATTGACGTACGCAGGTAATCTTGATAACCTAAAAGAAATAGAACAAAAGGAGAAGTATACCTTTATTCAAGGTGATATATGTAATCGTGTACTTGTTGAAGAAATTTTCGAGAAATTTGATATAAAAGGAGTTATTCATTTTGCTGCAGAAAGTCATGTAGATAATTCTATTAAAAATCCAGGAATATTTATTGAAACCAATGTGAATGGAACCTTTATTTTACTAGATGTTGCGTATAAATATTGGATGGATAAGCCCTTTATTTCGAAAAGGGGCTATGAAGAATGTCGTTTTCATCATATTTCAACAGATGAAGTGTATGGAACACTTGGAGAAGAAGGACTATTTACTGAAGAAACTCCATATGCTCCAAACTCTCCTTATGCTGCGAGTAAAGCAGGTAGTGATATGATAGTAAGAAGTTACGTACATACATATGGTATGAATACAGTTATTACAAATTGTTCTAATAATTATGGTCCAAAACAGCATGATGAAAAATTAATTCCTACAATTATTAGAAAAGCATTAAATAATGAAAATATTCCTATTTATGGTGATGGTAAAAATATTCGTGATTGGCTTTATGTGTTAGATCATTGTAAGGGGATAGATCTTGTGTATCATACAGGGGAACAAGGTGAGGTTTATAATATTGGAGGACGTAATGAACGTAACAATAATTATATCGCACAAAAGATATGTAATATTCTTGATAATCTTAAACCTAAAGAATCTGGGGCATATCAAGAACTGATTACATACGTAGAAGATCGAGCTGGACATGATAGAAGATATGCTATTGATGCAACTAAGATAGAAAAAGAATTAGGTTGGGATGCAGATGAAAATTTTGAAAGTGGTATTATAAAAACTGTTAAATGGTATTTAGACAAATACAGTGTTGAATATAATCTAAATAGCACTTCTGACCTAATGAAAAGAACATGA
>JALSHU010000017.1 GCA_026982075.1 Sulfurovum sp. | reverse complement strand
CCAGACTCGGCTGCTTTTTGTTTGAGTTTAGTCAATTCATTTTTACACACTGTTCTGTCTTTATATTTGCATTCACCCAATATAATTTTTTTACTTTTGGTTACTGCTAAAATATCAAATTCGCTATACACATTCCAGTAAGAACCTGAAGAAAGTATCGGCTCTTTGTTTTTGTAATAAGATAACAACAGATCATCACAAAGTTGTTCATACACTAACGAACGTAGGCGCTCATAATGCTGTGTGAAGTTTGCTAAAAATTTCTCACCTTTTCCTAAAAGTAGATCTTTCCTATAGTAAGTCACAAATCCAAACCAAAAGCGCATAAAAGGTTGTACAAAACGTAATTTGTCTTGTATACGATACGCACGTAAATCTTTGGGTAGTTTATGTTTAGGATGTATACGTAAAGGGGCTTCTCTAGAATATTCAACTTTTAATATACCTAAAGAAACCAACTCCTTTACTATTTTTTCTCCTGCACTTTCTGAAAGCTTGGCTCGACGTAACACAGAATAAAATTTACCATCTCCCCTTGCAACTGCTATCAGGAGTTCTCGGTATGGTGTTTCGACAATATATGAAGGGGAAAGAAGGTTTTGAAACTTTATAAACTCCTCTACAAAGTTTGATTCAACCATAGAAAATACATCATCATAATAATCTAATTCTATATTTTCACCAATGCCACCTAAAATAGAAAAGTACTCTACAGCTTGTTCCATCGACAAATATGAAAAATGATGGTAAAACTTTTGAAATGATGCTTTGATAAAATCCCTTTATAGTTCAATAACAAGATTCTATCATATCTTATCTGTAGATATTTGGCAAAACTATGTTATGATTAAATATTAATCAAAATACTGACATTGAAGAGGTTAGATGGAAACATTTTTCACGACATCAGATAAAATACAGCATATCATAAAAAGTTTTAATCTTATCAAAACACTCTTTGTCTCATCTATCATTATAGGTGATGCGCATATAGGTAAAAAATCACTTGCACGTTATCTTTTCCCTGATGCACCATTAGTCTCGGGAAAAAATCAGGAAGAGGTAAAAGCTACTCTGGAAAATTATGATGAAATCATCATTAGTGATTTTGAAAAATTAAGTAATCCATCTGATCTTGACTTTACAAATAAACGTATTATTGCAACTGCAAATTATTTAGGCAATCCAAAACTCATTGATGAACTTTTTGCTTTTATTTATACTATGCCTGTTTTACAAGAAAGACCTGATGATGTAAAATATTTACAACATAAGTTTATTACTGAAGCGATTCATACCTTGATGCTTGATAAAGCAGATATTGATTTAGATGCTATTCCTATGGACCTTTCTTTCAATAGTAGAAGTCTTAAACAATCCATTTATTCACATATTATAAAACAAACCATCCATATTCATGATATTACCAAGCTATTACATGACTATTTTTACGCGCATTTTGAAGGAAACGATAACTATAGAAAACATCTTGGATTATATGAAAAGCCTCTTATTGAAGCTGGGTTAAAAAAGTTTGGTTCACAACTTAAACTGGCAGAGATACTTGGAATCAACAGAAATACACTTAGAAAAAAAATCTATGAGCACAAAATTGATTGATTTTAAATCCTTTGTTGAATGGGATAACAGCCCCTTTATTCTATTTGATAATAAAGGAAAGATTACCTATCTAAACAATGTGGCAGAGATACTTTTTGGATATGTCTCTAAAAAAGAGTTATATGATATTGCTTTATTATATGCACCACAAAACTTTGGATACAAAACGACTGCCATAACACTTGTTTATGATGCCTTTAACTTTTATGCGATCACCGTCGGATACGAGGATGAATACCAACTCTCGTTACGTCTTTATAATAGTCCCCGTGTAAAACCTACCTATAAACTTGAAAAAGATAAATTACTCATCACTGATATCAATATTTTACTTGAAGCAAATATTGCTCTTTTTAGAACAAAAAATAGTAATAAATTACAACTATTGACAGACCAGGATTTACCTTTATTTAAAATAGACCAAAATAACTTTTCTAAACTCTTAAGAAAAACACTTAATGCCTTTAGAGCATCCGACTCCATAGATATTTCACTAAAATTACTCATAGGTCAACATGTAATTATCGAAAATAAAAAAGAAGCCATAGTTCAATTTAATATTGAGGCAAATGGTCGCTATACAGATACTGATGATGAGATACGTACCCTTGCTACCTATGGTCAAATCAATTGCATTATAAAGGAACATTCTATCAAACTTGAAATTCCTCTCATTCAATGATTAAAAATTAATCATATATATCAGGTGAAATAATTTCATTCCATGTTAATATCTATATTGTAAATAAAATTAAAGGAATACGCATGAAATTAAAACTTTCAGCTCTTATGGCAATGTTGTTGCCAATCTTTGCTTTTGCCGAAGATAAACTAGATACAGGAGATACAGCATGGATGATGATGTCTACCGCACTGGTATTACTTATGACACCAGCAGGGTTAGCACTATTCTATGGCGGTATGACAAGAAGTAAAAACGTACTTAATACCTACGCGATGGTTATGGGTGCCTTTGTTGTTGCTTTCTTAGTTTGGATTGTTGCGGGTTATTCTATCGCATTTGGTACAAATGAAAGTGCTATGATACAAAATGTATTTGGTGGTTTTGGACATGTACTTCTTGATGGTATTAAATGGTCTGACCTAAGTGGAACTTACCCAACTTACGTATTTATTGCATTCCAAGGTACATTTGCTGCCATTACTATTGCTATTGCATCTGGCTCCGTCATAGGACGTATGAAGTTTTCTACTTGGATGGTTATTGTTGTTCTATGGGGGCTAGTAGTATATGCTCCTATTACGCATATGGTATGGGGTGGAGATGGTGCATATCTTTTCGATGCAGGTGCTCTTGACTTTGCAGGTGGTACCGTTGTCCACATGAATGGTGGTTTGGCTGGTCTTGTACTTGCCATTCTCATTGGAAAAAGAGTAGGACACAATAAAGTAGCCATGAAGCCTTTCTCAATCATGTTAACAGCAGTGGGGGCTGCCCTTCTATGGTTTGGTTGGTATGGATTTAATGGTGGGAGTGCATTTGGTGCAAATGCTATTGCTGGTGTTGCTGTACTTACTACGACTATTGCTACAGCTGCAGGTGCTGTTGCATGGATGCTCTTAGAGTGGGTAATTTATAAAAAACCTACACTTTTAGGTATAGCTTCAGGTATCATTGCTGGTCTAGTAGCTATTACTCCTGCTGCGGGATTTGTAGGTATAGGTGGTGCATTTGTTATTGGTATCGTTGGATCTATCATTGCATTCTTTGGTGTCGTTAAACTCAAAAAAATATTTGGTTATGACGACTCTCTTGATGCCTTTGGTATCCACTTCCTAGCAGGTCTTTGGGGTGCTCTTGCAACTGCATTCTTTGCACTTAATGATAAAGAACTTCTTTGGGATGGTCCTATGAAAGAATCTGGTGATAGAATGGGACAATTTATGGTTCAAGTTGAATCAGTAGTCATCGTTGGTATTTGGACACTTGTTGGTACTGTAATAGTTTACTATGTTGCATCCGCACTTACTGGTGGAGCTAGAGTCTCAGAAGAAGATGAAGCAAAAGGTCTTGATGAAGCAAGCCATGGTGAAAAAGAATTGAATTTATAAAATAAGGGATATCATATGAAAAAAATTGAAGCAATTATCAAACCATTTAAACTAGAGGACGTTAAAGATGCTCTAGTAGAAGCTGGTATTGAAGGCATGACCGTATCTGAAGTAAAAGGTTATGGTAGACAACAAGGTCATTCAGAACTTTACAGAGGTGCTGAATATGTTGTTGAGTTTATACCTAAAATTAAAATTGAGATTGTTGTTAGTAATGACGAATATGCACAAACAGCAATCAAAGCTATCAGTGAAGCAGCAAAAACTGGTAAAATTGGTGATGGGAAAATATTTGTCAGTACTATTGATTCTGTTCTGCGTATCAGAACAGATGAAGTCGATGGAGATGCTCTGTAATACATATTAAAGATAAAGCAATGCCCGTATCTCTAACACAGTATCATACATAGGTATCTAAAACTTTTTTAGATACCTGTGTAAAGTCAATCCTGTAAAAATACCAACAGTATCAGCAAGAACATCTTGAACATCACCATATCTATTAATTGCAAAAAGTTGTGAAATCTCTATAAATATACCGTAACCTAAAAGTAAAAAAAATACGTACCAATATTTTATACTATATCCATACCGTAACAACAAAGATAAAGTCATAAAGGCCAGTACATGGTGTCCCTTATCATTTAAAGACCCAATCTGTGGTGCCATATCTTGTGGAAGTACTGCGGCAATATAACTGACCAGCAATGCTATCCAAAATAATATTTTGAATAGCAAACTATTATTATACAGATTTAACTTTTTCAACAATTAACTCCACAAACTTATTAGAACTGTTCATACATTCTACTACGATATAGTCATTATATTTAATTTTAGCAGCAATTTCTCTATGCTCAATATCTAATTCAAAGACTGTCTCAGAATTATCAAGGGTAAATGCCAAAGGAAATATGACTACTTTTCGATGAGTCGGGTTACGTAATACATCCACAAGATTCGGCTCTAACCATGCAGAAGAACCCACCTTAGACTGATAAACCAATTTAATATCATGAAACTTTATTCCACGTTCCCTAAGATAAATTTTAATAGCACTTGCATTGGCTTCCACATGGTTTTGATAAGGGTCACCCGCTTTAATAACACTTAATGGTAAGCCATGGGCAGAAAGAAGCAGATCATATTCTTCAGTATCTTTTCCCTCCATCGCTTCACATATTTTATCTACAGATGCCGATATATAAGTATAATCGTCATAATAAGGCTTAATTACTGTTATTTTTGGATTATAGGCTATAGATTGGCAATATTCTTTGATATTTTCTACGGATGAAAATGTTGTTGTTATAGAGTATTGCGGATACATAGGAAATAATACTAACTCTTCAATCCCATTTTCTTTACATTCATCCAACGCAACATCTGAAAAAGGAGGTACATATCGCATTGTAGGATATATAGGCATATCAAGTTTCTCTTTTAATTTACGTATCAATTCTTCCGTACGTTTTGGTAATGGGGACTTTCCTCCGAGTAAACGGTAGTTCTCCTTAACATCCTCAAGACGTTTCGCAATGATAATAGTAGCAACAAATTTTCGTAGATACTTGTTCATAGACAATATATACTCATCAGCAAACATATTACGCAAAAAAAGTTCAACTTCTTCTATATTATTTGGTCCACCCATATTAAGAAGTAAGAGTGCCTTTTTCTTGATCATTTTACGCCTTTTAAGCAAAGTTCAAAGCCTAAGCTAAATGTGAGATTCTCTTCTATAGAGCGCGTATGCGGTAAGTCTCATTTTCAGTTAGTATTATGGGGAGTATTTTAGCATAGAGAGTGTAAAATCATACATAATTAGTATTAAAAGAGGTTTTTAATGATTATCATTCCTGCACGTATAGGCTCCTCACGTTTTCCAAACAAAGTTTTAGCAGATATAGGAGGTATGCCTATGGTAGTCCGTACTGCAAAAGCTGTTGAAGATATAGACAGTGTTGTGATTGCCACAGATTCTGAAGAAGTTATACATATTGCAAAAGAACATGGAATTTCAGCTATTTTAACATCTACTAAACATCAAAGTGGCACTGATCGTATCTACGAAGCTGCCCAAAAATTAAATTTATCAGAAAATGAGATTATTATCAATGTCCAAGGAGATGAACCTTTTATAGAAACTGAAGTTGTCCAAGAGATTTATAATTTAACTAAAAAAAATAGAGATAATGACCGTATTATGATGAACTCATGTTATAAAATCATTTCTAACCCAGAAGCTGATGATCCAAATATTGTAAAAGTAATTACCGATAGTGATAACATTGCACTTTATTTTTCTCGTGCAAAAATACCTTACCCTAGAGATCATCATTTTGATGCATATAAAGGACATTTGGGGATATACGGATTTACAGTGAAGTCATTACGAAATTTTTGTATGCTTCCTCCCTCATCACTTGAAAGCATAGAAAA
>JALSHU010000016.1 GCA_026982075.1 Sulfurovum sp. | reverse complement strand
TTTACCTACCCTAAAACTTCAGACTATATGATGATAGGATGCCATACAGACTCACCTAACTTAAAACTAAAGCCAAACCCTGTCATAAAAGAGCATGGTGTAGTGAAATTTGCTGTACAGCCATACGGTGGTTTGCTTCTTAACCCTTGGTTTGATAGAGACTTGTCTCTTGCTGGTAAAGTTTCTTTCCTCAATGCAAAAGATGAGATAAAAGAGACACTCATAAATGTGCAAAAATCCATAGCCATCATACCTTCGCTGGCTATCCACCTAGATAAAAAAGCCAATGAAGACAGAACAGTTAATAAGCAAACAGACATCTCTCCCATACTCTCAACCAATGAGGATTTTGAATTTGAAGATTTTATACGTTGGCAGCTAGAAAAAAATGAGATACTAGATGTAAAAGAAGTTTATGCTTCAGAACTTAGTCTATATACCACACAAAAAGCCTCTTATGTGGGGTTAAGAGACGACTTCATAGCTTCTGCTAGGTTAGATAACCTTTTGTCCTGTTATGTAGGATTGTTGTCTTTGTGTTCAACAGATGCAGATGTGCCTATGCTTTTAATCGCCAGTGACCATGAAGAAGTAGGGAGTCGTTCTAGCTCTGGAGCGGGGGGAAGCTTTTTGGAAAACACACTGACACGTATGTATCCTGACTATGATGACTATATGCATATGATACGTACCTCCATCATGATAAGTGCAGACAACGCACATGCATTGCACCCAAACTATGCAGATAAACATGACAAAAACCATAGTCCATATATCAACAAAGGCACCGTCATAAAAGTCAATGCCAACCAAAAATATGCCTCTAATATTACAGGTATCTCAAAATTCATGCATGTAGCCAACAAAGCGGGGGAGCCTTACCAGCAGTTTGTCACACGTTCAGACATGGGATGTGGCTCAACCATAGGTCCCATCACCGCGACAAGACTAGGTATAGAAACACTTGACATTGGACTACCTACTTATGCTATGCACTCTATACGTGAACTAGCAGGAACAGAAGATGCGTATAGTTTGTATAAGATTTTACTTGGGTGGAGAGATTGAGTAAAATAGTGTTAAGTAAATAGTGATACTCTGGATTGAGTATCAACAGTAAAGATAAATGAAAAAAGAGAACTTATGCCAACGCTACAAATATCTAACACCGTCACTCTAGATGAAAACGAGATAGAGATATCTGCCATACGTGCAAGTGGCTCAGGTGGGCAGAAGGTGAACAAGGTTTCTGCAGCGATTCATCTACGTTTTGATGTGGAGGCTTCTTCACTCCCCGAGTATTACAAAGAGAAACTACTCGAAAGCAAAGACAAACGCATTACTAAAGAAGGCATCGTGGTCATCAAGTCTCAACAGCATAGAAGCCAAGAACAAAACAGAACCGAAGCGTTGGAGCGTTTGGTCGAGCTGGTAAAAAGTGTGAATATCGTACAAAAAAGGCGTGTGCCTACTAAACCAACCAAAGGTTCTATAGGAAGACGGCTAGATTCAAAGAAAAAACATGCCAATAAGAAGCAGTTGAGAGGAAAAGTAAAAGGAGATGACTGACGATAGTATGTCTCTATGATGACTGTCTTAGATTATAATTTTCGACTATCATCTCTAAAGCATCAAACATCCCACGTTTATACTCATTTTCTTCTAAAGTAGAGTATTTTTCTAGTTGTTTGTGTATCTGTGCATTAAACGCTTCTTGTATTTTCTTTTCTTCTTGAAGGTAGTAATAGACAAGTTCTCCTATATATTTGAGGGCGGTGAGGCGTCCTTCTCTATATTTGTCACTTACTTGTAGTGTGCTTTTGTTAAAACGATAGTAAGTCAGTTCATTATGACAGTGTTTACTGATAATTTCCAATATCTCTTTTGATGTTTTTTTCATAAGGGTATTGTGACATGAAACTCAGAAAAATGTGAAAATCATGACAAATTGACATGAAATTACGGAAGATATTCCACCCAAAGATGAATCTTCGAGTACTGATAACATACCAAATGACATCTCGGTACCATAGAGGATGTGAGCGATAGCATCCTCTATGATAACTTTATTTGGAAAATTTAAACCCTTTTTGTGTGGCTTGTTCACGTATGCTTTTGATAATAGCTGCACCCAAGTTGTTGTCTTTTTTAGAAGATTTTGAAGCAATAAATTTGTCTCTTTTGGCTTCTAAAGTACGTATTTGGTTTTGTAGTGTCACTCTTTGCTCTTTTTTCTGCTCAATAATATGCTTTATTTCTTTTTTGCTTTTACCTTTTAGTGTATCTGGTAAAAGGTTTTTATCTATCTTTTCTATTGAAGCAGTATCTTCCATATAAGCACTTACCATGTCTGAACTGGTAGAAGTGTACTGTTTTTTAGACTTGACAATGTTTCTCTCTATGTATGATGACTTTGAGAGTGATTCTGCATTGGCGTCTTGTTTTCGCGTGTTGGCTACTTTGGCTTCTCTTACGGCACGGTTTCCGTAGTTTAGGTAGGTATGATTCAGTTTTTTACCCAAAGCGATGATCTCATCATCGTAGGGTGTTGGGACGTACCTTCTCATGTCATTATGGTTGATATTAAAGTATTTCCCATCACCTCTTTTGGCTCCATCCTCCCATTTGCCACGTTTACCTTGGTAGGCATCACCACAAAAGATTGTGTTGACGATGATGTCATTGCGTCGAGCTTTTTTGATGGCTTCTTCGTAGGGTACATTTCCTTGTGTAAATGGCTCATTTCCTGCGATGATGAGAAGTTTTAAGTCATCTTTGTGTGTAGACCAAGCAAAACGGTTGACTGCTTCTAAGATGACCTTGCCTGCATACTCTTCGCCTCCATTAGTACGGAGTCTAAAGAGTTCGTCTGAGACTTTATCTAAGTCTGAAGTAAGAGGAGAGAGCATTTGTAAGTAGCCTTCATATCCAGGTAGACTAGATTTACCATATTCAAAAAGTCCTACTTCTATAATGACATCTTTATTATTTCTATTTGCTTTGGCTACTTCGTTGACTATCTTCCAGAGCTGGTCTTTGGCTTGGTTGATAAGCCCAGACATACTACCACTGGTATCTAACAAGATACCTATCTGCACAGTAGGACCCTGTCTGTGAAATTGTGGGTGTTGAGGAGATGTTGTTTTAGGGTCTAAAATCTCCGGTAGTGTGGGCTTAGTCGCATGTAGGCTTGTAAAGAGAAGTGTGGAGGCTAAGAGTATATATTTTGTTTTTTGCATAGGTATCCTTTTGTGTAGTATGACCTCCCAATGTTAATAGATGTTAACTAGAAGGTTTCAACATACTATTATTGGTAAGTAAAATGTCTAATTTTGGGTAATTTAGAAACTATTTCTATGAGGGTATGCTTTTCCAAGAGATTTCCTTCTAAACAAAGCCATACAAGACTATTTATATCTACTATAGGTTTAGCATTGGAAAGCTTGTTATGTGCAAGATCAAGAAAGACTAGTTCTTCTAAATGTGCAAGGGAATCTATGTTGTCTATATCGTTATGATTTGCTTCAATTTTTTTGAGCTTTGTTAACTGCTTTATACTATTGATATCATTTATGTTGTTATGTTTCATAAAAAGATGTTTGAGTTTTGGAAAATGCTGTATAACATCTATATCTTGTATGTTGTTGTCAGAAAAGGCGAGCTTATGGATGTTGGTCAGAGGAGCGAGTACCTCAATGTTCGAAATCTTGTTACGTGAAAGTGACAGTGCCCCTAACCATGTCAACTGACCGATAGACTCTGGGATAGACTCTAATTCTAAATCACTTAGATTAAGATAAGGTATTTTCTCTGCTTTACATTGGGCTATCTTCTCTTCTGCTAATTGTATATTATCCATGTTATAGTCCTATGTAAACGCTATGGTTTTTAAAATCCTGCTGACCTGTAACGCCAATATATGCATATGATAGTGTGACAGTCGTTACATCTTTTGCATGGGAAGAGACATTAAAATCATTACTTTTTTGAAATACAAAACCCAGTATACCTTCTGGTTTAATGATAGACTTTATTTTATGATAGGGAAGCATAAAGCGTGTATGTCCAGCAGAATAAGGTTTGATTTCATAAGAGTTATAGTAAAATAGAAGTCCTTTGGAAGTAATGGCAAAATTTTCTGCTAAAACAAACTTGTTTTCAAACCAGCCGTCATCATGCAAAGATTGTTTCGTCTTAAGTCTATAAGTTTTTTTATAGATATCCTGTGCAATATTATGCAATGTTGTATTGAAATCATTATAAAACAAATCACTTAGTTTGATTTCTTTTTGTGTCTCTATAGAAAAATTTTCAAATTCCATAGCATAATACCCATGCGCTCCACCAGAATAACCACTAGATGTTGTAGAAAGAGTATAGGTAGAAGGTGTTTTTGCAAAAAGTGTTATGCTTTTTTTATCACTCCACTCTCCAGAGATATCTCCAGAAAAATCGTTCAAATCAGCCAAAGTAGAGCTTTTTAGGTCATTGTTTTTATATTGTGTGAGCAAAGGTGAAAGATGAGACTCTAAACCTTTTAGAAACTTTGGAAGGTCACGGTCATCATAGTCTATGTAGCTGAGCTCTTTACTTTTACACAAAGTGTTGTTTGTCTTTGTATTTTTACAATATTGATAAGAAAGAGTGATATGTGCGAGGTTCAATTTTGTTGTATCAATAAAGACTTCACTGGCATTGATACATGTAAAAGTAAAATATAGTACGAACAAACGTTTCAACAAATCGTGCATTATAATCCTTTTTGAATAATCGATAGTATATCAAAATAAAAATATGTGTCATCTATATACAGTAATTTAGGAACGAAACAGATATAATAACAGTTCAATACTATCTGAAGATATTTATTGTCTCTTAAGATGTTTTTGAATATAGTTTAAACTATATTAATAATAAGGAAAAAAAATAATGAAACTTACAAAATTACTTTTAATCTCAGCTGTTGTATCGTCATGTGTATTGGCTAATGTCTCTGTCAAAACGAATACATTGATAGAAGAAGCAAAAAAATCAGGACTTGTTGCCATACCGGATAATAATACTGAACTTTTAAAACTTACAGATCCTAAAGGGACACTCAGTCCAGAAAAAGTAGAACTTGGTAAAAAGCTCTATTTTGAACCAAGACTGTCTAAAAGTGCAATTATTTCATGTAACACCTGTCATAACCTTGGGCTAGGTGGTGTCGATGGTGTACCTGCTGCTGTTGGTCATATGTGGACACCAAACCCACACCATTTGAATTCACCAACAGTGTATAATGCAGTCTTTTTTAGTGCACAGTTTTGGGATGGGAGAAGTCCACATCTTGAAGATCAAGCACAAGGACCAATGCAAGCTACACCAGAGATGGCAGCGCCAAAGTCACTGGTTGAAGAAAGAATCAATTCTATGCCAGAATACGTAGAAGCGTTTAAAAAAGCCTATGGTAAAGATGTAAAAGTTGATTTTGAAACCATCACTTCTACGATTGGTATCTTTGAAAGAACTCTAGTGACACCTTCTAGATTTGATGATTTTCTTAATGGGAAAGAAGATGCTTTAAGTGAAGCAGAAAAAGAAGGTTTAAAAACATTTATGGCTAAAGGATGTACAAGTTGTCATACAGGTATAGCACTTGGTGGTACGATGCAACCATTTGAAGTTACCGCTAAATACAAATTTGGTAATATAGGTGATTTTAAAGGTGATGCAAACGGTATGGTAAAAACACCAACACTAAGAAATATCACTGAAACAGCACCTTATTTTCATAATGGTGCGATTTGGAGTTTAGCAGAGGCTGTAAAAGAAATGGGAAGTATTCAATTAGGTATCAAAATATCTGATGAAGAAGCAGAAAAAATTGTTACTTTTTTCAATGCTTTAGAAGGAAGAAAACCTACAATATCTTATCCTCAACTACCAAAAAGCACAGTAAAAACACCTAAGCCTGACTTCAAATAACGTTAGATCTCATCAATGTATTTATTGATGTGATCTATTTCATACTATGTTATAATAAAACTGTATAAATATAAAAAAGGTTTAAAGTATGGAAGAAAAGACAAAAAATATAGGCAAAGCAAACTTTGAAAGAATATTATATATTATTCTTTACCTTATTATAGAACGGTTTATCTCTTTAGTACTGTTTGTTATAGCTATAGCCCAACTTGTATATGTATGGTTAACAGGAAATCCGAACGAAAAGTTACTTCGATTTAATCA
>JALSHU010000015.1 GCA_026982075.1 Sulfurovum sp. | reverse complement strand
TAAAAGCTATAAGAAATATCAGCAAAAATCATATCGCTATTTTTTACTGTATCAAATAAAGCAGAACCACCGATATAGTCAACCACTCCAACATTAACATTGATGCCATCTGCTAAATCATATTTTATCCATACTCTTTGGAAACCACCTTCACTGAGTTTTTGACCAAATAATGAGATAAGATAATTGGCATTAATTGTGTCATTTACAAAATCTGTTGATATACGGAAAGCTTGTTGATAGGTATCTTTTTCTAAAGGATTAAATTCATTTAAAAGTCTTTTATCATAGTTATTAAGATGACGCAAAGAAATATCATAAGAAATAAGTGTATCAGCAATACCATTATATTCCACACCAATCAAAGCATCTGTTCTTGAATACAATTTATCTTGTGTACTTGTATACTTTAAACCATCAAGATATGCAAGTTCAGTTTTAAGCAACCAACTTCCACTAATAACATTGAGTGCTGTACCAAACATATTTACTTTGTCATGAACCAATGTAGGTTGTGGCAAAAATCTAACATACCCAACATCATCACGTACCCGTGCTGCATAGAAATTTACATCCCAACCTGCAAACTCACCACCAACGGAAAGTGCATAGGTCACATCAGAATATCTTTTTTCCTGCAGATTAGGATTGGGGAAAGGATTAAATGCAGAACCAAAAGCTGGATTGAGAGAGAAAAATTGTTCAAGTACTGCAATAGGCGTAATACGCCAATCACCTACAAAAAAATCTAACTTTGCCATAGTTACAGGCAAACGCAAGTCCTCTATATCTACTATCGCTGGACGACGGTTGTCTAAAGGATTTAAAATATCTGTGATACGTATAGTATCAGATCGTCCCCACACAACCACTTGTCGCCCTAGTTTCAAATCTATTTTTTCACTAATACTGCCTTCTATATAGGCATCATATAAACGTATTTCTGAACGCTGTTCATCGAGTTCATCTTGTGTATAAGTTTCATCACGTATGTCATAGATAGCGTCATAATACGCTTTTGCATTGATTTTAAAACGCCAGTTATTCTCAAATTTATGCTCATAATCCAAGAGTAAAGAAGATTTTAATCCAGTAAAGTTATTGTGTGGCTTTTTGCCATTGTAGGCGTAGGTAACTTGTTCTGTCAATTTTCCTGTAAAACCAGAGATAAAAGTGTCTGTAGCACTCTCATCATTTTCTTCGGGCTGGTCTAAATCTGTTTTTATATCCTCAAAAGAAATTTCTCCACTGGTTTCATTTACATTATTTTGAGATGATTTTACTACTGGTTCATCATCAAAACCTGCCATATCATCTATATGAGAGATAGAAGTAACAACTTCTAAAGGGCTATCATCAAAGCCCTCTAAATCAGTATCCACACTTTGGGCATACATAAATGTCGTAGCTACAGCAAAAGAAAGTAATACTTTTTTACCCATAGGTTACAATCCTTTTTCCAATCGTCTTGTAGTAAACAAGTCATTACTTAATGGTTTATTTACCTTAATATTTTTAAATTTCAGAACCGTTTTATGTGTAGTAGCTTTACCTTTTTTAGTTGTCATTGTCATTTCATCTACCACCCAAACGCCACTTTGTTTATGTATCTTTTTTAAATCTAAATACTTTTTCTTACCATTTTTCATATAGTTGATCGCTCGTACAACCATATAATTATCTTTTCGAACAATAGCAACTGTTTTTGTGTAGCCTGATTCTTTACGCGTTTTTTTATTTCGTGGTATTGACTCTATCATCCATGCATCATGTCCACGTACTTTAGTCTCTTTAAGAAGTTTAAAGTCATAGTCTTCCAAATCTCTATCTGTCATGTCAAAGTAAGAAAAATCTGACCCCATAAAACTTCCACTCTTGTCTGCAGTAGGAATACGTTTGACTTTTTTAAGTGCAGGTAAATATAACCATTGGTCATCATCTTTACGCGCATCATCATAATCATAGGTTAAAAATGCTGTATTTTTGACATCTGCTGGTGATTTAAAAAATAATATTTGATATTCATCTACTCCAAAATCTTTACCATACGATTTAATATCACGTATACGTTTGTTATTATTTTTATCCATTAAAATCATAAGCATATTTTGTTCAATAGTTTTGCCATCATCACGTGCATCCACTTTTTCCATAATTGCTCTTGCTTTTGTATCATCTGCTAGAAGGTTTGTTGTTAAAAGTGAAAGCCCTAAACCAAATCCAATAAGTAATTTTTTTGTCATCATTTTCTCCATTTTAAATTTTATTTAATCCAACCACGCTTGGCTGCAACTATCATGAGTGAAGGTGCTAAAAGCAAGTCTGCTAGTAATGCCATCACAATAACCGAACCTGTAAGTAAACCAAAGTTTTGTACAGATATCATTTGGGCCATCAAATAAGAGTAAAACCCTAATGAAAGTACTACTGTAGTGATAACCATTGCTTTTCCTGTCGTAAAAAAGGTCATTTGTATAGCTTTTTCACTGTTACACGTCTCCAAGTAGTATCGCCTAAAATTGTGGAGAAAGTGTATCGTATCATCCACTGCTAACCCAATAGCAATACTACCTATGAGTAAAGTAAACATATCTAACGGAATGTTCATCATATACATCAAAAGTAAGCCCAAAATAATAGGTGTCAAATTTGGTATCATACTTAAAAGTCCTATGCGTACAGAACCTAAAATAAATATCATCATAAAAGTAATCAATATAAAAGCGATAAAGTAACTCATTACAGATGAGTTTACCGCATTTGCAAAAGTGTTTATGAGCAAAGGTATCATCCCTGTGGTTTCTACTTTTTCATCGGGGAATGTTTTAGCTACCTCCTCTTTGACATATTCTAAGACATGCACTGCTTTAACTGCATCTGTCCAGGGAAGCTTAATAGTGATTCGTGCTTTAGAAAACTGGCTGTCTACCACATCTTCTAGATCATCAGAGCCAGAATTTTCAAATAAAAGTAATTCTTGTGAGACAAGGTTTTCATTATTTGGAATACTATAAAAAGTCTCTTTATTTTCATGTAAAGCACGGTTGGTTTCTTTCACAATGGTTGCTAATGAAACAACTTTACCAATATGTGTATATGCATCAACATATGCCTCCATCCGTTTAGACATTTCATTCAGTTTTTGAAGTCGTTTTGGATGATTCCAACCATTTTCTACGCCTGTATCAATAATAGCCTCTATTGTCACTGTACCATTCATCTTTTCATCTATGACTTCTGTTGATACTCTATTTTCATTCCCTTCTTGAAACCAATACAAAGGGTTATGCGAAAGCTCTATCTTCGATGAAGCTATAAGGGCTACAATTACTAAAATAAAAGAACCTACGATAATTCCTTTGTAATATTTTATAGGGAAAAGTGCCAAAATTGTCATTAACTCATCCATTTTTCCTATTTTTGTTTTTTGCTTTTGTTTAAGTCTTGTAATACTCAAAAATGCAGGTAAGAGTGTTAAAGTTAAAAAAAGAGAGACCATCACACCAAAAGATGCAAAAATACCCAGGTCAGATATAGGTGCAACCTCTGAGCCAGAAAAAGACCCTACCCCTATAGCTGTTGTAACAGAGGTCATAGCGATGGCCAAACCAGAATGTCCCAAGGTATAACGCATAGCTTCTTTTTTATCACCATTTTTATTGAACCTGTCAAAAAAGATAGATAAAATATGTACTGTAGCTCCGATACTGACAGCTAAAAGTAATGAAGGGACTATTTGTGTAGGTAATTTAAATGCTACACCTGTCCATGCCATAGTACCTATCGTTGCCAATAAAGAAAGTATAATAACAATAAGAGGATACACCACTGCAGAAATTCGTCTGAACATCACAAACAAAAAAACTATAATAATCAAAAATGTAATCCGAGTAAATTTCTCCATATCTGTTTTCATTTGTGCTTTTAGCGCATTATTAACAGCAGGACTTCCTGCTACATAAATTTTCAATCCCTTTTCTTTATATTCTTCAACTATATCGTGAATCACTTTTAGCAATGTAGCATTTTCCGCATCAGTTAGGAAACTTCTTTCTTTATTTTTATCTCTAATAGCCCTTGAGATATCACCAAAACCTTCATCAAAATCACTTTCTAAAGAAACTTCAGTTTCACCTTCATGAGAATATGCATCTGTTTCTATGACTATTGTGGTCATGGTACCATCTGCACTTAATAGTAAATCTTTATAAAAATGTGAAGCTAAAGCTTGTTTTTTAATAGCAGCTACTTCTTTTTGTGTTTCAGGAAACGGTTCAAGTAAATCATCGGTTATAAGCTGATCACCCTCACCTCGAGTGTTACGTACATTGTAAAGTGATGTTACATCATCAAGATAGGGTACTTTTTCTTCTATCTCTTCATGTAAATCTCGCAATGTTTTTAAAAACTCTACTGTAAAGATTTCATCACTACTGATAGCTAAGACGATACGCTCATCACGCCCGAACTGTTCTCTGAATTTATTGTAAGTCATCAAAACTGGATCATCTGGATGCATAAAACCTTCAGTGGAAGTGTCCATTTTTATTTGAGGTACATGTGAAATGGGTAATGCTAAAAGTAGTAGAACTACTAATAATACTTTTAATGGGTTATCGTGGATGAATTCTCCAAGTTTTCCCATCATGGCTTCTAGTTTATTGTGCATTTATTTCCTTTATTTTTGTGCTAATTTTGTTACAGAAGCAAAAATTTTATCTACATTTTTACCTTCTACATCTACGCCACCAAAAAGGTGAAAACCATCAAAATCCATACCACAAAACTTAATGATAGATTTTTTCCATATATTCGTATTGGCTCTGTTGATACCATTGAGACAATATAGAAACTTTGGTGCTCCACATGTAGAGATGACTTTTACGCTTCTTCCTTGTAGTAGTCCTAGAGGTCTACCATTTTCGCCATAGGTAAATGAAAAACCAGAAGTTAGTACTTGGTCTAGCCAGTTTTTCAAAATACCAGGCATAGAACCCCACCAAAATGGATAGATAATGACTATCTCTTCTGCCCACTTTATCTGCTCTTGATAGTAAAGTACTTCATCTGACTTACCCACATCATTTGCATTTTCAAAAGCAAGGTAAGGAAGTTGTTTGTCTTTATATAGGTCTACAAGTTTAACCGTATCTCCCTTAGCTTCTTTTTCATTTTTATAAATGTCTGCCATGCCTTGTGTAAGGTTTCTAGCACTTGGATGTGCTGTGATGATGAGTATATTTTTCATAAATTTTCCTTCATATAATCTGTATTTTTATCTGCCATGTGTAGTAATGCCGGTAGGTATAGCAAATCTATAATCAATGCAATGATTAACGCTGTGGCTGTGACTACACCGAAGTTTTGGTTAGGGGTAAAAGTACTAAATGTAAACACAGAAAATGATAATGCCAAAACTATTGTAGTAAAAAGTATCGCCTTACCTGCATAATGCAAAACTTCATCAAAAGTCTCAGCCATCCCCAAACCTCGTTTTCTAGCATCAAAGTACTTGACTAAGAAGTGAATCGTGTCATCTACAGCTACCCCGATGATGATAGCTCCTGCAATGGCTACACCCATGTCTATAGTAAGCCCTAGCCAGCCCATGACCCCAATGACCAAGATTACGGGTAATAAGTTTGGCAAAAGGAGTATCCACAATATCTTTAGCCTCTTAAAGATGAGTAGCATCATAATGGAAACTATGAGTATAGTTAAAGAAAGTGAATAGATGAGCGTAGCCGTTACATCTTTAGCCATATAGGCATACATAGCAGTTTGTCCTGTAAGTGTCATCGCATAAGGCGTTTTAGCCCACCACTCTTTGGCAAAGTTTATCATCTTCATATCTTTTGTGTTGTCTACGATGTTTGTCAGTACTGTGATGCGTAACTTACGTTGGTCAAAGTCCATCTGGTCGGTGATTTCCATACCTTGAGGTAAACCCATAGAGTATAAGAGTAGATACTGTGCTGCGAGTTCTCTACTTTCAGGTATGACTTCTTTTTGGTTCATAATTTTGTTATATCTTTTTATGGTATCAAGCAATGAACTTATATGACGTACATCTTTTGGAAACATGAGTTTATAGTCTTCATAAAACTTTTCTACAGTATGCAAAAATTTAGGGTCTTTGATACCATCAGTTTTTCCACTATTGGCTATGAGTATGTAAGACATAGAGCCTGTAAGGTTATCCATAGTAAACTCTGAAGATTTGCGTATCTCTACTTCTTTATCGAAGTACTTGATGGTATTTGAGTCTACTTT
>JALSHU010000014.1 GCA_026982075.1 Sulfurovum sp. | reverse complement strand
CCGTAAAAAAGAGGCACTGCATAACATCGCCCTTTTTCTCTCGTATATGGAACATTCTAACAGCTTCATCATTGTTCGAGTGAACCCTTTAGATGAAGGTGGTGCTGAAGAGATAACTTTTTTAAATAATTTTTCCTTTGATGCAGTACGTGTGGCTAAAGTAAAAACACAAACCCAAATAGCCCAAGCACTTACATTGCTAAGCAAGGAGAAAGAACTACACATTTCACTAGAAACCAAAGAAGCGTTTGAAAATCTAAGCTCCCTACGCATAGACCCACGTCTTACTACTGCAAACTTAGGCATCTTAGACCTACTCACCTCTCTTGGTTTACCACAGTCCATCGTAACAGAGGGTAATCCTACCATCGACTATATACTCTCTAAGTTTTTAGTAGATGCAAAGACAGCGGGCATACACCCTATCAGTTTTATGTACCAAGAGTATCACAACACAGAGACATTTAGAGCATGGTGTGAACATGAGAAGATGATGGGCTTTACTTCTAAAGCCTGTATGGGACCAAAGCAAGTCAGTATTGCAAATGATATTTTTAGTATTAATAAATATGATATTGTTAGAGCACTGTATATTAAAGAACGTTTTGAGATACATGCTGCTAAAGGAAATAATGGCTTTATGGATGACACCTATGGTTTTATAGATGAACCAATCTATAGAGATGCACTATTGATACTAAATAATATACAAGGATAAGCATTGAAATATATTAAACTACTTTTGTTAGTAACCCTACTTCCCTCTTTCATATTTTCGAATGATGATAGACCTCCCGTACCATATGATTTTCTAGCGAAAAAAGAGGTAAAAAACTTTGTTAATATGATGGTAAATAAATACCATTTTAAACGAACTTATGTCACTTCTGTACTGAAGTCTGCTAAACTCGACCGTGATACACTGGCTCGATATACTGGGAGGTTTAAAAAAAATACCACTGTAGGTACTTGGGAACGCTTTAAACTTCATGTTGTTAATGATAAAACATTTAAAGAAGCAAGATCTTTTAAAAAAAAATACAAAAGAACCCTTAAACGAGCTGAAAAAACCTACAAGGTTGATATGAACTACATTGTAGGTTTTTTAGGTGTAGAGAGCCGTTTTGGTACGTTCATGGGTGACTATAATACACTGGATGCCCTTGCTACTCTAGCCTTCCATCCTAACCGTATGAAAAAACTCTTCAAATCCGAAATCAAACATCTTTTTTTGTTTGCCAGAGAAAAGGGTTATAACATTCGTACACTGGAAGGTTCATTTGCTGGAGCGATGGGTTGCGTACAACAACTCCCCTCTGTAGCACGAAAATTTAACTACGATTTTGATGGAGATGGGGCAAGTGTATGGGACATAGAGGACTGTATAGGGAGCATAGCAAAATTTATGCATCATAATAACTGGAAAAATGGCAGAGTGGTAGCAGTTCCTACCAGTTTTAAGGGTAAACGTTTTACTAGACTTAAAACAAGTCATAGACGCACAATACCATTACGTACCATATTAAAACATGGTATTAAACCCCTAAAACCATTTCATGAACCCAAAGCATATCTACTTAAAAATCGCAACAAAACACATGATGATATTTGGCTAGGCGGGAAAAATTTTCGGGTACTTACACGATATAATAGCTCAACTTCTTATGGTATGGCCATACATCTCATTGCTCAAGCTGTTCAATGAAAATTTATGTTGTATATGAAGATAAAAAATCTCTCTTTGATAGGGCTTTATTGAAGTAATATCCCTGAAATATGTTACATCCTTGACTTACTAAATAGTCAAACTGTTTCTTATTTTCTACACCTTCAGCAACAACAGTGAGTTTAAAGAGTTTTGCGATTGAAAGTATAGCAGGTACCATCGTTTGATCCATATTACTTTCCATAAGATGAGTGACAAAAGATTTATCAATTTTTAATTCATCTATCGGAATTTCTCGAAGATGACTCAAAGATGAATATCCTGTACCAAAATCATCCATAGAAAAGCGAATACCCAAGGCTTTTATTTTATTCATAGTGCTAATAATTTTACCCACATCTTCAGCCAATACACTTTCTGTTACTTCAAAGAAAACTTTTTCTCTCACATTTTGAGAAAGGTAGGTATCGCACAGTATCTCAACTCTATCCGCAAAGGTATTGTCTAACAGTTGTTTCACACTGATATTGACTGAAAAATGCTGTATTAACATACCTTTTATGTGCCATTCTTTTAATGTCTGAAACGATTCTTCGAGAATAAAATACCCCAATCCTACAATAAGTCCTGTTTTTTCTGCAATAGGAATAAATACATCAGGTGCGATATATCCTTCGCCACTCTTCCACCGGACTAATACCTCACAACCAATCATCACCTTTTTTTCATTAAATAAGGGCTGATAATAGAGTTCTATATCTTTATCTTGTACTGCAAAATAGAGTTTTTGTTCAGTGTCATGTTCAAGTTGAACACGTTGAGATAACGTGTCACTAAATAATATAACACCATCCCTACCTATATGTTTGGCTTCATACATAGCAATATCTGCTTCTTTAATAAACTGGTTTGCATCCATAGATACACCCGTAATTTCTTTAATGCCAATACTTGCTGTCAGATACAATCGATGTTTACCTATACGATAAGGTTTTTTTAATATTTCTAGCAACATTTCTGCCACTTCATAAGAATCTTCTATACTATATTCATTGCTATTATGTTCTAGGCTTAGTAGCGTAAATTCATCACCACCAAAGCGTGCAATCACATGTGTTTCTTCGGCAAACTTCTCTATACGTCTTGCAACAGACTGAAGTACTTTATCTCCTATATCATGTCCCAATGAATCATTAATCGTTTTAAAGTGATCTAAATCTATCAACAAAAGGTATGCTACTTTTTTTGATTTTTCTAGTCTTAAAATAACTGTTTCCAAATAGCTTAAGAAATAACGCCTATTATACAATTTTGTCAACATATCATGTTTAGCCTGATAATCATTTTTCTGAATAAGTTTATACGTATTGTTTGAAGCATAAAAAAGTATCCCTAAAAAAACGATTGTAAACAATGAAAGTACATATCCATACCATGTATCAATCATAAAAAAGTATCCACTTAAAGGAAGTAAAATAACAAGCAAAACGGGTACAAATATTTTTCTATCTGTTACCAAAAGTGCAGAAGCAACCACAGATGTACCAAGTTGAGTAAAAATGACTATATAATGTAACTTACTTTCAACCTCTCCTGCATACATTAAAAAAAGAACTGTCCAAAGAGAGAAGTTAAGATAAAAATAAGCTTTTATCTCAGTATACCATCTTGTCAATACATCAGAATCTATAATCTTGTCATAGCGATAGTAGAGGCTAAGTCCCCATGCAGATGTAGCAAGAAGTAATACATACCAAATAAGAGCACCCATCACCATATTGTGCATCCAGGCAAGTATAACCAATACAATACCCGGCAAGAGGGAAAGTCCAATAATCAAAATTATTTGATTTTTAAAAAATTGATAATTTTTTTGTCGAATCATTCAGCATTATAGCATGAGATAATAGAAAAACGATATCGTTTTCTAAAAAATAAAACTATATTTTAAAAAATATTATTCTTCTACATCAGCTAAGGTCAATGCAAATAAAACATTCACACCACTTTGGGTTAAAACATTATAGGCTTCTTGTAAGGTAAGCCCTGTGGTAATAATATCATCTACTAATATAGCATCGATATTGGTTTTCCCCTTGTAAACAAACGCTCTTGAATACCATAAACGAAATTCCAATGATTTTCCTGAATATCGCACTTTATTTTTCGCCATCAATGCACTATGTAGTGGTTTCACATATTTTCTCTTCATACTTTGGGTAAGAAGAGCAACATGTGAATAACCACTTTTAACACTCTCATCAACCCCAATAATATAGACATCTTTTTTATAATTCTCTGCAAATTTTTTTATAAATGGTGTTACTGTTATCTTTGCCAATTCCCTGTAAATCCGATGCCCCTCTGGTTTATGTTTTGTAAGGAGTAAAGGTTCTAAAGTAGAATATTTAAAAAAACTCATCACTTCTAGGGTACCAACTTTACGCTTCGTAATTGTTGGAATAAACAGTTGTGTTTTACACATATTACAAAGAATTTGAAAACTAAAAGCTGCACATGAGAAACAACGCATTTATATCACTATTTTTTGTAGGGCTTCTAGCGCACCCATCGGTAATTCAATCTCAGCTCCAAAACTCTCTCTGGGATTAATCCGAATAAGAGGAATATTAAAACGTGTGGCAATTTGTTCAGAGGTATTTCTCACCGTAGGCACAGCAGTACCTGCCCCAATCTCGATGATAGCTAATTTTGCCCCTTCTTTTTCCAAAACTTCCATCCACTGACTTAAGCGTTCTCTTTGTCCATCTGTTCTAGCATATTCCCAGCTGTAGTCTCCAAACATAAGTATATTAGGTCTTGCTATAGCACCACAGTATGGACAGTTTGGCAGAGGCTCTTTGGCTTTAAATCCATCATCTATTTCAATGAAAGTCCCCTCACTACTCCATAGCATTCCTTGACAATTATCTATACATTGAAGATGATGAATACTTCCATGACACTCCATCATATTATTTTCTGAAAATCCTGATAATTGAAACTGTCCATCGACGTTTGACGTAAAAATTTGATACCCATATTTTTTAGTATTAGAACATTCAAGAAGCCGACTAAATCCTTCATGAGGTACTGTCTCACGGTATAGGTGAAGCCTATGTCCATAAAAAGCCCATGCAAGTTGTGGATCGGTCTCAAACCATTCAGGATTTGCCATCTCTTCAAAATGAAGTCCAAGTTCTTTGGCTTTGGGATAAGCATTCCAAAACCCTTCAACGCCTCTAAAATCCGGCAACCCTGAGTCTACGCCTATACCAGCACCAGCAGTAATAAAAAGTGCATCACACTCTTTTAACAGTGTCTTTGCTTTTTGTATGTTCTCTTCTATATTCATAAGTAAATTATAGCAAATAATACACCAAACACAAGCTTGATATAAAAATCAAGGCATTATCTTATTTGAAATTTATCACGAAGTTCTTTCAGTTTATTTTGATATTCATCATCGCCATAAACTAAAAAATCCTTATAATGTGTATGCTCATACACTATTTTTTTTGCATGTTTAATGGGACAAAAATAAAGTTCTGTTCTGCCTGCTATAGCTGCGGCATAATGCATCAAACCATTAAAATAAGAACAATACATGCAGTTTAATTTTTCAATAAAATTTAAATACCCAAGATAGTGACGGTCAAATATAATATAATCACTTCGTTTAACAAATTCAAATTTATAAATACGAAATATAATATTTTGATAGGCAAAAAGTATCATATCAAAAAGTACCGCAGGGATAATCATCCCATAAATGATAGGTGAGCTCATAAAATGTAGCAAAGGAATATCTTTTAAATAAGCTAAAATATTTTTCATATTTTCTTTTTGCTTCTTTACTACTTCTTTTTCAAATCGTACATATCCATTTTGTATTTCATAACTCACATTTTTTTCATGCCGTTGAATTTCAGATAAAAGTTTTTTTTTCATCTCTTCTATATCATTCATCATATCTCTGATTTTATCATTCATCTCTAATCCCTTTTATGATTTAAAAAATATATTACATTGATAGATTATCTATATTATGACGTATATTTTTTAAATATAGTAGATTGTTAAGCTTATGTATTACAATATGTCTCGTAAAACCATTGCATAATGTAGAACAACAAGGTTCAATAAAAATATTCCCATTGATGAACCTTTAGAGAAGAGTTTTTGTATCGGTGTTTTCATTTTATGTAATGTCATTAAACTAATAGTCATATGTATCACTGTAAGGACAAAAATAACTGCAACTATTTGTAATTTTATACGTAATGCATCTATTACTTCATTACTCACATTGGAAAACAATATAGTAATTAAACCATTATTGTTGATCATCGTATACCCTGTAAAGAGTAAAATAATCAATGCTCCCGTCTCAAAGTATCCATATATAGGACCTATACGGGGGTAAACAGCATCTTGATCCTCTTTTTTTCGAAGACTCACCCCGAGTAAAAACATAAAAAAAGCTCCACCAATCCATGCTATAGCAGCCACTAAATGCAGATGGATAGCCCAACCCACTATTTTACTTCTTTGTCATTATGTCCTAAAGAACAATATTCTTTGGCATTGTTAGCATCAAGTAAAAGCAGTTCATTGGGTTTGATACGGTTATATTTTTCTGCATTCTGTATCAAATAGACTGTCACACCTAACTCAAGTAATGTAAGTAACGTTTTATATCCAAGTTCTTTAATATATAAAGTATCCACATTAAGCGTTTTGAAATACTCAAAAAACTCTGGTGATTTTGATGTTTTATGAGGGTTTTCTTGTATAAATACCTGTCCTTCATCCAAAAAAGCAAAAGAGTGTGCTTTTCTAAAACGTGCTGCTATGGTTTTTTTATCTGATTCTACTGGTATAAGAGTCATTTTAACTATCCAACTTCAATACGGCCATGAACGCCTCTTGAGGCACTTGTACTTTTCCAATAGATTTCATACGTTTTTTCCCTGCTTTTTGTTTTTCTAAAAGTTTTCTTTTACGCGTAATATCTCCACCATAACATTTTGCAGTCACATTTTTACCCATTGATTTTACGTTAGAACGTGCGATAACATTGTTACCAATACTCGCTTGAATAGCTACTTCAAACAACTGTCTAGGGATGAGTTCTTTAAGCTGTGCAACAAAAGCAAGACCACGAGTACGTGCTTTCTCTTCAGGAACAATGATAGAGAGTGAATCTACCACATCTCCTGCCACCCGTATGTCAAGTTTGACCAATTTACCTTCCCTGAACCCTATAGGTTCATAATCAAAACTTGCATATCCTTTCGTTATAGACTTTAATTTATCATAAAAATCCATGACTATTTCGTTCATAGGAATATCATATTCTAACAGTACCCTGGTTTCGTTAAGATAATCCATCTTTATTTGTACCCCACGGCGATCATTGAGTAGTTTAATTAGGTTACCTAGATATTCTTGTGGTGTTAATATCGTCGCTTTAACATAAGGTTCATATACTTTAGAAATCTTTTGTGGTTCGGGAAGTTCTGAAGGGTTTTGTATCTCAATCTCTTCTCCGTTGGTTTGTTCTACTCTATAAACTACCGTTGGTGCTGTGGCGATAAGTTCGAGGTTAAACTCACGTTCTAAACGCTCTTTAATCACTTCCATATGGAGCATTCCCAAAAAACCTGTCCTGAACCCAGAACCAAGAGCCATAGAACTCTCAGGTTCAAAAGAAAGTGATGAATCATTAAGTTTAAGTTTATTTAATGCATCACGTAAATCTTCAAAACGATCTGTTTCTATAGGGTATATCCCCGCGAATACAAAAGGTTTAGCAGGCTCAAAACCATGGATAGGCTCCGCAGTAGGATTTTTTACATCAGTAATGGTATCTCCCACTTTTAGAGAATCGACTGTTTTAAGTCCCATGACTACGATGCCTATCTCTCCAGTGCGTATTTCATCTGTTTTAATAGGAGCAATCGGATTAGGATACATCAAGTTAAGTACTTGATGGTCATCTTTTGTACCCATTACTTTTGCCATTTGACCTTTAGTTATCTTCCCGTCAAACACACGTATAAGGGCTAAAGCACCTAAGTAATTATCAAACCATGAATCATA
Source organism: Sulfurovum sp. (assembly GCA_026982075.1). Classification (GTDB taxonomy): domain Bacteria; phylum Campylobacterota; class Campylobacteria; order Campylobacterales; family Sulfurovaceae; genus Sulfurovum. The sequence goes on along the minus strand of JALSHU010000014.1, from coordinate 24,824 downwards.
AATAAGTGCTTTAAGTGGTGCATCATCATCACCTACTGGCGCGGGGATACGTTCGACTATACTATCTACAAGTTCAGCTACACCTTCTCCAGTTTTTGCTGAGACTAAGTTATGTTCAGTAGCATCGATACCTATGGCTTCTTCAAGTTCGGCAAGAACTCTGTCTGGATCAGCCGCGGGAAGGTCAATTTTATTCACTACGGGGAGTAACTCCAGGTCATTTTCTATAGCAATATATACATTGGCAATAGTCTGGGCTTCTACACCTTGTGCTGCATCTACAATGAGAAGTGCCCCATCACTCGAAGCTAAAGAACGGCTTACTTCGTATGAAAAATCTACATGACCCGGAGTATCAATGAGATTAAGAATATAATGTTCTCCATCTTTTTCATAATCCAAGCGTACAGACTGAGCTTTAATGGTAATACCTCGTTCTTTTTCGATATCCATAGTATCCATGACCTGTGCAGACATCTGTCTATCACTCACTGCCCCACACTCTTGTATAATACGGTCTGCCAATGTAGACTTACCATGGTCAATATGTGCAATAATCGAAAAGTTACGGATATTCGTCTGAGGTACCTTATTTACCATTAATTAGTCTCAAATAAAGAGTTTACACTCTCATTATTATGTACTCTACGTATTACTTCACCTAACATAGAAGCTGTTGAAAGCATCTTGATTTTGGAAGATGCTTTTGTCATAGGGATGGTATTTGCTACTACTAACTCATCTAATTCACCCTCTTCTATGCGTTCATAGGCTGGACCGGAAAGTACAGGATGGGTACAACATGCCATCACTGAGTTCGCACCCAATGCTTTTAGTGCAGCTGCACCTTTTACCATAGTTCCTGCTGTATCTATCATATCATCAATCAATATAATATCTTTACCTTTTACTTCTCCAATGACATTCATCACTTCAGACTCATTTGCTTTTTCACGACGTTTATCCACAATAACCATATCTAAACCAAGCTTATTGGCAAAATACCTAGCTCTAGCAACACCTCCTATATCTGGAGAAGCAATGACTGGGTTTTTAAAGTTTTTTGCCTTAATATAATCCATAAATAAAATAGCCCCATAAAGATTATCAACAGGAATATCAAAGAAACCCTGTATCTGAGAGGCATGAAGATCCACAGTAACCATACGTGTAATACCTGATGTTTCCATGAGGTTTGCCACAAGTTTTGCGGTAATCGGTACCCTTGGTGCTGCTTTCCTGTCTTGTCTCGCATACCCATAATAAGGCACTACAGCAGTGATAGACTTGGCTGAAGAACGTTTCAACGCATCTGTTATAATCAACAGTTCCATAAGATTGGAGTTGGCTGGTGCAGAGGTGGGTTGTATGATAAAAACATCTTTACCGCGTACAGACTCTGCTATTTGCACAGAGATTTCGCCATCTGAAAAACGTTTGATACTTGCTTTAGAAAGAGGCATTTCGAGATACTTAGCTATCTCTTCAGAGAGTTCAGGGTTTGATGTTCCGGAAAATATCATATATCCACTCATATATATTGTACCTTTGTGTCTATTTTATTAGGTGTATTTTACACAAAACATCATAAAAAGGGGATTTAAAGGCATAGGGTATTACACTTATGCATGTTAAATGATAATTATGGACATCTCTAATGCGTAAATTCTTTAGAAAAAAAACTTCAGGTCGAGGTAAAATAGATACTTTTTTAGATAAATACAATCTTCCTAGAGCTTATTTCAATATCAATAGAAAAATGGTTACAAGAGGTGTATTTGTTGGTTTGTTTTGGGGATTTATACCTATGCCTATGCAAATGTTAGCTGTTGTGGCTACTACCCCTTTTATACGATTCAATGTTCCCATAGCCATTGCTATGGTTTGGCTCTCCAACCCTTTTACGATGCCACCAATGTATTATATAGAATACCTTACTGGTAATTTCATTTTAGGTCACGAAAACATTAAAGATATTGAGCTTAACCTAGAATGGTTTTCAGACAATATAGGAGATATTTTTATCCCATTATACGTAGGTACGGCTTTTTATTCTATCGTTGTTTCTACACTGATTTATTTTGCACTCAATTGGCTCTGGATCAAGTCAGTGAAAGAAGAGAAGTCTGAAAAGGAAGAAAAAAGACGTTCTAAGAAAAAAGAATAACTTAGCAGATAACGCCTCCACCTAATAATTTATCCTCTTCATAAAAAGCAGCTATTTGTCCTTTTGCAAGTCCAAAAACGGGTTCTTCCAGCGTCACTTTCGCCCTACCATCATGAATGGAAACATGGCAAGGTACTGCCTGTGTTCGATAACGTACTTTTACCTTACAGTCGAATTCACTAAGTTCTTTAAAAAGATTTATTTGTTTTACTTCAAAGGCATGTTCTTCTAATTTTTCTTTAGTACCTACTACAATCTGATTTGTATCTGCTTTTATCTCTAAAACAAAATGTGGATCATGTGCGCCATCGACAAAAAAACCTCTTCTTTTTCCAATCGTATAATGCATATACCCTTTATGTGTACCTATCACATTACCTTCTGTATCCAAAGTTTCACCTGGCATATCTATATCCATATGTTTAGCTAAAACTTCATCATAAGTATTCTCCACAAAACAGATTTCAGAGCTTTCTGCTTGTGTAGCAAAGTCTTTTAATACATCGATATTAGCTGCATACGCTTTGACATCTGGTTTTACCCAAGTTCCTAATGGAAAAATGAGACGTGGCAATACCTCCTTTTTGACCTCACATAGAAAATAACTCTGATCTTTATTGGGATCTTCTGCCATATAAATAAATTCACCGTCACATTTTATATAATGCCCAGTAGCTACATACTCCGCCCCAATACTGTCTGCAAATTCAACCATCTTTCCAAACTTGATTGTACGGTTACACATCACACAAGGGTTAGGGGTTAAACCTTCCTTGTAACTCTCTACAAAATAATCATATACTTCATTTTTGAACTCACTTGATAAATCATGAAAATGGACTTTTATTCCTAAATAATCTGCAACTCTTTGGGCTTTTGTAAAATTAGATTCATGATAACCTGGCTTATGGTGTAATTTCATATACACCCCTTCTACTTCATATCCTTCTTTTTGAAGAAGGATTGCCGTTACTGTTGAGTCAACACCTCCACTCATACCTACCAATACTTTTTTTCCTTTAGTCATTGTATACCTCACCGTGTTTATTTTTGATTCTTATCTTTTCTATTTTATTCATTTTTTAACTTTTTTTATTTGTATAGCAATTTCATCATCCACTTCTATAAGTGTACCCACTGCTATATATACATCATTTACAAAGAGTTTTACATCTTGTAAATCTAGCTGTTCAATACTTAGTTTCTGACCTACTTTAAGTTCTCTAACCTGAAGTATGGAAAAGAGGCATTTTACTTTTTCATATTTTTTAGTATTTAACTGTTTTAGGCTGTCTTTTTCTAAATATATGATTTTAATTTTTTGACTATTGTCTTCTTCTAAAAATTCTACTTTTGCACATATTTTTCCATTAGACATAAGTATAAAATCTAATGCATTCAGTCCCAATAACAATACATCATCAACAGATAATTTTTTAAGTACCTTACTTTTGACGAAAAATGGAGGTAGCGTTAATTCATACTCTGGATACAGTTTATGCTCTTGCATCATCTTTTCAAGGTGTACTGCTTGTGTTTCACCCTTCATCAATGTCACCGATAAACTTCTCTAACAAAAACTCTTTATCTGCAAACAATAAATCATCAGGTACCTCTTGACCTGTAGAAAAATAACTCATTGGAAGTTTGTAAAGCAACATAAAGTTCAGTAAGGTACCAAAGTGTTTTGTTTCGTCAAACTTAGAAATAATTAGTGAATCAAGATTTAAAAATGAAAAGTTTTTATAAATGTCTTCCATATCTTCGTATTTAACTGTTGCAGAAAGTACAAGGTGTACTTCTAATTTTTTAGGTGTTTGTGTTTTAACAAACTCAACTGTTTTAATAAATTTATGTGTATCATAAGGGGACATGCCTGCTGTATCCACTAGTATAACATCATAATCACCTAAACGTTGTTCAAGTGTATTCTTAAAACGCTCTACATCACCGACACAAATATGTTCAATTTGCATAATATCTGCATAATGTTCAAGCTGTTCTACTGCACCCACTTTATATGAATCCAGATTTACTAAGGCAACTTTATATGGTTGATCTAGTAAATAGGCATATCTCGCTGCCAATTTGGCTATTGTGGTTGTTTTCCCTACCCCTGTTGGCCCAACAAGCATCATAATCTTTGGTACTGAAAAATCTTCATCTTTTATCTGTAATGACGCATCTATCTCTTCGAGCAAATAAGATACCAATAAGGATGCATCCTCAACAATATCTGTGCCTATCAATGCCTGAAAAATGCTATCTAACCATAGTGTTGAAATACCTTTTTTCACAAATAACTTCTTCACTTCAGTAATAACCGTATTGCCTTCTTCTAACTCTTGGTAGATATTATCTTTGAGCAATTCCAATTGTGCTTTTAATTCCCCTATTTCAGAAAGTAATGCTTCATCTTCTTGTTCTTGATGATTTTTATTGTGACTTAGTCCAAATGACTGTTCCCTAAAGAGCTCCTCTGGTACTGCGATGATGACTTCACTACGCAAAACACCATCATCATACTTTATCTGCTTGGCAGCAACAAGAGATATAGTATCACCATATTTCTCTACTGCTTGTGCGTATGCATCTTTGGGGTTTGAAGCAACAAATGTTTCGTTAATCATCTTTTTCCTTCATTAAATTTGTCCTTTCATATGAGTAAGAGGAATGATTACAGAATTTCTATTCGTCCATTCTGGATGAGGAAGTGTTAAATTTTTTGTATCCATCTTAACATTTTCATAAAATATGATATCAATATCTAATGTTCTAGGAGCGTCCTTGAATACTCTTTTACGTCCAAATACTCTTTCAATACGTAAGATATAACATAACAATGCTTTAGGTGTCAAATATGTTTCAATGAGAAGTAATGAATTATAAAAATCATCTTGTTCTGTATATCCAAATGGAGGATTTTTAAGTATAGGTGCTGTTTCCACAATATTTACAAAATGTGACCGTTTCAAATACCAGAAAAGATGCTCAAAACGGCGCAGGACATCTCCTATGTTTCCACCAACACCAAGTAAAACTTTATGTCCACCTCTACGCTTTGTGACATAAGGGTAATGTGGCGTAAAAATGAGTGTATGCTTATCATCTAAAATATTTTTTTTTACCACTGTTACCTCAATGCTTACTTATAATACTTGTGCTTTCCCGTCAACCATAGCTACCATATCTTCGATACGAATACCAAACTCATTGGGAATATAGATACCAGGTTCAATGGTATATACCATACCATCTTCTATAATGGTGTCTGACTTCGAAGAGATATAAGGCATTTCATGAATATCAAGACCTACTCCATGACCTGTACTGTGAACATAATATTTACCAAAACCAGCACTTTCTACAATATCACGTGTTAGGGCATCTACCTTCTTGGCCTTCATTCCAGACCTAGCTTTACGAATAGCATTATCGTGTGCTTTTAACACCGTATCATATGCTTTTTGTATCTTTTTACTTTTATATTTTACTTTGGTATTGAACCTGAAGTTATCACCTACATACACTGTTCTTGTTCGGTCTGAACAATACCGTTTATATTTGAGTCCTGCATCAACCAACAATAAATCACCTAAAGACAATTTACTTTTGCTTGGCATTGCGTGAGGTTTGGCTGCATTTTTATTGATAGCAACTATAGGGTCGAAACTAAGTTCATATTTCCCAAAGTCTCCTAAAATACCTTTTGCTCTATGTGTAAGTTTGTATTCACTCTCACCTAATCCCAGACTGTTAAACTCTTTTGCCAATGCTTTAAATGCCTTCGCACCAAGTTTAGCAGCCTTTGAAAGTATTTTAAGTTCTTCACCACTCTTTATAATACGTTTTTTATGTGAAAAATCTAACTCAGGTTGAAATATTACTTTTGATTTTGTGCTCATTTTTTCAAAACCTGCTACTGTCCACTCTTTAGGATCAAAAATAATCTTTTTTATCTTATTTTTTTTCAATAGGTTAACAGCTTCAGCATATAAGTCACCATTAATCACTATATTTGCATCTTTTACATTCTCTCTGGCATCTATAGTATAACGACTATCAGTAATGAAAAATGCTTCAGAACCTAAACGTAAGTACAGTGCATTATCACAACTGTACCCACATTCATAATACATTGCATTTTCATCTTTAAGCATATAATTCATTTAGTACCCTTTTAGGAAAACATATAATTCTCCTGTTTGACAAGTAAAGCGTCTATTTTTGTTGTGCTTTGGCTTGTTGCTCTTTCATCATTTTAACTTCATTTAAAATCTGTGTCATCCCCACCATTGCCAAATGGTAACCAAATGGTCCCATCCCTGTGATTTGACCCGCACAAACAGGAGCAATGAGTGATTTATGTCTAAACTCTTCTCTCTGATAGATATTTGAGAGATGTACTTCTAACGTAGGTATCTGCACTGCAGCAAGAGCATCACGAATCGCAATAGATGTATGTGTATATGCTGCGGGGTTGATAATGATACCATTTGCATCTCCCATACACTCTTGTATACGATCTACGATTTCACCTTCTAAGTTAGACTGAAAAAATTCTATTTCCATTTTATTTTGCTCTGCAAATGCTTTCATCTGTGAATGAATATCTTCCAACTTCATAGGTCCATAAACATTTTGTTCTCTAATACCGAGCATATTTAAGTTTGGTCCTTGGATTACTACTATTTTCATTGATGTACCTTGTTTATTTTATTTAGGTATTATTTTATCTAAATATATTAAAAATGAGGCAAAATGAAGATAATATCCGCGGACTTTATTTACACCCCCAACGGCTTCTTAGAAAATCAGGCTGTAGCATTTACAGATACTATCAGATGTATAGATACATTAGAAGTGCTAGAAAAAAAATATCCTGAGGCTGAAATGATTACAAATCAACCAAACTCAGTACTTTTTCCTGGTTTCATCAACACCCATGTACATTTGGAGTTTTCGTCCAATAGAACCTCACTAAAATATGGTTCATTCATGCCTTGGCTTGATACGGTCATTGAACATCGTGAAGATTTGGTTGGGTCATGTGACAATGATATAATGATAAGGGAATGTCAAGCCATGTTATCTTCAGGTATTAGCACTTTTGGAGCCATTTCAAGCTTTGGTAATGAACTTGAAGTATGTGAAAAAACCCCCCAACGTGTAGTGTTTTTTAATGAACTTATAGGCTCTAATGCACAATATGCGGATATGCTTTATAATGATTTTTTAGAGCGCATTAAAGCTTCAGAAGCCTGCGCTAAAGAGAGTAAGATTACACCTGCTATTGCCATACATTCACCCTATTCAGTCCATCCTGTTATCTTGCAAAAATCAGTCACACTTGCAAAACAAAACAAATACCCCCTGAGTGCCCATTTTTTAGAATCTCAAGCAGAACGTCAATGGCTTGAAAATGGTGAAGGGGATTTGAAACTATTTTTTGAAAAATATTTCAAAACTTCTAAACCCGTCACAACAATACAGGAATTTATGTATGCATTTGACACCTACCCAACACACTTCACACATTGTGTACAGGCAAATCAGGTTGAATTAGACTACTTAGCACAAATGGGACATTCTGTTGCACATTGCCCGCGTAGCAACCGTTATTTAGGCTGTGGAAGACTGGCTATAGAAAATCTAAATCTACCCTATAGTATTGCAACCGATGGACTAAGTTCTAATGATTCCCTAAATATGTTTGATGAACTCAGGGCTGCCTTGCTGTTGCATAATGATATTCCCATACAGGAATTAGCCTCAAGACTTCTTCAAAGTGTCACTGCTGATGCAGCTGATATCTTAGGACTTCAGTGTGGTAAAATAGAAGTGGATAAATTGGCAGATTTTGCCATTATTACCCTTCCCGAAGCACCAAAAAGAGTAGATGAGTTGGCTCTTTGGTCTATTTTATATACAAAAGAAGTGTCATCTCTTTATATTAATGGGGTCAAAGAACTATAGATGAAAATAAAAAGAAAGCTACATTCAATGTCATAAAATTTTCAGTATTACCTTCCTTGTCGATTCACTTATACTATATGCTTTTCTTGAAACTTTATTTGGTAATGTAACTTCAAGTGTATTTGGATCTATATATTTTATGTGCAGATTCCCTTTATAGTTGATATTTTTTAAAATATCTCTTTTTGATTTAGGTTCAAAATAAAGCAAAATCTTTGTGCCTTTCTGTACTGTGAGTATCGTTCTTTTCTTCGTGATTTTATACATCTTGTTTTTTGGGTGTGTTGTCCTAAATGACCAGGTTTTCTTTATCTTTTTCCCATCTACTATAGCCTCAAATACGGCCTTATAAGTAGTCGAATATTCTAAACGCTTTAAAGGCATAAATACAAACTGATGTTTTGTTATTTTATCATGAATATCATTTTTATATGTAAGTATTTTACGTTGCTTTATTTCAAAACCCTTACTATCAAAAAGACGAAAACTTTTTAACGAAACATTTTGAACATAAGCATCATTAAATGACACAGACACCGGGAAACCACTGACTTTTGATCCTGGCAAAGGGTGAGGGTTTTCAATAAAAAAAGCAGGTGAAACATTTTCCTGAGTATCATATGGATAAAAAACAATTTTTACATTTTGTTTTTTAAGTTTATTCAATGCATCAATATACATATATTCAGGAATAATTTTACTGGGTTTTCTACAAATATTTTTTATATATCGCATACCAGCTTCCATACTGAAATGCTTTTTACATATATTTTTTAATCCTGAAAACCCAAGGTCATACACATATGCTGTCGTTACCTTTGCTCTTCTAGTAGATAACATAGAAATACCTTCACCTATCTCATCTTTATCCATTGTAAGAAACGTAAACCTGTGATAAATGGCTGACATAAGATTATCTATAGCAGCTACGACATCTCTACCGTTTACTGAGATATTTTCCATCACCACTCTTGAATGATACCCTGCTTGAATCACCCTGTCACTTGGGGTTTTACCACTAAAACCTTTATACCCTGTAGTTTCATAATGGCTGTTCACTTGTTGTCTAGTTAAATATTTTGCATGCGATATCGCTGCACGTGTTAAAGCCTCATTTGATCTGAATGGGAGTAAACCTACTTCTTCCCTGATGCTATTAAGATAATCCAATCCAATGCTCTTATTATTAGCATCTAACGTATGCCCAAAAAGAGAAAATAGCAAAAAAACGGGAAAAAGGAAGTTAAATCGCATTAGCTGCTTGTAGAAAGTCTTCTGCAATTTCTCTGGGGTCTTCAAGTCCTATAGAAACCCTAATAAGTCCCTCATGTACACCTAAAAAAGCACGTGCATCCTCATCAAAATCTGAGTAAATGGTACTAGTCATATGTAATGCCAATGTTCTATTGTCACCTATATTTGCGGTCAGTATGACCAATTTAAGATGATTAAGTAACTTAAATGCTCTTTCTTTTGTACCACAGTCAAGTGTTAAAAGGGGTCCACAACCATCAGGAAAATCTGACTTATAGCGTGCATTGTCAGGACTAGAACTAAGACATGGATGGTTCACACTCACACCTTGGGGTAACTTTTCATCAAGTAACAAAGAGATGGCTTCTACAGATTTATTCACTCTTTCAACCCTAAGTGAAAGTGTCTCTAATCCTATCATAGTCATAAATGAACCAAAGGCATTTGCCGTCATACCATAATCACGAATGGCACGTTTTTTACAAATAGGTATAAAAGCTTTTTTACCCATCTTTTTTACGATTTTATGTATATCGGCATATTTATCATTCAAAAGCTTGTCCCCTGCTTCTTTTACCTCACGAAATACCGCAATCCCACCTAAAGCAGCAGAGTGTCCTGACATATTTTTGGTACTTGAATGTACCACAATATCTGCTCCCATAGTTAAAGGTCTAAGCAGTAATGGAGTGGGTGTATTGTCTATCATTAACAGTGTTTCATACTTATTGCACAAATCTATAATGCGTTGTACATCTGGCAGTGTCAAACTTGGATTACCCACAGATTCCATCAATACCATTTTGATACCACGTTTTAATGTGTTTTCAATATGTGCAAAATCATCCACAGTACAAAAACTATTACTGATGCCAAAACGTTTTAGTGTATCATTCACCAAAGCATATGTACCACCAAAAAAACCACCGATACAAAGTAGTTCATCTCCTGAGTTTAAAAAAGCGGTGACCACCATAGAGATGGCACCCATACCAGATGACGTTGCAATCGAAGCAAAACCACCTTCCATTTTTGCAACCACAGACTCCAGTTTTGCATTGGTAGGATTGCCAACCCTTGCATAGAGTGGCTTATTTACCTCTGATGCAAAAATACCTTCAGCCTCTTCTGCATTCTCATAACCAAATGCAGCAGAAGGTGTAATAGTAGGTGCAATGGGTCCTACACTGTTACCTATGTTTTGTACCAAAAGTGTATTAAAGTAATTAAAGTCTGTTGTATTGTTCATTTATATTCCTAGTTTAGATTGAGTAATTGAGTGTTTCATTTGCTTGTAATTGATAACTTTTAAGCTTTGAAAGAGGTATGTCAAATGCAGATGAGACATTCTGCTTCAAGTCTCCCCAAAAAAGTTTTAATGCAGGGTTGTCTGTTTTACATATATCAGAAAAAACATCTGATTCTAAAATAACAATCACATCTTTAAGTGTAATATCTTTAAGGTCTTTAGCAAGTCTATAACCACCATATGCACCCTTAATACTAGTCAAAATACCCTTTTTTTTAAGTTCTAAAAGTATCTGTTCTAAAAAATTTTGAGGTATGTTTGCATTCGCAGCAATATCTTTAATCTTAAGTACTTCATCCCCTTGAATAGTACTCAATTCATTTAGTGCAGCTATCCCATAAATCGTTTTACTGGAAATCCCTATCATCTTATATATTTCCTTTGTTAAAATCAATACAATATAACAAAGGAGATATATTTAGGAAACCCTTTGTTTATAGTATGAATTTAGTAATTGAATAGCGTAGTATATCTTACATCCTATACAAAAATCAAATGCTGTCTCAAGTAATGCGCATATAAGTAAAATACCTGTTATAAATGTTGCAATCACTGTTAAACCAGATACAAATAACAGAAGTAAAATAAATGAAATTACCAAACCCAGATAAAGCGCAAAACGTTTTGGAGATTCATCACATAATTTGGGTGCGATACCCCACCCACTAAGTATCAAGCTACTCACAAGGTGAAAAGGACTAAGTTGCGAAAGACGTAAAGTTCTCACCATAAAATCAAAAAAAAGCACTAAAGCAAAAAAACTCTCTTGTGTAAACAGAAGGATCACTGAAAAAAGTGCCACTTGCAATGAGATTACTCTCACCATATTCGCATCTACTCTTCTTGTTGATATTGGACATGATGGGGACATAAGCTTTTCCTTTCTATTCTTAATATATTTGAAATATTTTTAGAAACCCTGAATAAAAAATTTATTTTTCACTGAGATTAACAATTCTTGGGGAGACAAAATCTCAAGAAATATAAAAAACATCTATGATGTTATAACTCAGGGTTTGTAAAAACATTTTCTAGTCTCTTAATGTTATAAAAAATTTTAGCCTAATTTTTTTCCAATGTCAAGTAAATCTATTGATTTAATAAAATAAATACTTCTTTATGTGCACGAAACATACACAATTTTTATTGTAAAATGTTCCATAAATATAAACATCAAGGAAGAAATATGCGTATCATACTTCTGATACTAGTCTCCATGACTATAATCCATGCAGAAAACATACAACAACTTATCAGAAAAGGAATAGAATCACATCCCTCTCTTCACAGTATTGAGAAACGACTCTCATCCATGGATGAAAAAATTTCACTTTCTCAAAATTTTGACAACCCTGACTTGTCTTTTAGCATTAACGATATGCAATTTGAAAACTTTTCTCGCAGAGATCTTGAACCCATGCAATATCAGTCAATCAATTTTAAACAAAAGTTTCCATGGTTTGGTAAATTAGATGCTCGAAAAAAATATACCCAAGCACAGAAAAATGTGATTTTCAACTCTTATACAGCAGCTAAAATAAAACTTGCAGAAGAGATACGTATGACAGTATATACCATTAAAGAAATAGAAGAACGTATACGTATAGTCAATCAGTATATCGAGGTTACAAAACAAAATATTGACCTTTATAACTCTTATGCTTCTACGCAAAGTAAGAGCCATACCAGTAGTATGAATGCTAGCCTACTCTTGACAAAAGTTCAAATAAAAGCAGCAAATTATAAATCATTATTAGAGAGTCAAAAGGCAAAACTAAAATATCTCGTACAACATAAAGTACATACTATTTCAAGTAGTATGAAAATGACTAAACCTAAACAGTTACATTATTACCTTTCCAAACTTGATAATAATCCTATCTATCAAATGACTCTCTCTCAAAAAGATGTTGCCTGGGCAAATAGAGACATACAAAACTTGGATAAAACACCTGACCCATATGTCAAATTAGGTTATTTTAACCGTGCAGAATTTAATGACTATGCCAGTATTACAATAGGTGCGTCTATCCCCCTGTATGGGAGTGAAGAACTTAAAACTGAAGCTGCACATAAAGAAGCTTTGGCAGCGGCTAGTGCTTCTTTGGATTATAAATCATCCCTGCAAAGTGATATTGAAACCATGTATGCAAAACTCATAGAAGCGTATACAATATATAATATATTGAAAAAAGAAACTTTACCACAGCTTGAACACATGTTTGAACTGACACAGGCAAGTATCCAACAGGGGGGAGATCTCTTTGCATACACAAACTTATTAGAACAAAAACTTGACTTAGAAGAAGAGAGTGTATCTATAAAAGCAGAATATTTTAGAACACAAGCCAGACTTAAATCACTCACAGGAGAATTATAATGTTTAAATACATCACACTATTAACACTATCATCTTTTCTAGTAACACCTTTTCTGTTTGCCGAAAATACCATGAAGTGTGAAGCAGGAAAATGTTCAACAGGAAACAGTGGAAACGAAAAAAAGATACCTACAAAAAAAGAACCTATACCTGCAAAAGATACTCCTTTAAAGGAGTCTAACAAAAGACATACCAAACAAAATAGACCAACTATTGAGCAACTTTTTAATGTACGAACTGTGCAAGTTAGTGAGCTTAATAGTGCAAAATCACAAGAAAACTATGGATACATCGTTGCCCAGGATTCATCCATTGTAGATGTGCTTACATGGTATTCAGGATTTGTTGTAAACCTTTATGCAGATACACTCTTTAAAAAAGTAAAAAAAGGTGAACCTTTAGTAAAAGTATATTCTCCCGAAGTCTATAAAGCAAAGCAGGATTACCTGAACTCATTAAACTACCATGCAAAAATGTCAATGCCAGAAATGTTGAAAAGTGCTGAAATTAAACTCAAACTCTTAGGTGTGAGTGAGAAAGAAATACAAGCGATCAAAAAAGAGCGTCATACAGATGCTTATACAACTGTCTATGCACCTATTTCAGGATGGGTATTTGAAAAAAATGTCAATGAAGGTGCCTCTTTTACTTCAAAAAAGAGACTCTTTCAGATTGTGAATCTAGACAAGGTATGGATGGAAGCAAAACTTTTTCAAGATGAACTCCCCAATGTAGCGAAATTAAAAAACTTTGAAGTAAACGTTAAAGGAATTGAAACAAAGTTCAATGCAGAAAAATTACTGCTATACCCTATGTTAGATACAAAAGAAGCCACTGCAACATTACGTCTTAGTATAGACAATCCCTCAGGCATTCTTAAACCAGGCATGTATGCAAAAGTACATGCTAAAGCAGACAATAAACGACGTATTGTCATTCCTAGAACAGCTGCTATACGTAAAAATGGTACTTGGTACGCTTTTCTAGCTACTGACTTTCAAGGTGAGTATGAACCTATGGCAATAGACCTAAGACCTTTAGATAATAAACATTATGAAGTCCTTAGCGGTTTAAAATTAGGTGACAATGTAGTCAATAATGCCCTCTTTATGATGGATTCTGATGCACAAATCAATTCAATATACTAGGAAAACAAAATGATAGAAAACCTTATAGCATTTAGTATACGAAACCGTTTTGTTGTCCTGATGATGACACTTTTTATTATCTTAGGTTCCATATGGGCTATGAAAAACACACCTTTGGATGCCCTACCTGACCTTTCTCCTCCACAAGTCATCGTCCAGATTACATGGAAAGGACAAAGTCCTGAAATTATAGAAGATCAAGGAACCTACCCTTTAGTATCCCAGTTTCTTACTACATCAAATATTGAGACTGTACGTGGATTTTCTACCTATGAAACTGCATTAATCTATATTATTTTTAAAGAAGGTACAGATCTCTATTGGGCAAGAAGCCGTGTATTAGAGCAACTAGCATCTGTACAAAGTCAACTTCCTCCAAATATGGAAGTAACACTCGGTCCAGATGCATCTGGCGTGGGATGGGCTTATGAATATGCATTGACATCTAAAACCAAAACATTAGATGAGTTACGAACCATACAAGACTACTATTATAAATATGCCCTGATGGGAGTAGATGGTGTCAGTGAGGTAGCTAGTATTGGTGGGTTTGTACCCACTTATCAAATAACCATTAACAATGATGCCCTGATACAATATAATCTATCTATTAAGGATGTAAGTAAAGTTTTAAAAAATAACAACAATGACACGGGTGGGCGTATTGTCATCCAAAATGGCTACGAATGGATGGTTCAAGCTAAAGGATATATCAAAAACCTAGATGAGATACGAAAACTTGTCGTCACAACTAAAGGAGGTATTCCTATTACCCTTGAACAGTTAGGACGAGTAGAACTAGTTCCAGCTGAACGTCGCGGTATGGCTGACCTTAATGGAGAAGGTGAAGTAGTAGGTGGTATTGTCATGATACGTTATGGTGAAGATGTCTATGCTGCCATTAAACGTATCAAAAAGAAAATGTCTGAACTTCATGTAGAAGGCGTAGATGTAGTGACCACCTATGACCGTTCTGGTCTCATCGAAAAAGCAGTTCGAACACTTGAAGTCACACTGGTCGAAGAGAGTATTATTGTTATTATTATTATTGGCCTATTTTTAATGCATTTTAGATCTACACTCATTATGCTCATTGTATTACCACTCACCATAGCCTTACCCTTTCTACTTATGAAACTGTTTGGGATTGGCTCAAATATAATGTCTCTTGGTGGGATAGCCATTGCTATAGGTGCAATGGTAGATGCCTCTATTGTCATGATTGAAAATGCACATAAATTTATACATAAAGAAGAAGAAATCAAAGGTAGAGAACTTACAAATACGGAGCGTATTGCAGTTATTTTAGCCTCATCACAACTTGTAGGTCGCCCTATCTTTTTTGCGTTAGCCTTAGTTGTGGTATCATTTTTACCTATCTTTGCACTTTCGGGACAGGAGGGATTACTCTTTACCCCTCTAGCCTTCACGAAAACATTTGCTATGACTGCTGGAGCATTACTCTCTGTCACACTGGTACCTGTACTCATGGTATTTTTTGTTAGGGGTAAAATCATCCCTGAATCCAAAAATCCGTTAAACCGTTTTTTCATTTGGCTTTATCATCCACTTCTCGTGTATGGATTGAAATATAAATATCTTGTTATTTTACTCTCTGTTGGTGCACTTGCTTATGCTGTGCCTCTTTATAAAAATCTAAATTGGGAATTTATGCCTATGCTCAATGAACAAACTGTCATGTATATGCCTGTAACACCTTATGGTATCTCCGTGGATCAAAGTAAAGCTCTCACACAAAAAACCGATAAAATACTCAAATCTTTTCCAGAAGTAGACACTGTATTTGGAAAAGGTGGACGTGCAAACTCAGCAACTGACCCTGCACCATTGGGAATGCTTGAAACCATTATTACTTTCAAGCCACAAAGTGAATGGAGAGAAGGTATGACGCATGAAAAACTTATGGCAGAAATGGAGAAAGCTTTACAAGTACCAGGGCTCGTTAATTCATGGACATATCCTATCCGTGGACGGATAGATATGCTCCTTTCTGGTATTCGTACTCCTATTGGGATAAAACTCTATGGTAAAGATGCAGCAGGTCTTCAAAAAGTAGCCCTTGAAATAGAAAGAAAATTACGTGATTTAAAAATCACTCAGTCTGTTTTCTCCGATCAAGCAAGTGCTGGTTTCTTTATAGATATCGACATAGACACAGAAGCTTTACAACGTTATAATATTAGTAAAGACCTTATACACGAGTACACCTCTGCTGCTATTGGAGGTAAAAAAATTACTACCATGTATAAAGGACTGGAACGTTACCCTATTGCTTTACGTTTTGAAGAAGAAGAAAGACGTAATCTAGATGATATACGTAATATTCAAGTAAAAACACCACTAGGGTTTGTACCCCTTTCTACATTTGCTACTGTAGCATACAGAGAAAGTGGTTCTGTTATAAAATCAGAAATGGCAACCCCTGTAACCTTTGTCTATATCACTCCACAAATGGGTATATCTGCAACAAAGTATAAAGAAGAGGCGATGAAAGTACTAGAAAACTTAAAACTTCCTACTGGTTATTATATTGAATGGGCGGGACAGTCAGAATATCTTGAATCTGCTATGCAAAAGATCATATGGATAGTACCTACAGTATTACTTGTCATTTTACTACTCATATATTTTGCGCTTAAACTGGCTATACCCACACTCATTGTCTTCTTTACCTTACCTTTTGCACTGCTTGGTGGATTAATTTATATAGATATACTAGACTTTAACATGAGTATCGCTGTTATTGTTGGTTTTCTTGCTTTACTGGGAGTTGCAGCTGAAACTGCCATAGTGATGATAGTCTACCTACAAGAATCTGTAGATGATGCACGAAGAAAAGAAGGAGACAACTTTAATATTGAGCACCTCAATGATGCTATCTATGTAGGAGCGGTACAAAGGGTACGTCCCAAACTCATGACGGTATTTGCTATCTTGGCGGGTCTCCTTCCTATCATGTATACACATGGTGTAGGCTCAGAAGTCATGCAACGTATCGCTGCACCCATGATAGGAGGTGTGGTCACTTCTGCTATACTTAGTTTGGTACTCATACCTATATTCTTTGAGCTCTATGAAAAGCATCAACTCAATACATTAATGAAGGAAACAAAATGAAAACAACAATATTAGCAACTACACTGATAGTACTAACACTACTCACAGGCTGTAATGAAAAAGAGAAAACAAAATCACTTACAGAAGGTGGTATGAAGTGTGGGCCGGGAAAATGTGGTGCTTCCATGGTAGATGGTTCAGCTGTATTGGTAAAAAAGAAAATGAATATCCTCAATCAACTAAAAAAAGAGGACAGTAGACGTGACTGTGTTCTAAAAGCAACTACTACAAAAAGTCTGTATGATTGTGTACGTGTAGACAAAACAGGCAGACTAAGCACCAAATGTTCTAGTGACAATACAAAAAAGAATGAAGCTATGAAATGTGAAGCAGGAAAATGTGGAAGCAGCAAGTAATACTGAGAAAAATTCTTCTCAGTAATATACTATTGACATGTTAACAAGCAGGTTCATTTCCAGAATCTGCCCCATATTCGTAAGCAAATTCAAATAGGTTTTCTTCCCATTTCTTTTCCCATACTTGGATATTTGGACATAGTTTTCTTGCCTCTTCTTCCATTTTGCCAGATTTAAAAATCTCTTCCCACTCTTTTTGTTTAAAACTTGCTGCAAACTTAGCACCAGTAAAACCACATGCCCCTTTCAGTTTTTTACTAAAAATCTTTTGACCCTTATTAATACTGGCTGCATCAATGCTTATTGTCAATAATGTTAAGCCAAGTAGTGAAACCAATGCTATTTTAATCATATTTTTCATTTTATTCCTTTTAATATTTCATTCAAAGCTGTCTAAAAAGTGTATCCTATTTATTTTAAGCAAAAAAAAAGGGTACAAGACATAAAGTCTTGTACCCTCAAATATAAAAAAGTCTTATTTCATTGCAGCGATATAATCAGCTACAGCTTTAATAGCAGCGTCATCCATAGAAGCTACTTGACCTTTCATAAGGGCACCCATACCGTGTTGATTAAGTGTACCTGCTTTATAGCCATTTAGTTGTTCTACTGTTTTAGCAGCATCTTGACCTGTGATAATTGCAGATTTTCCAAGTGCAGCTTTTTCTCCGTTTGCTCCATGACAGCCAACACATTTAGCAAAGGCAGCAGCTCCATCAGCCATAAGTAGTGTAGTAGCTCCAAATAACATAGCAATAGCAAATTTTTTCATATTAATTCCTTTTAGTTTAAATTGTTTTGTATTATAACATTAGCAAGGTTAAATAAGATACTCAAGTATATTATTTAAGCACTTAAAAGAGATACCTTAACAAGAAGGTACATTTCCTGAATCTTTAGCATACTCATACGCAAAATCATAAACATCGTTTTCATATTTAGGTTTGAGTGTTGCTTTAGGACAGATTTTTGTGACTTCTTCTCCAAATTTTCCAGCTTCTTTTATCGCTTCCCACTCATCTTGAGTATGTTTATGTGCAAATTTTGCGCCAGAAAAACCACACTTGGCTTTGAGCTTTTTAAGATAAATCTTTTGCCCTTTTTTAACATCGGCTGTAGCTGTTGTCGATAGAACTGCTAAACCAAGTAATGTAGAAACCGTTAATTTTGTTATTTTATTCATATGTCATCCTTATGTTTTTGATAATTAAATGATAACTAGGAATTGTGAATTTATTGTGAAAAAACCAATCCTTTAATCATATTATCCATATCTATTTATCTAAACACTATAGTATTAACATTTTGGTATTTTTCCATCTTTTGCATAGATATATGAAAATTCATACACATGTTCCCACCAGCTTTCTTTAATCTTATTTACTTTTAAGCGTGGACAAATCTTTTTGGCTTCTTCAGGAAATCTATCATCATCATAAATCTCTTCCCACTCTCCTTGCGTATGATGTCTTGCAAAACGCACTCCAGAAAATCCACACTTTTTCCGAAACTTCTTTTTAAAAATTTTTTGACCTTTTTTTGCTCCCGCTTCAGCAGTCACAGGCACGCTAACCATTATGCACACAACCAAGGCTAATATACTCATTATTCTTTTCATATCCTACTACCTTTTATATGGTTTTTAACTCATGTCATGGATTATAACCCAAAAATGTCAAAATATCTATTTGAGTTTACCAAATACCTTATATTTATCCCAGTAGATATCCACTGCATCATCTAGTTCCTTTTCGCTCAAAATACTTTTCTTTTTGATACCATAAGTGTCTACAAATAAGTCAGACATTGCAGAAATATCTTTAGAGGGGTAACGCAAATAATGTTTTATCCCTGCTTTCATATTGGTTTCACTACTGTATATGAGTAAATAACGTTTAAACATTTCCTGTAGTGTTGCAGGTAATGTTTGATGACATGCTACGCAGTTTCTAGTAAATGCATCTTGTGCATATAAGCCACAGGTCAATAAGGATACCAATAGTAACGATCTTACCATTTCAACACCATTTTTGTTCCTTTATTTACTTTCGAAATAATGTCAATTTTAATATTATATTCATCAAGAATTTTTTTCACTATACTTAACCCCACACCAAAGCCTCCTTCACTCTGATTAAACCGTATATAGCGATCAAAAATAAAAGGTATCTGATTCTCTTCTATACCAATACCTGTATCCGCAATAGCCAGTTCACCTGGACGCAATGTGATAATGAGTAAGCCAGCTCGCTTATTGTATTTAATGGCATTAGAAATCAAATTATCAATCACTCTGGTAAATTTTCGCTTATCCACAAACATTGTAGCTTCTTCTAAATCTAACTTATATTCCAATTGTTTGGATTGTACTAAGATATCAAAATATTCAGTTCTATTTTTTATTAAAGCTTTTAGATCTATCATTTCATCATGGTTTTCTTTTTCCTGTTCAAGGGTAAGATACGTTAAGTCTTTATAAAGGATGGATACAGTTTTTGCGGCGATATTGATACGCTTGAGTTTTGATCTGTTTTTCTCTACCATTACGTCGGTATCCATCATCTCTATATTGGCTAAGATGGCAGATAAAGGGGTATTAAGTTCGTGTGTTGTATCTTTAATAAACCTATCAAGCAAGACGATAGAATCACGCATGGGTTTTAAGAAAAGTTTTGCAAGATAGAGTCCAAAAAGAAGAAAAACAAAAAAAGCAATAATCCCATAGCCTATAATGTTTTTCCATATAATTTCTCTCCATATACCATCATCTAGTACTTCTATCACAATATATTTTGTACCTAAATAATAGTCATCTAAACTTTTTAAAAAATGTATATGATTATCTACGATATATATTTCTTTATCAAAGCGTATATTTTTATTTTCCAATAAAGAAAAAATCTCTTTGTACTCTACATCATATATAGCAGATTTGAAACGGGGATCTCTAGGATATTTTACTCTCTCATCAAAAAAATGATGTAAAACTTTTAATCTTTTTGCATGAATAAACGCATATTTAAAAAGTGTAGCTCTTTGGGATGAAAGCATGAGTTTTTCTTGCGTTTGATAATAATAAGCGCAAAGCAATAGTATCATAAATACAATCATCGCTACATAAAGTGTTAAAAATCTAAAAAGTGACTTCTTCTCACTCTTTAGAAGAGAATTTATAGCCTTGTTTTTTGATACTAACAATTTTTTCCTTGCCTATAATTTTACGTAAATTTTTAATATATGTACGAAGTGCAGTATCACTTGGCTCTTCATCATAATCCCACAAATGTTCATAAATACGTTCATGTGCTATGACAGTACCATCATTTTTCATAAATAACTTCAAAAGTTTGGACTCTTTATGCCCCAGTGTGATTGTCTTATCCTCAACAATGATTTCATTATTTTCTATATGGTAGGAAATCCTATCTGAGATTTGAATCATCTCTTTAGATTTATGAAAAAAACCACGTTTTAAAAGAGTCTCAACTCTAATTTTAAGTTCTTTAAGTACAAAAGGTTTACGTATATAGTCATCACAACCACTCTCAAACCCTTTTTCCAAATCCTCCACAGAATCTAAAGAAGTAATAAAAATCGCAGGTGCCAAAACATCACTTTCTCTTGCTTGTTTAAGTAAGTCAAAACCATTGATACCTGGGGTGTTTACATCTAAAAGCAACAAATCATACTTGCTCTCATATAGTTTTTCCTGTGCTTCATATCCATCATATACAGAGATGACAGTATGCCCTTCATCTTCCAAAAACTCAGTGACTGTCTCATTAAGGTTTACATCATCTTCTAATAATAATATACTTCCCATCTACACATACTGCCTAACCCAGTCTTCTATTTGTGTACTGTCACGTGCTCCAGAGAATCTACCTACTTCTTTTCCATCTTTAAAAGCAAGCACTGTGGGGATACTCGCTATACGATACGTAGAACCCAAGGTTTGTTCATCATCATTATTGATTTTCAAAAATTGTGCTTCAAGGGGCATTGCGAGCGCAGCTTTTTCAAAATGGGGTGCCATCTGTAAACATGGCCCACACCAAGGTGCCCAAAAATCTACTATCACTGGCAACTCTGAATTAGCAATATAGTTGGCTAAAATGTTTGCATTTGCACTAAGGGGTTTACTCTCTAGAAGAGATCCTTTACACTCGCCACAGTTTGCCTTAGCATAGGATTCTTTTTTAGGTATACGATTAACTTTAAGACAATGTGGACATACTACATTTACATTCATAGAGAAACTCCTATAGTTTAGATTATTTTTTAATAGTTTAGCTATTATAGCAAAGAAAGTAAATACTTATTTAATAATCTTAAAAACAAAGGAAAACATATGGCAATAAAAGAACTCATAGTAGGTGGTGGATGTTTTTGGTGTACAGAAGCAGTTTTTGAAACACTCAAAGGAGTCAGTGATGTTGAAAGTGGATATGCAAACGGGCAAACACTCAACCCGACCTATACACAGATATGTACAGGAGAAACAGGACATGCTGAAGTAATCAAAATCACTTATGATGATAGTATCATTACTGTAGACACTCTCTTAGATATTTTCTTTGTAGTACATAACCCCACCACACTTAACCAACAAGGGGCTGACAGAGGTACACAGTATCGATCAACTATACTCTATACTGATGAAGAAACAAAAGAAGCTGCCCTAAAAGCTAGGGAAGCAGCACAAACAGACTACACTGACCCCATAGTCACTACTATTGAACCTTTAGACTGTTACTACAAAGCAGAATCTTATCATCAAGATTATTATAGACAAAACCCTATGCAGGGATACTGTAATGCTGTGATACCCCCAAAGTTGGCAAAACTAAAAGAAAAATTTGCCAAAGAGATGTCATAACGCTATCTTCCCTCTAGGGGATTGTCTGACCTATGCTTCACTTTTTTCTCTTGTTCTTCAGAGATATTGGGTTGTGAAAATGCTACTTTCCCTGCGATAATACATCCTTTACATCCAGGCTCACAATGATGATGTAGCTTTAGACACCACTCTGTATCCTCTCCTTTTGTCCCCATAAACTGGCATCCCCATCCTGAACTCATACTATTGTCTCCTCACTTTTTTTTACAATATAGCATTAATACCTTATCTCAAACCCATCTGTATTAAACTGTGCATCGTCTATAATATCATATTTTACTTCCTCTACACTGCTTAAAGGTGATCCCTCTCTAAGTATAGAGATAAAGGTATCAAAATCATCATCAAA
Organism: Sulfurovum sp.; assembly: GCA_026982075.1. GTDB lineage: Bacteria > Campylobacterota > Campylobacteria > Campylobacterales > Sulfurovaceae > Sulfurovum. The sequence continues at coordinate 1,847 of JALSHU010000014.1, read as the reverse complement.
CACTTCGGATACAACTTCTACACTACCATTATCAAGGTTTTTAATGTACCCTTTAAACTGCTTTCTCATCAGTGCCTGAGAAACAAACTTTCTATAAAACACACCTTGTACTTTTCCTAAAATTATAAATCTATACCATTCCATAATTAAGCAGCCTCTCCATACTCATTTTTAAGATCTTGAAGAAATTCTAAAAGGCGTTCATGAAATAAAACATCTTCTTCTACCTCTTCATCTATACACTCTTTAAATGAACTTAATAACCCAATATCAATCTTTTGAGCAAAACGCTTATTCTCTTTTGTCTCTTTTGCTACCAGTTGAATCAAATGTTCAAAATCAAGTCCATTATTGGTAACAATCTTTTCATGATACTCATTTACTGTATCTATCAGCAGTTCAGCTCTCTCATGATCTTCTCCATAAATACTATAAGCGATATCTTTCATTTTTTGTTTTTCACATTCGCAAATTTCACCATTGGCTGAAACCATGAGTGTCAATATTTTTGCTCTATACTCCATAGAGCTGTGGTGATACACCAAAAACTCCCTAAACATTTTTCTTATGGTATGCTTCAGATTTTTAAACACTCACTATCCTTGAATTACAATTAACACTATTTTAACAAAATTATACTATAGTTTTTCCTAGGTAAAAAAATGAAGGAAATGCGTATGGGGAATATAGATCTAGTCATTATACTAACAACTGCTTTTTTAGGGAGTGTTGGACATTGTATAGGTATGTGTGGTGGTATCGTTGTAGCGTATACATCGAATAAAATCAATCAAAAATCCAGCTACGCTCACCAAGTATCAGCCCATTTGGCATATAATTTTGGACGTGTTGCCACATATACTATCTTGGGTACTATTTTTGGTACTATTGGCAAGGTTATCGCTTTTACGCCTACAACCAAAGGGCTACTCTTTCTTTTGACAGGTATTCTGATGATTTTAGCAGGGCTTTCACTTCTGGGCAATTTAAAGTTCTTAAACTCATCAGAATTGTCCATATCCAAATATAGCTGGTACCAAAAGAGTTTTAGAAAACTTATTACAAACAAGAGTTATGCAAGTTTTTTTCTGCTTGGTATGCTTAATGGTATTATCCCTTGTGGACTTGTCTACTCCTTTGCTATATTTGCTGCAAGTACAGCCACACCTTTAGGTGGTGCATTGGTGATGGCTACTTTTGGTTTAGCTACCATCCCTGCTCTTTTCTTTTTAGGCTTCCTCACCAAATTTCTTCAAAAAGGAAATCTACGTGGTATTATGATGAAACTTGCCGCACTTCTTGTCATTCTCTATGGTGTCATTACCCTCTATAAAGGCTACAATTTTGTAGCCTATCCAGAAGAGATGAAAGCCATGATGGATAAAATGCATGAAAGCAGTATCCAAGAAGGCCCAATGACTGGTAAATTCAATGGAATGAAATGTGCTCCGGGGAAATGTGGTTAATCCTTCATACACATTTTTTAACTATCATCTAACTATATAATGTAGAAAGGAAATGATATGTCAAAAGTAGTAAAAGTTATCGAAGTTCTAGCGCAGTCTGAAAAGTCATGGGAAGATGCAGCAGCAAATGCTGTAAAAGCAGCAAGCAAAAGTGTCAAAGGTATTAAAGGTATTAATATTACTAATATGTCTGCCAAAGTAGACGGTGATAAAATCGTCAAATACAGAATCAATGCAAAGATTTCATTTTTAATTAAATAAAATGCACGTATAGGTACATGCCTATACAAACTCTGCTATAATCCCTCTTATGAATCATATAAAAATATACGCATATACCCATGCCCCACTCTCTTTTAACTTTAAACAAACTGTAGAACG
>JALSHU010000013.1 GCA_026982075.1 Sulfurovum sp. | reverse complement strand
GCAGGAGTCAAACCTGGAGAGAGTTGGTGTTTAGGTGGTCACTCTTTTGTCAAAGCAGTACAAGATGGTATGGCTCCACAGATTTTTATACATGCCACACATAAAAAAATGCTTGAATTGATAGATTTGGAAACACTTAAAAAGTATGCAATCGATCTCTAATGTTTGAGGTAGCAGAATACATAGGCACCGTTGCATTTGCCATGTCTGGTTTTTTTGTAGCAGTTAGAAGCAGATTGGATTTTTTGGGTACACTTATTTCTGTATTTCTCACTGCTTTTGGAGGTGGTATCATACGGGATGTAATTGTAGACAGAACACCGTTTGCATTTTCTTATGATATGCCAGCAATTATAGTCACTATCATGATGTTTGTACTTATACTTTTTAAGTTTCATAAAAGACAAAATGTTGAGAATAAGGCATTTTTTATTTTAAGTGACTCCATTGGTCTGGTTTCTTTTAGCATTACTGGAGCACTTATAGCACTTGAAAGTGGACTCAACTTTACAGGTGTATTGGCACTTGCCTTCATGACTGCTGTGGGTGGAGGGATTACTAGAGATATTATTATCAATGAAGTACCATTTGTATTTAAAGCAGGTTTTTATGGTACGGTGGCACTGATAATAGGTGCGATATTGTTTATGTTAAATGTGTTTGATTTAGTCGATTTTTATACAACCGTAACAGTCTTTGTTTTTGGTGTAACGTTGCGTTTGGTAGCCCATTATAAAAAGTGGTCTGTACCACTAATATGATGCTATTTTTTAGGAATATATTTTTCTAAATAGACATCTAGCTCTTCTTGTTGTTTTTTGTTCATTGCTCTTATGGGGATGACGTTAAATTGATGTGTATTGGTATAGAGTAGGTAAAATTGATCATTTTTCATCCATTTGATAAAGTTACTCCATGGCAGTATATTTGAATGTGCTTCATTTTTTAATTTGATACCTTTTCCCGAAATATGTAAAGTGACTTTATCTGATAAACTGGGGCTCTTTAAGTAGAGTTTTTTTGCTTGATAATCTGAGATTATACGTATAAACAAGATATAAAATGATATAGCAAAAAAGACAACAATCATGTTGGTAATAACCTCCCTAATATTGGAAAAATCAGTTTTAGCAAGTAGCAAAAAAGTCGTAATACCAGCATAAAAAGAGAGAATAATCGCACGTTTTCCTTTTGTATTATGAAAGGTGACGGCCTGTTGATATTCGTTACGTGTGAGTTGATAGGTAATGTTCATGCCTGCCCTTGGAAATGTAATGCAAGTATTATACTATGTTTACATATACGCTACACAATACAGTGATATCATAAAGTAGTGAAAGGATGTAGAATGTTATATAAGGTAAAAGCAAAAATAAAACATGATAAAATGAAAGATTTTTTTGCTGCTTTGATTAACGGAAAAATAGAGTCTCAACAACCAGACGGCACTACCATGTTAAAGGCTATGAAAAATGCACTGATGTTAGATGAACAGACTATATCATGGTATGAGGTCTGCTACTGTCCTACACCGTTTAAACATGAACGCGAAACGGTTTATGACACATATTTATATGATTTTGAAACAACATTGGTATATGAAGTAAAAGATGATATTGTAGGGAAGTCTTTTTGGGATTATTTGGAAAAAATGTATTATGATGACACTTATTCCTATTAGGGTACGTATACTGCTTAAAATAAAAAAGGTTTTGAAATTATATAAAATCATGATATAGTCATACATGCAAAATAAGCCAATCCATGAGATATTAAAAGAAGTAAGTATGTTCTCTACTTTAGATGAAGTTGAGATTCAGGCATTGGAGAGTATATCACATATTTACAAATATCAAGAAAATGAAACACTCTTTTTAGAAGGAAATGTAAGTGATTCACTCATGCTTCTTATAGATGGTGTTGTCAGTATATTTAAACATGACAATAAGGGTAATGAGATAGTTATAGGGTATTTTAAGCGTTATGCACTTTTGGCAGAAGCGGCGACACTCCGTCATACCCCGTTACCTTCGAGTGCCAGATTTCAAACAGATGGTGCCATCGTTAAAATCGATATCAATGAGTTTGAAAAACTTTTTATCACAAATCCTAAGATCTCTTATGCGATTATCCAGTCATTACTTGAAAAGGTAGAATTGTTACAACAAAATATTCACTTTAACATCGCTTCTACTGCAACAGAAAAGATACTTCAGTTTTATGAAAAAAACCCAACCTTGAGTCTAGATTTGAAGCAGTATGAAATAGCTTCTATTTTAGGTATGACAGCGGAGACCTTTTCCCGTAATATTTCCAAACTTGTCAAAGAGGGAAAGTTAGTCAAAAGTGCTGTAGGCTATAAAGTACCATCCTAGACAAAAAGTTCAGAGGTTTTGGCAGCCATTATAAAATCATTTTTATGCAGTCCTTTGATTTTATGACTCCACCATTCAACAGTGACTGCTCCATATTCTAAGATGATGAGAGGATGGTGGTTCGCCTTTTCTGCCAATGCTGCTACTGCATTTGTCAATGCAAGTGATTGCGCGTAGTTTTGTGTTAAGAAAGTACGCGTAAGTTTTTGTATGTTGTCATCTGTTTTGAGTTCCCAGTCTTGCACTTCTGGCATAAGTCGTGCAATTTCTTCTTGTGTCAGTAGGGGTGCATCTGCTCTACAGGCTTCACAAACCTGTGTCGTTAAATTTTCCATATGTATTCCTTTTTACAGTAAAGTGTGTATCTGTTTTAAGTCATGAGCCAAGAGATTCAAGTGTAAACTTCGTAAGTCTTCTAACATATGCTGTTCTGAACTTGTACCAACAAGAGGAACAATGTGATTTTCCCTCAGGAATGCAAACCATATCTGTGCAGGAGACTTGTCATATTTTATAGAGAGAGCGTCTAGTGTTTCACTGAGTAATATCTCTGGATTTGCTGTTAATGTCCAAAAACTCTGGTAGATGACTTGATGTGCATCACACCATTGGCGTATCTCCTTGTCATACTCTGTTTTTGCATGAAAACGATTTTGTAAAATGGCAGGTTTGATCTCTGAATGTGTGTAAAGATCTTGCAACACTTCTAAGCTATAACAGTTACTGATACCCAGTTGAGCTACTTCATTTTTCTGGACAAAACCTTCCATAGTATGCCAAACTTTCATCAAGTCCTCAAATACCGTATAAGGAGAGTGCAACACTAAAGAATCAATGTAATCAGTATAAAGATTTTGTTTAGAAACGGCAAATGATTTACGTACTTGTTCTTCAAGTGGGGCTCGTGGGTTGTAAGGTATCTCCTTTGGGTCTTGTCCACTGACGGGAGTAAATTTGGTTTGTATAAAAACATCTTCACGTTTGATACCTTCATGTTGCATATTGAGCAACGCTTCTCCCACAAGAGCTTCACTATAGTGCTTGGGTTGACAGGCTGTGTCGATGCCTCGAAATCCACATCTTAAAGCCGACTCAACCAGTGCGGTGGTACGTTCTTTTTTCCACGCAGTTCCGTAAATCATTTTAGGCATCTTTACCCCAGAAGAGGTGATGATGTAATCTTCTTGTTTCATATAGGCTCTTTCAAAAGACTTAAGATATTTAAATATACCATAGTTCTTTAGATAATTTAAATAAATTTAGATATTCTCTTAAAAATTTGTCAATATAAGGGACGATTCAAATGGAACCAAGCATTAAGAAGCCATGTATCAAGCAATGTTGTTTAGATGAAAAAGATGTTTGTCTGGGGTGCTTCCGTACCTTGGACGATATGCTTGTATGGCATAAATCTACAGATAGTCAAAAACATGAGATACTTGTCATCGCGAGTAAACGAAAACGTGCACACAAAGAGAAGCACAAAGGGGGTTTATAACCTCTTTTGTATCCACCCTTTTATCATATGTACTTCTTCTTCTACAAGGGTATGGTCTTTGTCATAAGTGTGAAAGTCTATGTTAAAACCTCCATTTTGCAGTTCTTCTACTTGCTTCTTAGAGACGGCGTAAGGTAAGACTCCATCACTGGTACCATGTGTGCAAAGCCAGTTTGCATTTTTAAGTGAGGGGTTCATCTCTTTTAAAAGAGTGGAGGGATCATAAATATATCCAGATACTGCGATGTACCCTGCCAACTCTCTTTCATATCTTGCACCAAACTCAAAGGTAAGCAGTGCGCCTTGTGAGAAGCCAAAAAGAAAACTTTGTGAAGCCTCAAATTGCGTTGCAAAGAGTTCATTGAGTATATCTTCAAGTATGCTAGATGAACGCTTTATGCCATCAAGCTGGTTCGGTGGTAAATCATACCAGGAACACCCACCAAAATACTCATAAGGTCCGTCAAGCAGTAGGTAGTTCATGTCATCCAAGTTTAAAAATGGTGGTAACCAAGTAAAACCTTTTGAAGAGTCTCCCCGACCATGTAAGATGATCATGAGTTTTTTGGAGGGTATTTTAGAAGGGTAAAATATGTTGTTTAGTGGTAAATCATTCATAAAAGTATTATACTGAATTTAGATTGATATTTAGAATAGGACACTTTTGATATGGAAATATAGCTATAATACTCTTATGCAAGTACCAAAAATCCTAAAAACCATCTCAACACACCTTCAAAAACAAAACGCCAAAGCCATCATCGTGGGCGGTTCTGTACGTGATCATTTTTTAAAACTACCCTCTAAAGATGTCGATATAGAGGTGTATGGATTGGAGAACATGGAAATGTTAGAAGAGTTACTCTCTTCGTTTGGTACTGTCAATCTTGTGGGTAAAAGCTTTGGAGTGTTGAAGTTTAGCTATGAAGGAGAAGAGTATGATTTTTCTTTTCCTAGGAGAGAGCAGAAAGTGGGTCAGGGGCACAAAGGTTTTGATGTCTCTGTTGATGGTCAACTGTCATATGAAGAAGCAGCAAAACGGCGTGACTTCACTATCAATGCATTGGGCTATGATATAGAAGAAGAAAGGTTTTTAGACCCTTTTGGAGGACTAGAAGACATACAAGCCAAAAAACTAAGACATATAGATGATGATACTTTTGTAGAAGACCCCTTACGTGTCTACAGAGCTGTGCAGTTTTGTGCGAGGTTTGGGTACAGTTTGGCAGAAGAGACCTTTGCACTGTGTAAGCAGATGGTAGAGCAGGGTATGTTAGAAGAGTTGCCAAAAGAACGTGTCTATGAAGAGTGGAAAAAGCTACTGTTAAAAGCTCCTAAACCATCGCTTGGTTTTGAGCTTATGCGAGAACTTGGCATTTTGGAAAGGTATTTTCCTGAACTTTACGCACTGATAGCTGTACCTCAGTCACCCAAATGGCATCCCGAGGGGGATGTGTGGGTACACACGATGATGTGTGTAGATGAAATGATAGGATTACTAGAAGAAGATGAGAGATACAATCTTAAGATGATGTTCAGCATACTCTGCCATGACTTGGGTAAGGCAGTCTCTACCTCAGTGGATGAAGAAGGAAACATCCGCTCCATCGGTCATGAGTTTACAGGCTTGGTATTGACCAAGTCTTTCATGTCTCGACTGACACAGGAACATGGTTTTATAGAAACGCTTCTCCCTCTGGTTGAACATCATTTAAAACCCTCACAGTTTTATGCAGGAAATGCAAAAGCACCAGCTATACGAAGACTTGCTACGAAAGTAAATATAGAAGAACTTGTCATTGTTTCAAAAGCTGACTTTTTGGGACGTACCACAAAAGAAGCATTAACAGGTGTGTATGAAGCAGGAGAGTGGCTGTTAGAGAAGTCTAAAAAATTAAAAGTACAAAACAAGCCTCTAGACAACCTGCTGCAAGGACGAGACCTTATAGCTTTGGGCATGACCCCTTCAGCAAGATTCAAAACCATACTAGATGAGGTATATAGCTTACAGATAGAAGGTGAAATTACAACTACAAAAGAGGCTTTAGAGTTTGTGAAGGAAAAATATCCCATATAGGGTTATTACCTTAATTTTTTGTTATACATTCCTTTGGATGCACATATTGATATAGACAAATCTTGGGTACAGGATACTGTGGAAAGTATAAATATATTAAAAATGACTAAAAAGCCGGTAGGTTATGAGTATTATCCAAATAACCCCTATGATACACCAGTAGAGGAACTCATCACAGAGATATATTTAGCAGTGAGATGAGTTAAGTTATTTCAAGTTAAAGTTGATATTTAAAAGAGCATACGAAGATAGTTATAAAGTAAAACTAGGCTTAATAGTAGTGCTGTACATAAAGGCAATATCCATAAAGATTCAACCTTGATTTTATGTATAAAAATATATATGACTATGAGTATAACAATATTAACAAACACAATAATATTAAGCTCGATAAATGTTACAGGTACATGACTATGTTCTGTTTTATAAGTATAATAGAGATGAATAATACTGATACACTGTAGTACAAATAGTGATAATGGCAATATTTTTAAT
>JALSHU010000012.1 GCA_026982075.1 Sulfurovum sp. | reverse complement strand
TATTTCACGAGCAGATTCAGAGAAGAAAGTAATTTACTATCTTTTAGGTGAAGATGAAAAAATGCTTAGAAACTCACCTTTGCTTGAAGCATACAATAAAGCAAATATTGAAGTACTTATCATGGATGACAAAGATGAAGATAGTATTGTTACCCCTATGATAGGGCAGTATAAAGAGTGGGAACTAAAAGATATTACAACTATCGAAGCACCTGATTCTAAAACTGAAGAAGAGAGAGAAGAGATAGAAAAAGAATTTAAAGCACTCACTGACAAAATAAAAGAAGTTTTAGGTTCAGAAGTGAAAACTGTAAAAACATCTACACGTCTGATTGATAGTCCTTCTTGTGTGGTGAATGATCCATCAGATCCTATGGCTGCAATGGCAGGAATATTTGCACAGATGGGTGAGGCAATGCCTGAAGCACCAATGATATTGGAAATTAATCCAGACCATGAGTTAATACAAAAGCTAGGTACTTTAGATGACACAGCATTATTTGAGGACATCTCTTGGATACTATTGGATTCTGCAAGGCTTTCTGAAGGTATAGAGATTAAAGATAAAGGGGCATTTGCTTCTCGTATAGCATCTTTAACCAGCAAAGTAATTTAAGTGTTTACAACATCTTCTTTTTAGAGAAGATGTCGTAACAATAAGATTAGAGTAATTTTATTAACTGCTCAAGAGGCATTGGTTTATGCGCAAAAAAACCTTGATAAGAATCACAATTGATTAATTTTAGCTGTGCTAATGTCTCTTTATTTTCAACTCCTTCAGCTAAAATTTTGAAACTAAATTTTTTCCCTATGGCTACAACTGACTCCACAATCATTGCATCACCAGCATTTTCATTCATATTAAAAACAAATGATTGATCAACCTTTATGGTATCTACTGGCAATTCTTTCAAATATGCTAATGAGGAGTATCCTGTACCAAAATCATCGAGAGAAATTGTAAAACCAAAAGATTTTAATTCATGCACTTTCTGGACCGCATCTTTAATATTTTGCATCACCCCATTTTCAGTTATTTCAAGTTCAACCCATTCTGGTTTGACTTTGTGTTTACTCACTAGAAGCATTAGTTTTTCAACAAAATGTGGCTGTAGAAAATGTATGGTACTAACATTAATAGCAATATGATTAAGTGTAAAACCATTTTCCAATAAACTAAGTATTTTTATTTCTTCAAGTACTTTATCAAAAATCAATTCTTCTAGTTTAATAATAATACCACTCTCTTCAGCGATAGGTATAAATTTTGCAGGAGGGATAGACCCCTTCGTCGGGTGGTTCCATCGTACAAGTGCTTCAGCCCCTATAATTTTATTTTCATAAAAATCAAGTTGTGGTTGATAATATATTTCAAATTCATGGTTTTTGATCGCTTTATGGATGTCATTTTCAAGCATGAGTTCTTCTTTAATATATTCACTCATACTGCTTCGATAAAATAGGCTTGAGCCTTTGACTGAATTTTTTGCCCGGTACATTGCTGTCTCAGAACGCTTGAGAAGGTCATATGCTGATACAGTATTATCATGAAATAAAACAGCACCAATAGTAAAACTCAGATGATACTCTTCTCCTGCCAAATTTAAGGGGAGAAGAAACTGTTTGTTAATTGAGTCTATGTACTGTGTTACTAATGTTTGAGATTGTATTTCGTCTATATCTAATATAGGAAGTAATATAACAAACTTATTTCCACTGATACGTGCAAATATTTCCGTATTACCAATCATTTTTTCTATACGGATTACAACTTGCTTAAGTAAATTATCTCCTACATCATGTCCGTAAGTTTCATTAACTTTTTTAAAATTATCAATATCTAAAAAAAGAAGTGATGCATATTCTTTTTGATCTTTTCTATCAATGAGAAAACTTTTTAATTTATCCATGAGTAGTGTACGATTTGGAATACTGGTAAGCATGTCATAATAGGCATGCCTAATCATTTCTTCTTTTGCTGTAATTTCATTGGTAATATCATTAATGATTGTAATACCTCCAGCAACATTACCATCCGAGTCAAACATAGGTACACACGAGAGGTTTACATAAATATTTGTATCATTGTTTTGTATTTCAAATGGACCACGATAATGACTACTGTTCCCCTTAAATACTTTTTCATGTGTATTGATAATTCGCTTATCAGTTAATGTGTTAAGATTTAAATTGAGTAAATCCTCTTTTGTCTCTACTTTATTCATTTGTATAAAGTGAGTATTAACATCTTGCAGTTTTAAATCTTTGTCATAATAATATATGCCTACAGGTGCACGTTCAAATAAGGAAAAAAATCGTTCTTTCAGCTTTTCATGGGAATGTTTAATGGTAATAAAGTGTTGACGGTTATTTAAAGAGTTATTGATGATTTTGCCATAATAGTTTGCTATGAGTATCATGATAAGCATTAAAGCCAATACCGCATAAGCAATTTTAGTATATAAATCATCTTCCATAAAAAATAAACGTAAAATAAGGGGTGAATAGGTAGCTAAGACATAGGTTAAAAGCAAATCTTGCTTTGAAGCAAGTACTCCCATAGCAGAAAAACCAATGGCAAATAGAAACAACATGACAATCATTTGATTTAGTAGATTGGATTCAGGAAAAACTAAAAATGCGGCACTACCCCATACAATACCACTAAGGAGTATATTAGTATAGTATTTATCTAGCCATATATCAGCATTTTTAAGTTTATTTTCTTCTGTTTCATTTTTAAATTGATAGTAATGGTACAGTTGATACAAAAACATAATAAAACTCACAAGTAACCAGATACCTATAAAGTAGAAATCTACAACATTAATCTGCATAGCACTTAGTAAGAATGCTCCTAATATATTACCAAGTAGCATAATAGGTACTGAGATATAGTAAAAACTTAATTTATCGTAGGTTAGGCGGTTTTCAAATGAGATGGACTTATTGTCAATAGCTTGATTAAAATCTTCTGCATTTATTTGATTATTCATTGTTCTTATCCGATGTATGTTTAAATTAACTTTATATAAAGTATGATGTTGAAGTTAAACTATAGCATAAATGAGATTATATTAATCAATATATGATAGAATAATTTAGCATACTTATGTAAGTTATATTTTTAAGAAGGAAAGTTCGTGGATCAACAACAATCACCACAAAAACGTGCTACTATTATTTCAAGTTCAGTGGCCATGATACTTGTGCTGATTAAGCTCATTGTAGGTTTAGCAAGTGGCTCTGTTGCAGTACTCGCTTCAGCCATTGATTCTATTTTAGATATGGCAGTATCTCTGTTTAATTATTTTGCGATTAAAAAATCTGAAGAACACCCTAACAGTGCTTATCAATACGGTAAGGGAAAAATTCAAGCAATTGCTGCTGTCATTGAAGGTACAGTGATTACGATATCAGGGTTTTACATTATTTATATAGCGATTGAAAAATTGGTAAATACAACCAAAACTTCTCTTTTGATACCTTCTATTATTGCTATGTTGATTTCTATTTTACTTACATACTTTTTGGTACAGTATTTACGTAAAGTTGCCAAGGAAACAGATAGCTTGGTCATAAAAGCAGACGCCTTGCATTACCAGACAGATCTTTTATCAAATACAGCAGTTTTATTGGCATTGGCATTAGTTGCAATGACAGGCCTAGACTGGATAGATGCACTGTTTGGTTTAGGCATAGGAGTATATATTATTTATACGGCTTATGAAATTATTGTTGAGGGTATAGAAATACTTCTAGATCGTGCATTAGAAGGGGATAGTGTAGCCAAGATTGGTGAAATTATTTCTCAACATCCAGAGGTTACCAGCTATCACTGGCTTAAAACAAGAACAGATGGGAGTACTAATTTTGTTGAGTTTCACCTGGTCTTGCGTCCTAGTATGCGTCTAATAGAAGCACATAGAATTGCAGATGAAATAGAAGATAAGATTAAACTCATTGAAAAGCAAAAAAAATGGGTAATCACGCCACATTTTGATCCTTATGATGATGAGGCAATCAATGAGGCAATGTTAAATGACCACACTTTATTAAAAGAGAAGGAATGATATATCTTTTATCACCTGTTTCTAAAGAAAATATTTATCATCTTCCTATGATTGAGTTTTCTTTGTTAGATGTACAGATAGATTTTTCTGGTTATGATATTCTTATGTTTACTTCAAAGCAAGCTGTTAAAAGCATAGAACAATTGAATCCAAAATGGAAAGAGCTTCCCTGTTTAGCAATAGGGGCTGCTACAGCAAGAGAAATAGTCAATCTAGGAGGAAGGGTGATATATAAGCCCGAATCATTTTATGGAGAAAGATTGGGTAACGATATTATTCAAAAATTTCAGTATAAAAAAATCTTGTATCTACGTCCCAAAGAAGTATTTTTTGATGTAAAGCAGTTTTTATCTCATGCAGGCTTAGAGATAACAGAACACATTATCTATCAAACATCATGTGTTCACTATAAGAATATAGATAAACCATGTAAGGATGCTATCATTATTTTTACTTCACCCTCTACAATCCATTGTTTTTTAAAAAATTTTAAATGGGATAAGAGCTATACGGCAGTTGTGATAGGTGAATCAACAAAAAAACATTTACCAGATAATGTAAAATGTGTTGTGGCAGATGAGCCTATGATTGAAGCATGTATTAAAAAAGCAAAATCTTTAATTTAAGCCTAACTATAATTTCAAATAGGATATAATTAACTTAACCTAGATGATGCGACGACTGTATTTGGGGTCCAACATTAATCTTAGTGGGACATGTAGTCTTTTGGTGAGTGGAAGCTTTCGTTTGAGTGTGGTTAATACACGAGAAACTATCCCCTAAAGAGAGACTCTCTCCTACACCGTTGGCTTATTAGGGCCGACTTAAAACAGAACGCTCATCCGGGGCATGTATTAGTAACGATATTTGCACGCATAGGCTTTCCCAAAATGCCATTGACGAACAGGGAGTTCGCCTTCAGACATTTTGAAAAACCCTCTACGTACAATTCTTATCACTATTAAACAAGCCCACAATTGGTTGATTTTTGATATTTGGGAGAAATTTATGAATGTATTAATATTAGGTGCAGGTGGTAGAGAATATTCTATTGGATTGGCACTCAGTAAAGATGAGAATGTAGAGAAAATTTATTTTGCTCCTGGCAATGGTGGAACCGATACCTTAGGAGAAAACCTGAGTATCTCCGATTTTTCGGAGTTGGCAGACTTTGTTGAAAATAATGCTGTTGATTTGACTATTGTCGGACCAGAAGGTCCACTAGTAGATGGGATAGTTGATGTATTTGAAGCCAGAGGTTTGACTATTTTTGGTCCTTCTGCAAAAGCTGCACAGTTGGAGGGTTCTAAGATATTTATGAAAAACTTTTTGGCACGACATAATGTACCAACAGCTAAATATATTGAAACAAATTCCCTGCAAGATGCGTATGCATTTATTGAGAAATTAGATGAGCCTATTGTAGTAAAAGCAGATGGTTTGTGTGGCGGAAAAGGTGTTATTATTGCACAAAGTAAAGATGAAGCGAAAAAAGCTGCAGGAGAGATGCTTTCTGGGAATTCATTTGGGGATGCAGGGACAAGTATCGTTGTTGAAGAGTTTTTAGATGGATATGAGTTGTCTGTATTTGCTATTTGTGATGGTAATGATTATATTGTTTTACCTGCAGCCCAGGATCATAAAAGACTGTTAAACAATGACAAGGGCCCAAATACTGGTGGTATGGGGGCGTATGCACCTACACCATTGGTTAATGATGACATATATAAGAAACTTGATGAACGTGTGATTATCCCAACTTTAGAAGGCATGAGGGCTGAAGGTATGCCTTTTAAAGGTGTATTGTTTATCGGAGTAATGGTTGTAAAAGGTGAACCTATTATTCTGGAGTACAATGTACGCTTTGGAGATCCTGAATGTGAAGAACTCATGCCTTTACTCAAATCACCAGCGTCTGAACTTTTTTACAAAGCAGCAACAGCTGACTTGAAGAGTGCTAAAATAGAGTTTCATGACAAATACGCCGTGGGTGTAGTTATGGCAAGCAGAGACTACCCTTATAAAAGTTCTGCACCTGCTGAAATTATTATTGATGATATTTATCATGAAGAATTAAATGAAAATGCACATATTTCGTATGCAGGGGTTACTCGGGGTGATGAAGGTAAACTGTATGCTACAGGTGGGCGTGTTTTGGTTTGCGTGGGTATTGGTGATAGTATTAAAGAAGCACAGCGTCATGCCTATATGCTTGTAGGTCAGATACATTACGCAGGAAAACAATGCCGAACTGATATTGCCTATCAGGTACTGTAGGATACGGTATATGTCTGACTCCTTAGCGATTGCAAATACAAAAAAAAGGGCTTTTGCTTTTGTGATAGATGATATTGTCATAGCTCTTTTATTATTTGTGATTTTTTATGAACAACTGATGACAATTACAGGACATTTGCCTACTATAATAACGGAAGAATCGATAGAAATTTTCAAACAAGAGATGCATCAGTTTTCAGTCAATAATTTATTACTGATTATTGCATTGAAAATTTTATATCATACCATTTTTATATGGCAAAATGGTATGACTTTGGGTAAGTATATGATGAAAATAAAAGCTATATCTCTACTTGATGGAGAGAACCTCACATTGTATAAATCTTTTTTAAGAGCATCGTTACGTATCACCAGTGAAGTAGTCTTTTATTTAGGATTCCTTGTAGCTTTTTTTCTCCCACTTAAACAAACTTTACATGATAAATTGACACATTGTGTAGTGATAGATGTTTAGACTGTACAAGTTTTTTATTGTTATTGGTTTGCTTACATGGTTTTTGTATGCGCAGGGTAACAAGATAGAGGTTACTGCTAAATCGTTACATACAACAAATGAGACAGTAGAAGCGAGTGAAGGTGTGGTGGTGTATTATGATGACGCTGTTATCAAAGCTTCCACAGCAGTGTATAACAAAAAAACCAAATTACTTATTTTAGATGGCAATGTTGAAATGATAGGTTATCAGGGTACAAAAGAACATACAAATCATATGGAAATTCAAACAGATACGAAAGAAGTACATTTTGAAAAACTTTTTTTTTCGAGTCAAAATGATGTATGGCTTTTAGCAGACAAGGCGCATCGTGTTGATGGAAATTATACATTTGGACAAAGTATGCTCTCTTCATGTGAGATAGAAGATCCATTGTGGACAATGGTTTTTGATCGTTCTGTATATGATAGTCAAGATAAGTATATGAAAGTGTATGATGCAAAAATTTATTTTTTGGATATACCATTACTCTATACACCATACTTGGCATTTTCTACACATAAGGAAAGAAGTTCAGGATTATTATTTCCGGGTTTTGGATATACGGACTTAGAAGGATTTTTGTATGAACAGCCTATTTTTTGGGCTATATCTGACAGTGTGGATATGGAGTTCAACCCACAAATACGCACTTCACGATCGGTAGGTATATATTCTACATTGCGTTTTGTTGATAGTGCTTATTCTGCTGGAACTATGAGGATAGGATATTTTAAAGATAATCAAAGTTATGTAGAACAACAAAACTTACCCAATGATAGTCATTATGGTTTTGAATTTAATTATGAATCTTCAAAAGTGTTTCCTAGCATACTCCCTAAAGGTTTTACAGATGGTTTGTATGTTAATACTACTTTTTTAAATGATATTGACTATCTTAATTTACAACAAAATAACCTGAGCCACTTTGGTCTTACTCCTTTACAAGAATCTCGTGTAAATTATTTTGCATATAATAATGATTATTATATGGGTTTAAATGCCAAATACTTTATTGATACACGAAATAATGTTGATCAGGATGAAACAATACAGATATTGCCTTCTATACAAGGACATAAATATTTACAACATTTTCTTTGGAACAATCTAACATACAGTGCAGATTTAAAAGTAAATAATTTTGATAGGAAAAAAGGCACAACTATGCGTCAGGCAGAAGTACGTATACCTATAGAATTTACAACTTCATTTTTTGATGACTTTATGAGTATATCTCTAGGAGAAGAGTTCTTCTATTCTAAATTCTTTTTTAAAAATGGTACTTTTATATATGATGATTTTCAATATTATAGTACTATAAGTAAAGCAAAATTATTTACAGATTTGACAAAACAATTTGATAGTTTTATTCATGTGTTCCAACCTTCACTTTCTTATCTGAAGCCAGGGAGTGAAAATCAGTCGCCTGTTGAATTTTCTTTATTGGATGAAGAACAAAAAGCGCTTTTTACAGTAGGTTTACCTGAAGAACAATTTGATCTGTCTTTTAGTCAATATTTTTATGATAAAAATATGAGGTTAAAGTTTTTTCAACGGTTTTCACAAAAATATTATCCTGGCAGAAACTATAAGTTAGCAGATTTGAGTAATGAAATGCAGTATAATTGGCGTAGATGGAGTATGTATAGTAATATAGTATATTCTCATGAATTTGATAAGATTCGGGAGTCTTCCACACGTGTAGGTTTATCTGGTGCTGATTATAGTCTCTCTGTGGGACATACATATAAAGAAGTTTTACCTGATTTACCAAATGCAAGTACTGCAAATGATGTTGATATGTCGTTTACTTATATGTATAATCAAAGGGTTTCGTTCAACGGAGGTTTAACATATAATGTGGAGGAATCATCAAGTCGACAGTGGCGCTTTGGTGGTTCATATCATCAAGACTGCTGGAGTGTGGATGCCTCAATTAGACAAGACATTACTCCCAGACCAACAGGGTTTACAACACTTAATACATTTTTTGTACAATTCCAGTTTATACCTTTTGGTGGAGTTGGCACAGGAACTGGTGTGGCAGGAAGTGTGGGTACAAGATAATGCTTAGTCCTATAGAAGAAATAGAAAATGCCTTGGATACCTTGGGGTTACCTAAACTGATTACAAAAGAAGATGTGAAAAGACAGTATCACTTTCTTGCTAAAAAAAATCACCCAGACTTAGGGGGTGAGGCTATGAAAATGGAGCAGTTAAATAGTGCATATCAGTTATTGATGAAGTATATAGAAGAGTTTCGTTATACTTTTGATGAAGAAGAAGTTTCCAAACAATTTCCAGGAGCAGACCATGCCCAAAGATATAGATAATAAAAATTATTTTGAAGATGCAAAAGATGCCTCAGTACAGCTTTTAGAAACGATACCTGTAGAATTATTTTTAAAACATGAAACGGTTGTGATAGGTGTTAGCGAAGGAGGTGTTTTTTATGCTGATAAAATTGCAAAAAAAATACATGCTCAAATGGATATACTTTTAACCGAACCCATCCTGGCTCCTAATAATCCAGAATTAGCAATAGCCATGATATCAGAAACGGAAGAAGTAGTGATGCATAAAGCCCTTATAGATTCTTTTGGAATCAATGAAGATTATGTCTATAGTGAAGCACATAGGAAATATGAGGAAGAAATACTTGCCTATGTCTATAAATATCGTAAAGGAAAAGATCTTATTTCACTTAAGGGAAAATATGTTGTGCTTGCAGATGAATGTATTGAGACTGGACTTACTATGATGGTAGCATTAAAGTCCGTTATTGCCAGGGAAGCTAAAAATATTTATATAGCAACACCTATTTTGGATAAAACGGTCTATCAAAATTTGCTGACAGTATGTGATGGTGTCTTTTGCCCTCATAAGATACAAGACTATATTTCGATAGAATACTATTATAAAAATTTTGAGCCAATGACTTTTGAAGAGATTGAAGAGATAGTGAACAGACAAATGTCTATAGAATACGACAATGAAGACAAGAGTGAATCATTAGTAAATTAAAGTAGATTAATTAAAAAAAGGACACAAAGATAAATGAAAGAACAAATTGTAGAGATTAATATAAATAATCTTGAAGAAAAATATACATTTAATAAAATAGCAAAACAGGCATCAGGTGCAGTGATGTATACACAAGGTAAAGCTGTACTCATTGCAGCAGTTGCTATAGATGAAAAAGCTGTGGATGAAGATTTTCTTCCGTTAACTGTACAATATATGGAGAAGTCTTATGCTGCGGCTAAAATTCCTGGTGGTTTTATCAAAAGAGAAACAAAACCAGGTGATTTTGAAACATTAACCTCTCGTATAGTAGATCGTTCTTTACGTCCTCTCTTCCCTCAAGGCTTTCATTATCCTGTGACTATTTCTATCATGGTTGTGAGTGCAGATGAAAATGTAGACATGCAAGTTGCCGCACTGCATGCTGCCAATGCAGCACTTTTCGTTTCAGATATACCTGTTTCAACATCTATCGCAGCAGTAAGGATAGGTACGGAAGGGGATAATTTAGTGGTAAACCCTACCTTGAGACAACAAGAAGACTCAGAATTGGATTTGTTGGTAGTGGGTTCGGGAAAAGATATTGTCATGATAGAGATGCGAACTTTAGCATCAAAAGATGAGAATGAACAGCATGCCAATGAATTTTCAGAAGAAGCACTTGTGGATGTGATAGCGATGGCTTCAGAAGCCATTGAAGTATCAACACAAGAATATGTTGATGTATTTACCCCTTTTATCAGAGAACCATTGGTATTAGAGATAACTGAAGATAAAGTTGATGAAACTTTATATACTTACATTGAGACCAACTATGCAGAAGATGTAAAAAAGGCTATAGCACATATGGCAAAAAGTGAACGTTCTTCTGAACTTAAAAAAATACGTAAGCGTATTTTAGAAGCGTTAGAAGCGGAGGGGAACACAACAGAGAAACAAGTAGTCGCGAAGGTTCTTGAACGTTATAAAAAAACAGCTGTACGAACAATGATTATTGATCACAATATTCGTGCAGACGGTAGAGCCTTAGATGAAGTGAGAGACATTAGTATAGAGACCAATATATTACCATCAGTACATGGCTCTTGTCTTTTTACAAGGGGACAGACACAAGCGTTGGTGACTGTAACATTAGGGGATAAAAAAGACGCACAAATGTATGAACTTATCACTAAAAGTACAGCACAGACTGAAAGGTTTATGGTACATTATAATTTCCCAGGGTATTCTGTAGGAGAAGCTAAGTTCATAGGTGCACCAGGACGTCGAGAGTTAGGACATGGTAATCTTGGTAAGAAAGCAATGGAATCTACGATACCGTTAGATTACGATGGTAGTATTCGTTTGGTCTCTGAGATTTTAGAATCTAACGGATCTTCGTCTATGGCAACCATTTGTGGGGGATCATTGGCATTACGTGCAGCTGAAGTTGAAACGACAGATCTTGTTGCAGGGATTGCTATGGGACTTGTACATGAAAATGGTAAGTATGCTGTACTTACAGATATTATGGGACTTGAAGACCATGATGGAGATATGGACTTTAAAGTGGCAGGAACGAGACACGGTATTACAGCGCTGCAAATGGATATTACTTTAGGGGGTGTTGACCTTTCCATACTTAAAGAAGCATTGATGCAAGCACGTCAAGGGAAAAATCATATTTTAGATCTCATGGAAAATGCGATGAAGAATATTCAAACAAGTGAAGCACTTCCAAGTACAGAACATTTTACTATCCACCCTTCTAAAATAGTAGATATTATAGGGAAAGCAGGAGCGACGATTCGCGGTATTATTGAAAAATTTGAAGTAAGTGTTGATCTTGATCGTGATGTAGGTGGGGTAAAAGTATCTGGTGGAGATAAAACAAAAGTATCAGCTGCAAGAGAACATATCGAAAGCCTTGCTTCTGCCCCTGTAAAAAAACAGATGGAATATAAAGTAGGTGAGAGTTATGAAGGTAAAGTAAAACGTATTGTTGATTTTGGACTTTTTGTAGAAATGCCAGATGGTTTTGATGCATTACTTCATATTTCAAAGGTTGCGAAAGAGCGTGTGGATAACCTCTCTGAACGATATAATGAAGGTGACTCCATTACTGTTGTTGTGATGGAACAAAAAGGTAAAAAGGTGGAATTAGCCACACCAGATTTTTTAGCGTAAATATATAGAAAAGCGAGTAGAAATAACTATGATAGAAAAAGATGAACGTTATGCATTCCCTTGGGGGTTTCACCTTGGGGATTTAATCAAGGGTAATAATACAATACCTTTATATACACATACAAGTGATGGTGGGTTTTGTTTGCTATATGATAAAGCATCTGAAGCAAAAGCAGATGCTTTACTCGAAGGCCTTTGTTTAGAATTACTCTCTAGTCTACCTCATGGAAGTTTGAAGGTAGACATGTTTGACTTTGGTAAAAAGAAGTTTTATTCACTCTCTACGTTACAACATATTGAACTTTACCAAACAGCATATAATCCTGAGATGATGACAGACCTTTTTGAGAACCTTGAAAAGACTATTGTCTCACGTCATAATGAATTGTTATGCTGTAACAGACCGAATATTACAGAACATAACCAAAAATCAAAACTTAAAGAGACCTACCATGTAGTACTACTTAACCTGAAAAACTTTCCTACAGAGGATATCGAGTTAAGAAGAATACAAAATTTCATCGAATCAGCCTGTGATGCAGGCGTTTATGTGATAGCCTTTGGATATCATGAGCTAGAACAAAGTCCAAACAAAACAACTCAAGCGATTTTAAAACATTTTAAAAAGTTAAACATTATAGAAGGTGAGTTTAACATTACAAAAGAGATTTTTGAGTTTGTTGAGCTTTTGGAAGACCATACTTTTGAGCCACTTAATCTTGATAAAGGACAACTGCTTCAACAAATCTTTGCACATGCGGATTTAGAAAGTCTCATGGATCCTGAAAATATAAAATTAGAAGAAAATACAAAGGTTGAGTAGGTAGTGTTTTTAGTATAAATTAAATCATTTTTAGTTATACTTTCACGTTTATAAAAAGTAATTAGTAGGGAAACAGCTTGCATTTATGTGGTTGTTGGCAATGGTAACATTGTTTACGCTATCCGAACAGACTTTATAAAACAGTCGAAGAGACTTAAACTCTATTAACTTAAAGGATATTAAAATGAAAAAGTTTTTCTTACTTTTCTTAGCACTTGGTGCTGTTGCATTTGCTGGTGAAGCAGATGGTGAATCTATGATTAAAGCATACTCAGTAGTTGCTGCTGGTGTTGGTCTTGGTCTTGCTGCTCTTGGTGGAGCTGTTGGTATGGGTAATACTGCTGCGGCTACTATCGCGGGTACTGCTAGAAATCCAGGTCTTGGTGGTAAACTAATGACTACAATGTTCATCGCTCTTGCAATGATTGAAGCGCAAGTTATCTATACATTGGTAATTGCACTTATCGCTCTTTACGCTAACCCATTTTTAGGTTAATCTTAAAGACATTAAAAGGTTGTGAGGGATATAATCCCTTCACAACTTTAAACCCCTCATTTATTGTTAAAATTTATTATAAGTTTCAAATAGTACTTTAAACTATTTTAGTCTATATGCGTCAGTGGTGGAACGGTAGACACGCTACCTTGAGGGGGTAGTGCCCTACGGGTGTGGAGGTTCAAATCCTCTCTGACGCACCACCTTCTTAGCTAAGCCTTCAGATTTTTTCACAGATTTTTTAAAAAACTTTATTCTATAATGTAATTTAACAGGAATATTTACATTTTAAATTTAGTCAATTGGTATTGAAAAGTTAACTTTATAAATTCTGGGTATGATGCGAGGTATAGTAGAAGTTTTGATTCGTTTAAAAGTTTCTAAAATATGAATTAAGGATTGGATGAGATGTCCTCAAGCACTATATATACAATGAAAGAAGACGGCATAAAGGGTAAAATTGTACTCTTTGATTTGGATGGTACACTTATAGACTCAACTGAAGCCATTTTGGAGAGTTTTGAAAATGCATATACCTCGTTTGGTGAAAATGTTCCAGATCATGACAGTATTAAGTCGCTTATAGGGTTGCCCTTAGATGTTATGTTTATGAAGCTTGGGGTCGATGAAACAAAAGCAATGGTATATGTAAAAGCATATAAGGAACATTACCGAACTATACATACAAAAAAAACAGTATTACTTCCACGGGCAAAAGAAGCGATAGAAGCAGCACACGTATATGCACGTCTTGGAGTAGTGACAACCAAAACAAGTGAGTATTCACGTGTACTGCTTGAGCATTTTGATTTGATGAAATATTTTGATGTACTTATAGGCAGAGAAGAGGTAGAGTATCCTAAACCAGATTCTGAACCTGTTGTGAAGGCCTTAAAAGCACTCGACTACCGTTTTGGGAGAATCGCATATATGATTGGGGATACCAGTGCAGATATATTGTCAGCATATGATGCAAATATTGGTAGCATAGGTGTATTGTGTGGTTATGGGAAGGTAGAAGATTTTGAAGAGTATGCAGATTTTATAAAAAAAGATGCTTATGATGCGGTCAAACTTGTAGAAAAAATGTAATAATGAGACGTATATACTAGATTTTTTTATAAATATGAAAAATTTAGGACAATTTATAGGGTTCTTTAGCTTTTCTTAAGAGTTTATTGTGTTATAATGAATATATCTTAATTTTAAAACTAAAGGAAGAAGTAATGACAAAATCAGATTTCGTAGAACTAGTACAAAAAAATGGCGAGTTCGAAAGTAAAGCAGCAGCAGAAAGAGCAGTAAAAGCATTTATTGCATCAGTAACAGAAGCATTGGTAAAAAAAGAGACTGTCTCTTTGGTAGGGTTTGGTACTTTTTCTACAGTAGATGTAGCAGAAAAATCTGGTAAAGTTCCAGGAACAGATAAAACCTATACAAAAGCAGCACATACTGCACCTAAATTTAAAATAGGTAAAACACTTAAAGATGCTGTTGCAAACGCATAGTAAATTTTAAGTAACATAATTATGAGGTGTTGGACTGTACTTTGAAAAAGTACAGTTTTAATTCTTCTTTTATGTGATTCATGGACTTCTTCTCACCTATTGAGAGTAAAATACCTACATATTTCATTCATTCCTCATTTTAGAAACAGAAAAATATATATCAATGATGCTATAAACTAAAATGACAATACCGATAGAACCGACCACTACAGCTATTTCTCCAAATGAGGGCATAAAGAAAATGATATCCCGAAGGGGTGTGTATTCTCCATATTTCTCAAAGCCTACCCCAAATCTATCACTCATTGGATAGGCATTTCCTCCATAGACAAAAATGATTTTTCCTAAATAGGTACCAACAATGATGGAGATTGAAGCAAGTATTTTATAGTAGTTATGAATAGAATGTTGAAAGAGAACAATAAATGGAATACCTACAGCCAAAGTAAGATAGAGATAAAAATACAATTTAAAATCACCAAACAGAATAATTTCAGCCCATCGCTTGTCAATGAAAAGATAAGCGGTTGCTTCATACACGCCCAGTGCTATGACCATATAGAGTGTTATCTTTTGTATGAGTGCCATTAAGTCATAACATTGTGTTCTATCTTTGTTCCTATATGTAAGATAGGTGTAAAAGACCATTATAGCAGCTGATGCTGCAAAGGATGAGACCATAAAGTATAGGGTTAAAAAGGGGTAAGTAGTCCAAAGGTTCCTAGCTTCGTTCATATTAAAAAGTTTTGCTTGAATATAAAACTCTAAAACTTCTACAATAAGACTAAGGAGTAGTATAAAAATACTTATGTGTTTTCCCCATTTTTTGTTATTGCTCAAAATAAGATAGATTTTAAAGACTATAAGAGGTATATAAATAAAATATAAGGGTAGCATTAACCACATCCCAGATTTAATATTAGGAGAAAACAACATACTGGGAAGATGTAAAATATTCAAATCCATCAGGAGGGTAAAGAGTCCTGCAACAATCATGGCCAATCCCAATGTAAGAAAACCTGCCGCTGTTTTTTTGATGAGGGAGATAGAGAGTAACTCTGCACAAGCAACAATGAAAATAATGCCAGAACCTACATAAATCATATACATATAATTAACAATATAAAGTGACCAGGGTGCTTCTCTTTTTACTTCCCCACCATTTCCAAAGACAGCTACTTTCATTGCTTCTGCAACTTCTCTACTTGCTGGGTTTAAGCCAGCATCAAAAGCTGTCGCAGAAGGTAGGAAATATCGTCCATAAAAAACATCTATCATCCCAATGAGTGCAAAAATCAAAAAGCCATAGGCGATATACATGCTATTTGAGGTAAAGAGTGATTTAAATGTAACGTTGTTTATTTTTACTCCTGCATTGCTTGCCATTGTGGTTTCCTTTTAGCTTTTGCCATTTCAATGATAGGTTTAAACTCATCCCATGTATAGATATTCGTACCCTCATCTACAGAGTTCATGGCATAGTTTTTGTCATGTTCTGGAAGCATATAGAAGAGTTTAGGCACCGTACCTTCATCTTCTTTGAGCACATAAAACTTTCTTTTATTCAGCATTTGTATGAGTTCACCCTCTTCATCGTCTAAGTCGCCAAAGAGTCTTACTTTAGTAGGACAGGTAGCTTGACAAGCTGTGGTCATCTCACCATTTACTATACGTGTATCATAACAAAAGGTACACTTGTCTACTGCTACATGGGTGTCATCTACAAAACGTGCATCATAGGGGCAGGCTTCCATGCATCCTTTACATAAGATACATGTATCTTTGTTAGTCATGACTATACCACCTAATGCAAAGTAACTTGAACCAGTTGGACAGACATCCACGCAAGGTGCATCTTGACAGTGGTTACACTGAGAAGGATGTAAAGCTACAAAAGGCTCTCCAAAGATACTTTTTTCAGATTGGCTTACCCAAATACGCTGTTTATCAGCACCTAGCTGTACACCATTTTCTTCTTTACATGCGACTTCACATGCTTTACAGTCTATGCAGCTTTGATAGTCTAATGCCATGGCAAAATTCATAATAGTACCTTTTATACCTTTCTTACTTCTACAAGTGTCTCATGCATGGCTGCTGTGCCAAACACTGATTCGATAGTGTCTTCTATAATCATATTATCACTAGCACCATTTCTATATCCAAAGGTAAGACCTGTGGACTCTTGTCCAAATCCATGCACATAAAAAACGACATCTTTGATAATCTTTATGGTTGGATAGGCTTTGATATGTATAATACCTACAGAACTTTTGACTTCTACAATATCACCATACTTAATGCCTTTTTCATCTGCTTGTTCTTTGTTGATCCATACATAGTTTTCACGCATGACATCTAAGAGCATGATGTTATTGGCTGTAGAATTTTGTGTTTGTTGTGCATGACGACCAGTGACAAATTTAAATTTACCCTTTGGTGCTTCATTATAAAGTTCATCTCTCCAGGTGGGCATAGGATCAACACCATTTTTTTTCATTGTTTCCAAATAACATTCTACTTTTCCAGAAGCTGTTCCTAAATTCTTTTTAAGTGCAGCAATAGCTTTTTCATCTATACATGTATCCTGCGCATCTAGTTTTTCTCCCCCAGGTGAGGTGTAGTACTTTTTATCATCTGGGTAGTATTGATATTCATTCATACCCAATTGTTTAAAGTATGTATCCATATGGGGGTAAAAGACACCTTTTTCTTTCAGTGTCTTATATGCCTCCTCACCATATTCATTGACCACGCGTTCCTTGTTGATATGTTCCTGCGTGTGTACATATGCTTTTGTAAGATCAAACCCATTCTCTTCATACACATCTTCATAGCTTGCATCTTCTATCTCTTCTTGTACATCTGCATCATATTTGGCGGTGATTTTAAAGAGAGGTTTTGAGATGACTTGACTAAGACCTTTTAAGATATCATAGACAGCTCTAGTATCATACATAGGTTCAATTACTTTATTTCTTAAAATAATGGCTGGCTCAACACCTGCAAAAGATTTTACAGGATCTTCTCGCTCAAGATAGGTGCATTCTGGAAGGACAACATCAGACATCATGACAGTATCGCTGGGCATAGTGTCTATGGTCACTGCCAAATCTAACATCTCAAACATTTTTCTTGTTTTGGCAATGTTTGGAATGGCCTGCATGGGGTTTTGTTTATAAGAAAACATCGCACGTAAAGGATAGGGTGTTCGTTTTTCGATAATGGCATTTCTAAATCCTATCCATGTACCATTAGGTCCGACAAATGTGGCTTCTTTTTTGTCTATACGTCTTTGTATATTTGCATAGAGAGGAATTTCTACAGTGTGTTCATCTAGAGGTAGTTTTTTCCCAAAAACAATACCACCTTTCATATCTATACCTCCACCTAAGGCCGTAAAGATTGCTTGCGCACGTCTCAGTTGAAAATCTTGTAAGCTCCATGCGGTTCTTCTACCTTGGTAATAAATAGCACTAGGTGCATGTGCCATAAAGTCTCTGGCAATGGTATATATTTCATGGGCTTTAATACCTGTGATTTTTTCAGCCCATTCTGGTGTATAGTTGTTGCTGAGTATATGTGTTTTGTATTCTTGAAAATGGTTCATATTTTTAGCAACAAATTCTTTGTTAAAAAGTACTTCTTTGATGACTACATAAGTAAGTGCTAAAACAAATGCTAAATCAGTACCTACCTTGATACCTAACCATTTATCGGCATGTTGGGCAGTATTGGTATAGCGTGGGTCAAGTACAATAAGTTTGAGTCCTCTTCCCCTCGTTCGTTTAAACATATCCATAGTATCTGGTGTTAAAATAGCCTCAGCTCTGTTGGCGCCTGCCATGATGACGTATTTTGCATTATCCAAATCTGCTTTTCCATATGCTCCCAAAGTCAGTGCATATCCAGCAGTAGTAGTTTTAAGACAAATGGAAGAATGATTTACAAAGTTTGCAGATCCTATAAGGTCACCCATGAATTGTTTAAAAGTATGTTCACCCATTCCCTCTCCAGCACAGTATCCTAGGGTAGAACGATTGTCTTTTTCTTCTTCCAATATCTGTTTCATACCTTTAAAAAGTTTGGTACCGTTTAAAATGGCAT
Organism: Sulfurovum sp.; assembly: GCA_026982075.1. GTDB lineage: Bacteria > Campylobacterota > Campylobacteria > Campylobacterales > Sulfurovaceae > Sulfurovum. The sequence goes on along the minus strand of JALSHU010000012.1, from coordinate 14,413 downwards.
GGTAAGCCTCTTCCCATGTTGCACGCTTGAACTTTCCTTCACCTTTTTTGCCTATTCGTATGAGAGGATATTTAAGTCTGTCTGGATCATAGAGTGCATGTATACCTGCATCTCCTCTGGCACAGAGCATATTTTTAGACTTGGGAAAGAGGGGATTGGGATCTAGTTTTTTAACAATTCCATCTTCAACTTTTGCCCAAGCAGTACATTTGTTCACACACATTTCACAGACAGTAGCTATTTTGACATTTTTATGTAAAGGTTTTTTATCTGTTGCCAACAGGTTAGTAAATGATACAGCACTACCCCCCGTAATACTCAATGCGACAGAACCTTGAAGAAATTTTCTACGTGATATCTCAACTTGCATATGCTTTTATTTCCTTTTCCCACATTAGATACCTATAAAATAGCATTCGATTTCTATAGTCTTAAAATAGGTATATAAATAATAAATAAGTATAACTGAAAAAAATTGAATAGTAGGAACAAAATGTAATTTAAAAAATTTTTCTTGTCTAAATATGAGGATTAAAAAACCAATGCGTAAGGTTAGAATATTCAAAGTGTGCAAAATGACTCTAAAAACACTCTATAATCATCCCTAAGATATACTATGACAATTATTTGTTTAAGGATATTGTATGCAATTACAAGATGTAATATGTTTAGGAGTAGCTGGAAATTTTGCACACCATTTAGAACAAGCTGGTGAACTTAAAGATTTTGAAAATGTTAAGACGGACAGACTAGATGCACCTAAAGGTATCTTCCCTTTTTATTTACCTGGTTCTGAGTCATTTTTAGGACTGTATTCCATAAGTACAGAAATTTTAACACTACCAAGTTATGAAGCCAACGCACAAGTAGAGCCTGAAATAGCCATACTTTTTGATGTGATGTATGACACAGATAACAATGTTGTTGATTTGGTAGCACAAAAGTTTACAACGTTTAATGATTGTACCATAAGAAAAGAAGGTGCAAAAAAGATTTCTGAGAAAAAATCTTGGGGAAGTAATTCAAAAGGTATAGGCAGTACATGGATACCTATAGATAAGTTCGAAGAGGGTGGTATTATGGATAACTATCATCTATGTTCTTTTGTAGAACGTGATGGTATGTTACACCCCTATGGTGTGGATGCACCTTTACTTGGGTATAGTTATTTCTATACCGAACTGAAAGAGTGGTTGATTGAAAAAATGAATCAGCAGGAAGATTTTGGTCCATTAGAAGATATATCTAAACATTTAAAAGAGTGTGAGTATCCTAAAAAAGCATTTATTTCAATAGGGGCTACAGCGTATGCCGAGTTTGGTGAATATAATTATTTACAAAGTGGTGATGAAGTGTATGTGATAGCATATGACAAACGGCTAGATGATGCAGATATTACAACACCATCTTCTTCCAAGATTGTTTTATCTCAAAAGGTTCAGTAGATTACTGCTACGTAAACCTTTAGCTATTTCATGTATTTGCTTTTAAGTTATCTTCTTTTTAATGTCTGCTACAAATTCTGTAATATCATCATGCAGTGCTTGGAGGTCTTCTTCATGTTCGACTTCATCTGCAAGGATTTCACTGACAATATCGTAAGTCACAATATCTTTATCTCTGGTCATTTCTGCCAGTTTGGAGTAGATAGAGATAGCACACTGCTCACCTTTGATAGAATCCTCAAGTATACTTACTACATCAAAATTTTTTGGCTCTTCATACCCACAGTTTGTATGGGTAAACCACTCTTTAGGATTGAGTAATGGAGTACCTCCTAGTTGAAGAATACGATCAGCTACCATATTAGCATGTCTAAGTTCATCTGTGGCATGTTGTTGTAACTCTGCTATAGCTGCATCTTTCATGATACCTTTAATGACTTTTGCCTCTATAAAGTACTGGTAATAGGCTAGCCATTCATCTGCATAGGCTTTATTGAGTACTGTAATGATTTCATTAATTTCAATACCTTTGATGATAGAGTTTCCTCTTGTTGCCATGATAAATCCTTTCTAAAATATATTATGTAAAGGAAAATAATTTTCCTTTACAAGTATAGCTTCTCTAAACTTAAAGGAAAATAATTATCGTTTATACATAGTAAAGATATACTCATTTAGTATAGAATAGTAAGGTTAATGAAATGAGTCTATGGCAAGATATTCCATAGACTAAAAAAAGATAAGGAAAGAAGGAAAAATTAGTTTTTAAACCAAGACTTTACTCTATCAAATGCAGAATCAAATGTAGATTTGTGAGGGTGGCTTTCTACCCCATAACTTTCTTGTAGCTTTTCAAGGAACTCTTTTTGTTCATCATTTGTTTTTTTAGGCAGGATGAGTTTTATTTGAGCAATAAGACGACCTTTTTCTCCAGAGTGTACATCAACTACCCCTTCATTAGGGAATACATATTGTTCTTTATCTGTTGTACCTTTATTAAGTTTAAGATCTAGTTCCCCATCAAGTGTTGGGATGGAGATAGTTTCTCCCAGTATAGACTGGGTAAAGAAAACAGGTACTTCTATATAGATGTCAGTACCATTTCTTACAAAGTTTTCATCTTCTTTTACAGCAAAAGTAATGATAAGGTCACCTCGTGAATTGTTCCTGCCTTCATTACCATACCCTTGTGCTCGAAGACGATTACCACTATCAACACCTGCTGGAACAGTGATAGTAACAGTATCTTCTTCTACATGGTATCCTTTACCATGACAGCTTTCACATGCCTCTTTAATAGTTTTCCCTTGACCTTGACATTGAGGGCAGGTTTGTGCAAATTGCATAGGCCCTTGACGCATAAGGACTTGTCCTTGACCTCCACAGTATTCACATGACTCCACTTTTGCATCTTTTGCACCGGTCCCATCACAAGGCTCACAAGAGGTTTTGTAGGTCATATCGACTTCTTTTTTACACCCAAAGACAGCTTCATGGAACTCAAGTTCTATTTCGATTTCAAAATCCAATGGATATTTTTGACTAGGATCTCTTCGGGATTGCCCAAAGCCACCAAAGCCACTGGACCCTCCAAACATGGAGTTGAAAACATCCATAATATCATCCATATTAGCACCACCAAAGCCACCACGTCCTGCACCTTGTCCCTCTAGTCCAGCTTTACCGTAACGGTCATAAATACTTCTTTTTTCTTCATCAGAAAGTACTTGATACGCTTCATTGACAACTTTAAATTTATCTTCAGCTTCTTTATCTCCTGGGTTTCTGTCTGGATGGTATTTCATCGCAAGTTTTCTGTATGATTTTTTAAGTTCTACCCCTGAACAGTCACGTGTTACTTCGAGTACTTCATAATAATCTAATTCTGTCATTTATTTTTCCTTCTCATTATCTTTTAAACGAGTTAAGTGTCCATACACTATATATAATTTCGCGAATTCTATCATAATTTAGCTATAATCACAAAAATTGTATTAAAGGTTGCGTATGCTCGTTCATATTGTTATGTTTAAGTTTAAAGAAGAAAATAAAAAAGCCAATATTATTCAGGCAAAACAGATGCTTGAGAACCTTATGGGAGCTGTGCCTTCTCTTAGAAGTATGGATGTGGGTGTGAATTTTATAGAGGCTGACAGAGCTATGGACTTAAGTATTATTGCAGTGTTTGAGGGCAAAGAAGGGCTTGATGCTTATGATGCACATCCTGAACATCAAAAAGTAGTGACCTTCATCAAATCTGTAGTTGAATATTCTAAAGCTTGTGATTACAATAGAGCTTAGATGTCACAAAGATACCTATGAAAAACTATAAAATAGAAGCTTTTGAAAACTTGGTGGAAGCTTTTAACTCTTTACCTTCAATCGGTAAAAAAACAGCTGTACGTTTAGCATACCATGCTGTGATGCAAGATGGATTTGCAGCGATGAAACTGGCACATGCGCTTGAGACAGGCGTGAATGTCATACAAAAGTGTACAAAATGTCATAACATGAGTGAAGATGAACTATGTAATATCTGTTCTGACCCTTATCGAGATAGTCGAAAACTTTGTATCGTACAGTCTGCAAAAGATATCTTGACGATAGAAGAGAGTGGACAGTTTGATGGTGTGTATTATGTTATTTCAGAAGTACGTGACCTAGATGAGGCACATCTCTTTTATGCAGTAGGCGGAGTTGATGAAATTATATTTGCTTTTCCTCCAAGTATCGCAACGGATACTATGATGTTGTATATAGAAGATAAATTAAAGGGGCTTGAAATAGAATTTACCAAAATTGCCCAAGGTGTCCCAACAGGAGTAGAGTTAGAAAATATAGATATGATGTCACTCTCGCGTGCATTGGAAGCAAGAGTGAAGATATAGCTAAGTAAACAGTGGCATCACTGCATTATTTCCATTGGTAAGTGTTTCTGGGTTTTCTATACCATAAATCTTATAGAGTGTTGCTGCGATACTCATTGGTTCAAATTGGTAGGTTCCACTTTTAGGTTTTAAAAACATTCGGTTAATGGCACCTGTATTTTCAAGTACGGTTTCTCCCACCACACCTTTGTGATTAAAGTAGCCTTTTCCTCCCAAGACATAGAAGTTTTGCAAGTTTCCATGGTCCCACCCAAATGCAGAATTGAGATTTACATTTCGACCAAATTCAGAAAAGACCATGATATTGATATTTTGCGCTTTACCTTCAGCCTTAATATGTGCCATAGCAGACTTGAGTGTTCTAAAAAGATTTTCCATTCTTGTTACATAATCTCTTGCTTCATTGTGGTCATCCCAACCACCAAGACCATTGGTTCCTAAGGTAAGTATTTTCGTATCGGGGTTGTTTGATAAGATTTTAATAGCTGTTTCTATTTTCTCTGCAAAACGATTATTGGTTGGATAAGCATCAGCACCTAAATCAGGTGTTACAGAGTTTGCAATAGTATCAACGAAGGTATCAAGTGAAGCTCGTTTTGTGAAAGCATCTTTGATTTTCCCTGCTTTATTTTTAGTTTGTGAGAGGGTATCCATTTTTGTATACAGTGCAGCATCAAATCCTGTATCTTTATTGTTATAGTTTGGAATGTCCTGTTCTGTATCTGTATAATAATACCACTGTCGTGAGTATCTGCTATATGGGTTACTCAAATTTTCATCTATCCCCACTGGCTTTAGGTAGCTTTTTAATGGGTTTTTTCCTTCTGCATAAAACTTGGACTCCCCTTCCATAGTGATAAATGGCATGACACTGTTTTCATTGACAATACCATTTGCTTCAAGTACTTGTGCCAGTGTGGCAATCATACCTGCATTGTCATCATCAAAAGAGCCTTTTTGGTTTTGTACTGTACATGAACCGTGTGATTTGTTATTATTTTCCTCTCTTACTTGGGAGTAACAGCACCTAAAGAGACTCATATCTCCATCTGCCATAAGACTTTCCATATATGTACCGCCAGCTTCTTGCCAACAATTATTGATTGTTTTGGTAATACCTCTAAAGTAGTTGTTATAATTACTTTGAGATGCATTTTGGATTTCGTCTATATTGGTGAGGTTTCCTCCAAGTTGACTGGCACCTCCATACATAAATATCATAATGGTTTGTGCATTATTCGTACTATTTATAGCAGAAGAAAAAATGACTTGACTGACATCTAATTCTTTTGCAGAACTGATAGATGGCGCTAAGAGAGCTGTAATTGTGGCCATGGATAATTTTATAAATGTTCTTCTTTCCATTATTTCACCTTTTGTTGCGTATATGTTTCTTCTAATCTTGAGATATAGTCTAGGACAACTGTAGCAATACGTTTCTTTCTGATTTCTCTTTGTTCTCTTTGTCTTACGGGATCATCGTCTGTTCTAAACATATTAAATTCATTTCGAAGTATTTGGTCACCCACTGTACCTATAAGCATATGCGTTTTAAAAAGGGCTAACTCTTCAGTTGAAGCATTACGCATAATCGTTGCTTTAAAAAGGTAGTGAATGAATGACGTTAAACTTTCAACAACATTTTCACCATCAAAGGTGAAGTTTGTATTGTCAACGAAACTCTCATCCCATCCATGTCGGTCATATGCGGTGTAATCATTTATTTTTGTAGGATTTGAATTTTTTAACATAAGCTGTTCACGTATAAAACGGTGATAATTTGCAAAAGAAAGGGTATCAAGCGGGACGCGTTCAAGTTTTCCCAGTTTATATCTCATGGTTGCTTGATGCATTTCATCAAGGGCATATTTAAGATTATGAAGGGTACGTGTTTGATGTTTAAAGTGCATTCTTTTTGCCATTGGAAAGAAGAGTTCTTCTGCACTTTTGGCTTGTTCTGAATGTAAAAGATATGCTTCTGAAAAGACAATTTGTATGAGAATGTCTTTCCATGTTTCTGGTTTACTGGCAATGAGAGCATTGAGGATGTCTGTTTTTTGACTTTCTGTTTCATTTGGAAAGAAAAATTCAACAAGACGGCTACTCACTCCTTTGGTATATAAATTAGATTTAACCAATTCTCTGTAAAAGTCATCACCATTATAGATGGTAGTACCAAAAAGTGTGAGTGCTTCTGTATTTTGATTGAGACTGACGACTAAAGTATCATTGTCTCTGTCTAGTTTCCAATTTTTTAATGCTTGTCCAGCTATAGGTACATGAGAGTCATCTTCATCCAACGTAAAAATTTCTAACATTTCTCTACCATTGTCTTCTGGACTTCTAAAACGTCTCCAGTTATCTTCACTCATCATATGCACATATCCAATGTATCGCATACCACTTTCGCTGTTTAACATGCTGACAAGGCGATTATACACTCGGGCAATATTGGGTGTAGAGGTTGAATCAAGTTCATAGGCAGGAGAAAACATAATCGTTTGTGTGAGTATATATGCCATCCAATTCTTGATGAAATAACTGTCTAATTCTTCCATGGCAAAAAAGCGACTTAAAATATCGACAGCTACTTGTTCGTTATAGCTGACTTGCCTGAAGATGTCTTCATTTACAATGTAATCTTCCAGCCAAGCTTTATCTGTCTTATCTTCAGTAAATCCTGAATGAATATCATTGATGAAACTACCAGAATTGATTTTATTCTCAAGCGTTTTTAAAGGGTATCCAAAAAAGAGAGTACTTAGGAGTTTATTGGCAACTTGTAACTTTTTTTGTTCCGAAAAGGCATTAAACTCATCATTGCTAACTTGATTGAGTTGATATTCAGATGGGGGCATATCTTTATGATAAAAAGTTAGACCTTTGTATGATAAGTCATAGATAGTATCTTCAGTGGCTGTATTTGTTGTAGATGCCGGGGTACCTGTTGGTGTTGCCGTTACACTGTCATCACTTCCTCCACCCCCACAGTTGGTGAGCATAAGAGAGATAATAAAAGTCGAAGTCAACCTGAGTAGCGTGTGTTTATGATACATAGATATCCTTTGTTTGATAGCAAACAAACAGTAGGGTATACAGGAGAGAAAGGAGTAACCTGAAAATAAAAATAGACGCAGTTATCTCCATATATGAAGGTATAACTTGTGTATATCAATAGGTAACCTGGCGATCTTCTATTAGAAGACCCATGGCTTTCTGTCCCTACCTCACGATAGGTTTAGCTTTGTCGTATTGTAAATGAAAAATATTACCAGAATATTACTTCATTTTGACAGTTAGTATAACACTTGTAATATTAAGTCACAATAAAAAAATACTTAATATTGGCTAAAACCAAAATCGTACACCTACTAACAAACTGGTTTCATCTACAGGATTATAGTCACGTGTATTGCCAAATGTCTTTTCCCATACTACACCGATATAAGGAGCAAACTCACGTTTTATTTCATAACGTAAACGTAGACCAGCCTCTACAAGAGATAGCCCTGAACCTATAGCAAGTTGTGCATCATTTTTCGTATAAAAATCAGCTTCCAAAGAAGGGGTAAGTATGAGTTTTTGTGTGATGAGAGCTTCATATTCTGCATCTAATCTTACACCTACATTACCGTCACTATTGACAAGTAGTGCAGCTCTTGTCTCGAACCAGTAGGGTGCCAGTCCTGCTATCGCTATCTCTCCCCATGTTTTGGATGCATCTGCATTTTTGTCATAAGCAAGTCCTATTTGTGCATCCCAAAAGGGTGCAATGGCTCTGGAGTAAACCAAATCATTTTGGCTACTTTCCAAGCCCTCTTTTGTGGCTTCTCCTGTGCTATAAAAATAGAGTTTGTCAATGTCATACCCTATATAAAAGCTACCTTCCCATGTACGAAGGTTTTCAGTATCTGTATTTCTTATTTCAAATTGATCCATAAGAAACATACTCCTAATAGGGTCATCACCTTCTGCTGCATATAAAGTATGTCCTAGTGTGAATATCGTACTTAGTAGTAATAGTGTTTTTTTCATCATCATCTCCCTTAGCTCACAACAACTTTTCTAAACATACCTAACATATGGTACAGCATATGACAATGGTAGGCCCATTCTCCTTTGGCATCAACAGTGACTCGGTAGCTTATTTTAGATCCCGGTTGCACAATAACGGTATGTTTACGAACCAAATGGTTGTCATCACCAGTTTCAAGATCACTCCAAAGACCATGCAAGTGCATAGGATGATTCATCATCGTATCGTTAATAAAGGTAATACGCAGTCGCTCACCGTAATGAAATACAAGAGGTTTACTGTCTGCATATTTGATACCGTTGATGGACCACATATAACGCTCCATGTTCCCAGTAAGATGTAAGACTATCTCTCTATCTGGTTTCTTATCATGTTTGGTAGAGTATCGGTTTTTTAAGTCTGCATAGGTTAGTACCTTTCTCCCGTTATTGCGCAGTCCTACTCCTGGGTCATCAAGTCTGTATTTAGGGGACATTGCCATCATGGTTGTTTGTACCCCTCTGGCCATAGGGAGTTTGGTAATAGGGTATTTCTGATTTTCCATAGATTGGAATTTATATTTCTTCATACTTTTTTTACTCGGCATGTTCATGGCTGAAGAACATTTCATCCCTTCGCTTTCTTTTTTATTCATTGTAGCCATATCCATACCCATATCAACCATTTTGAGTGTAGGTACTGCATCCATTCTAGGTGCTTTGGCTTGCAGTGATGCATTTGGCGTAAGAGACCCTAGAGCATATCCTGTGCGTTCCATACTTTGTGCAAAAATAGCATAGGCTTTATTTTTTTTAGGTTGTACAATGACATCATAAGTCTCTGCAACACCTATGCGAAGTTCATCTACTTTGACTGGCTTAACGTGGTTACCATCTGCTGCGACCACAGTCATCTGAAGCCCAGGGATACGTACATCAAAAAAGGTCATTGCTGCAGAATTTACTAAACGTAAGCGTATTTTTTCACCTTTTTTAAAGAGCACAGTAAAGGGTTTTGATGATGGTTGGCCATTCATGAGATGTTCATAGGTGTAACCCGTAACGTCAGCGATATCTACATCACTCATTCGCATTTGGTTCCACATCTTTCTATCGTTAAATGCTTTTGAGAGACCTTTTTCTTTGACTTCATTAATGAACGTACCTACAGTACGCTGAGAGAAATTATAGTAGTCGCTTCTCACTTTTAATTTTCTATAGATAGTATTTGGGTTTTCATCTGACCAGTCTGAAAGTTGTATGACGTAGTCTTTATCGTATCTAAAGGGTTCTCTTTTCTTTGGTAAAATAACAATAGTGCCATACACCCCTGTTTGTTCTTGAAAACCAGAGTGACTATGATACCAGTAGGTACCGTGTTGTTGTACTTTAAATGTATAGGTAAAAGTCTCACCAGGGGCAATACCATCAAAACTAATACCTGGTACACCATCCATTTGATAAGGCAGAATAATACCATGCCAGTGGATTGAAGAAGATTTTTTTAGTTTATTGGTGACATGCAGGGTGACAGTATCTCCCTCTTCCCAGACTAAGGTAGGACCAGAGATTTGACCATTGACTGTAGTTGCTACAGCTCTATCCCCTGTAAGATTGACAGGTGTATAGTCAATAGTGAGGAAAAATTCTTTTCCTGTGAGGATGTTTGCATTAGATATTTTTGCTTGTTTTGATTTTGCTTCTAGGCTTGTACTGCTTACTGCGAGCAGGGAAGTGGCAGCCAAACCTTTTACAAATGTACGTCTTTGCATAAATTAGCCTTTTGTTTTTTTGTTTCTAAGTAGTTTTGACTTCTCTTCATACTCTTCTACAGATAGGTCACCTCTTGCAAATCTTTTATCTAAAATATCTTGTGCAGAAGATTTCTCTTTTTTCTTCTCTTGAAAGAGGTAAAAAATACCTCCTATAATTACAAGTATAATAAGCCATCCAAAGCCCATACCCCAACCATGATTAAAATAATTCATTTTAAATCCTTTAAGTTATTTTGATGTGTCATGGGAGTAGTATAGGAGAATTATGTGCATAAAGTGTGCATAGAGAAGGACTTAACTATCCCAACTATGCATGAGACGTTTTAAATCTTCATAGATAAGTGACATATGCGCTTGAAAGTCTTCATCGACATCTACTGATCCAAGCATATCTTCAAATCCTATGGTGGAGAGTGTTGTTTTTCCGTTTTCTTCAAAGACAGAAATACGACAAGGTAGATAAACAGATATGATGGGTAGTTGAGAAAGTGCTTGTTGGGCTGCTGGGGGATTACAAATCTCATAGACTGTAATATCTTTTTCTATAGGGAAACCTTTGCCTTTTAAAATTTCTTTAAATTCATATATCTTTAAAACACCAAAGCCAACATCTTTTGATTTTGCTTCAAGTTCAGACTTAACGGTTTGGATGTCTTGGGATGTTTGTACACTATAAATCATAAGGAGTCCTTTTTTTGGTATATTCTAACATAAAATCATATAGATTAAGTGACGATAAATTGTCCCATCATACCAGCGTCTTCATGCTCTAAAAAATGACAATGGTACATATAGGGTACAGCGTTGTCTGTATAATCTATCATTTTTACGATAAATTTTACACTTTCATTGGCAGGGATGTAGACAACATCTTTGTAGCCTTTTTCATTTGCTGCTACATTGTTGGGACTTCCATTACGTTCTAGTATCATAAAATGTGTGGCATGGATGTGAAAGTTATGGTCTACCATCATGTTATTGGATATTTCCCAAATTTCTACATCGCCTAAAGGAACATTTTCATCGATACGATTGATATCCATACTTTTGCCATTGATTTCAAATGATCCCATTCTACCAGTAAGTATAAAAGGTCTGGTTCTGACAGCTTGGGTGGCATCAAGTTTTTCAAGTGTGGTCAATCTATTTGGTAGGGAGGTACGTTGTGTTGCAGGTTCATTGATATTAATAGTGATAAACGTTTTGTCATTCTTGAAGTCTCTAAATGTTACCTTTCCCCCAAGTAGGGTACTGAAATCTACAACTATTTCTGCACGTTCTGCAGGGGAGAGAGTGAGTCTTGTCATCTCTATAGGTGATTCTAAAAAGGAATTATCTGTAGCAATTTGCTTAAAATTCCGTCCATCAGAAAACCCTAAGGTATAGACAGAAGAGTTAGACCCATTCAGTATGCGAAAACGTATCTCTTTGGCCTCTACATCTAAAATAGGTTCTATCGCACCGTTTGCTATAGATATATCTCCTATATAGCCACGCATGACTTCCATAGTAGAAGGATTGTATTGTAGTTGTCCATTTGAAAAGATTCTATCTTGCAAAACTAAAGGTATATCATCGATACCGTAACGTTTGGGCAAATCTAAGCCTTTACTTTCATCATCTTCTATGATAACAAGACCAGCCAACCCTTGATAGACTTGAGGAGCAGTTTTATGTAATGTATGTGGATGGTACCAGTTGGTACAGGCTCTTTGTTTTACTGTGTATTGAGATGACCATGTTTGACCTACTGCTATGGGCTGGTGAGCACTTCCGTCCATAGATGGAGGTACATGCATACCATGTCCGTGCATGGTGATGGTTTCAGTAAGTGTATTGGTATAATTTATAGAAACATTTTCACCATTTTGCATGAGGAGTGTAGGTCCTAAGTAGGTACTGTTAATGGCGTAGGTATCTGTTTGGATATCCAGAAAGAAGTTATGCTTTCCTTTTTGGATAGTAAGGTCATAATGTTGTACGCCATTGCGTGTAGTAGGTCGTAAAAGTTCTGGGATGGGAAGGGATTTTTTATTGACAGTGAGATTTGAGATATTAGAGCTAGAGCTATTTCTACCTCCACCACAGGCATTTAATAGATAAAGTGCAGCAATACTACTAAGTGTTAAAAATTTTCTACGTTGCATCATCGTACATATCCTTTGGGTAAAACCTTTATGTCATGTATAGTAGAGAAATAATGTGTAGACAGTGTGCTTGACAAGATTGAAACGTTATGAATACACATGTTAACATTTACCAGATTTAGATTTATTATGTACTGCGCCACATTTTGACATTTTTGGTTTTGACTGTTCTGTTTTGTGAATATTTTTAGATTTTTTATTCACAATTTTTTTATCTGTTTTACTTAGAGAGGTTTTTGATTGTTCTAGGGCAGTATTTTCTGTACCAGCATAAGAGTAAATCGCACTTACTCCTAATACCAAGATACTTGACAGTAATAAATTTTGCATGTTGTTTCCTTTTGTATGGCTAAATGATTTGTGTGATGAGCATATTTTAGAGTAAAAGTGTGCAGGTAACGTGTATGAAATGTACACATTACATGCACATAAAAGTCATAATCTAATACTTGCTTTTATACATAAAAGGAGGAAAATTAATTATGAAAAAGCTACTCATGGGTACTACTATAAGTATAGTAGTTTCATCAACACTGTATGCTGCATCATCTCAAAATGCAGAAATCGCACAGTTGCAAGAAGATGTCAAAACACTGAAACTTGCCAATCAAAAAATGGAACGTGAAAGTGATGCAAATGCTATGTCCGGATTTCAGTTAGCAGGGTATTCTTCGTTTGATTATGCAAATGAAGAAAATGGAGAAGATTCATTTTCTGGAGTGAGATTTGCTCCAATTTTTCACTATCAATATGGAGATAGATTTCAATTTGAAGGGGAGTTAGATATTACTATTAACAATGAGGGTGAAACAGACATAGAATTGGAATATGCTGCAGGAACCTATTTTGTTAATGATTATTTGGGTGTACAAATAGGTAAATTTTTATCACCTATAGGACAATTTGTACAAAACCTACACCCTTCATGGATTAATAAACTTCCAAGTACACCCGTTGGTTTTGGACATGATGGTGCAGCCCCTACGTCTAATGTAGGGATAGCACTGCGAGGAGGACTACCAAAAGTGGCTAATATGCGTAGTAATTATGTAGTCTTTGTTTCCAATGCACCTACTTTTGGTGTAGCAGCAGATGGTGATGTTGTCATAGGTGCTGAAGGGAAAACAGCTTCTGTAGATGGTGCTAAAATGTGGGGTGCTAGATATGCGCTCAACCCAATAGGTAATATGGAGATAGGTATTTCTGCAGCTACAGGAGATATATCTGAAGAATTGTTGTCCGGAGATGAACTTTTACGAGATTATGATGTTTTAGGGGCTGATTTTGTATATCACTTTAATGCTATCAGTTTAAGAGGGGAATATATTCAACAAAAGGTTGGAGAAAATACCTTAAGTACGTTAGAAGGTGGTACATGGAGAGCATGGTATACACAAGCCTCGTATCAATTTAGTTCTATTAATTTGGAACCAGTAGTCAGATATAGTGATTATCATAACCCTGAAACGAACAGAAATCAATGGGCATTTGGACTTAATTATCTTTTTGCCAATAACATTATTGCAAAAATTGCATATGAGATTAATACGGATGAAGATGATAGTGCTATCGGTTCTCGGGCTAATAATAATCGTTTCCTTGCACAATTTGCATTTGGTTTTTAGGAGGTTACAAATGAAAAATATAGTAAAAACAATAATCATAGGATTAGGTGTATTTATCAGTATCAATACAGAGATGATAGCTACAGAGGCAGATAAAGCAGATACAGTCAATGGAGCACAAGTATGGGCTGACACATGTATGCGCTGTCATAATATGAGACAGCCTTCAGACCTAAGCAGTAGAGCATGGTCATTTTCAATGAATCATATGCGTGTACGTGCAGGGCTTACAGGTAAAGAAACAAGAGATATACTTGCTTTTATCTTAGCCTCCAAAACAGAAAGTGACAGAAACTAATCTCTTTATCCAGTGTGCACATATAATGCACACTTATTGACTACCATATACCTATATCAAATTGATAAAGGAGCTATGATGAGTACCAAAGTCAAAGATGTCGTATGTGGTATGGATATTTCAGCTGATACTAAATTTTTTACAGAATATAAGCATGAAACCTATCATTTTTGTTCTCAGAGTTGTCAAGATAAGTTTGTACTAGCTCCGGAGAGTTATAC
>JALSHU010000011.1 GCA_026982075.1 Sulfurovum sp. | reverse complement strand
CTATCTACCCTTAGAGTTCAGACTTCGGTCTGACTCACTCTTCTTTTTAACTTTTCAACACTTTTATGTTTTTTCAATTTTATACCATTACATTTACTTTTTGCTATAATGCTGAAAAAGTTTAAACACTAAATCAACTATTAAAGAAATACATATGTCAAACAAAAAACTACACCTCGTAAGCCTCGGCTGTACCAAAAACCTGGTCGACAGCGAAGTCATGCTGGGACGCCTCAAAGAATATGAGATAAGTGATGACGCCAGCAGTGCTGATGTTATCATAGTCAACACCTGTGGGTTCATCGATGCTGCCAAAGAAGAGAGTATCAACACAGTGCTTAGCCTGCATGAGACACGCAAAGAAAACTCCATTCTCGTCATGTCTGGCTGTCTTACAGAACGCTACCGCGAAGAGTTACAAGCCGATATGCCAGAAATTGACATCTTTACAGGTGTGGGAGACTATGAGAAGATAGACGCACTTATCGCCTCCAAACAAAGCACCTTCTCACCTGAAGTCTACTTAGCCACAGAGAACTCAGGCAGAGTGATTACCGGTTCAAACTACCATGCCTACATCAAGATAGCAGAAGGGTGCAACCAAGTCTGTTCTTTTTGTGCCATTCCTTCTTTTAAAGGAAAGTTGCACTCCCGCTCACTCTCCTCCATCATCAAAGAAGTAGAGATGTTGGTCAAAGAGGGGTTTTATGATTTCTCTTTCATCTCACAAGACTCTTCAAGCTATGGAAGAGATATGAAACTAGCAGATGGACTCATAGAACTTATCAAAGGTGTAGAGTCTGTACATGGCGTGAAGTCTGCACGTATACTCTACCTCTACCCAAGCACCACTACCTTTGCGCTCATCGACGCCATTGCAGACTCAAACGTATTTCAAACCTACTATGATATGCCTATCCAACACATAGACAACCCTATGTTAAAAACGATGAAACGTGGCTTTGGAGAAAAAAAGACCATTGAACTCTTGGCATACATGAAGTCAAAACCTGATGCATTTTTACGTACATCACTCATCGCTGGGCATCCTGGTGAAGGGGAGATGAGTTTTGAAAAACTTTGTGACTTTATGAAAGTATTTGAATTTGACAGGTTTAACACCTTCCATTACTCAAATGAAGAGACCACTTCTGCCTATACACTGGAACAAATCCCTCAAGACATTATAGAAAAACGTGCCACTATCTTGGGTGAAATAGCTGAAGAATGTACCAAAAACTCTCTCAAATCCATGATAGGACAAACCATCACAGTAGTCATCGATGGCGAAAGTGATGAACACGAGTACCTACTCTCCGCAAGACCTCTTAGATGGGCTGTAGATATCGATGGAGAAGTGCTCATCAATGATACTTCAGATTTATCTGTAGAATATGGAAAAACCTATGAAGCCAAAATCACCGAACTTGCAGGCACACAACTGTTGGCAACATTAATCAAACCCAACTAATCATCCAAAGTGTACTCTGTCGCTATAAACACCGACGACTTTTGCTTGGGTTTAAAAAAGTAAGCAGCGTACTCGCACCACAATTTAAAAATAGAGGTAATGATGCCAACACTCGATACAGAAAATCTTAAAAATAAAAAAAACCTCTTAGCCTTCTCCGCAGGCATAGACTCTTCTGCGCTTTTTTTTCTACTTCTAGAAAATAATATCAAGTTTGACATAGCCATAGTAGACTACGGTATAAGAGCACAAAGTAAAGAAGAAGTCATTCATGCCAAGGCACTTGCAAAAAAACATAAACTTTTTTGTCACAGCATCACAGCACCCAAATTTGACACACATTTTGAGAAACGTGCAAGAGACTTTCGCTATGGGTTTTTTGACTCTTTGGTTACCATAGAGGGTTATGATAATATCCTTACAGCACATCAGCTAAACGACCAACTTGAGTGGCTGCTTATGCGTCTAAGTAAAGGTGCAGGACTCTCAGAACTCTTAGGACTCGAACCAATCATACAAAAAGAAAACTATAGCCTCATCCGACCTCTGCTTTCCTACAGTAAGGATGAGTTACTTGACTACCTGCACATACATTCACACCCTTACTTCATAGATGAAAGCAACTTTGATGAAAAACATGAACGTAATCAATTCAGAAAACAGTTCTCAAACGCCCTGCTTCATGAATATAAGGAAGGTATCAAACGTAGTTTTGACTATTTAAGAGCAGACAAAGCATCCCTTCAAAGTGGGTTTGAAATTCTCTACGCATATAAATCACTGCACATTGTAAAGCTTCATGATATGCATAGTAAAGTAAGGGCTGCAGATACTACACTCAAAAAACTAGGATACCTTCTCTCTGCATCACAACGTCGGGAAATCGACAAAGAACCCTCATTGGTTATCGGGGGAAAATGGGCAGTAGCACTGCAAGATAACCTCCTGTATATTGCACCCTATATCCACACAGACATGCCTAAGACCTTCAAAGAAAAATGTCGTATCAACAAAATTCCTGCCAAGGTACGTGCATACTACTTTCAAGAAAACATTACTTTTTAGCCAAAGGATGCGCTTTCATATACTCTTGCATTTTTTTCACAGAACCCAACTTCGTATAGACTTGTGTTGTCGCCATCGTCTCATGCCCCAAGAGTTCAGAAACATCTGCTATACGAGCACCGTTGTTAAGCAAATGGGTGGCAAAAGAGTGCCGTAACTGATGAGGCGTGGCTTTGATACCTACTGCTTTAAAAAGCTTGCTCATAATGTACCGAAGTTGTGCGGTATTCATCGGGGCATTTCCTTTTTCAAAAAGATATTTTTTAGGATGTTTCTCTTTTATGTAAGATGTAACAAGATGCTGTAGTCCATCAAGCAATGGCAACTCTCTCATCTTATTACCTTTCCCATGTATCTGTATCCAGCTCCCCTTGATATCCACAAGTCTCAGATGACTCAACTCTGAAATACGTAACCCCAGTCCATAAAGCATTGATACCAATAATCTCTCTTCTATATTAGCATTCTCCAACACTTCAGTGATATATGTCTCTTCTAAAGGTTTAGGCAGACTTTGTGGTACTTTAATAGACTCATCTCCAAGAAGTTTTATCTGAAGATGACACTGATCCTCTAGATACTTTACAAAAGAACGTACCGCAGAGAGTTTTTTCACAATGGTCTTTTTATGGTTTTTCACAATACTGAAACGAAAAGGGGTAATGTCCAGAACCCACAAGGTATCTTCTTCATAAAAATGGCTCGCTTCCCTCATTTGCCGCAGTGCTATTTCATAAGTGATGATAGACTGTTCCGAATAGCCCCTCACATCAAAAAGATAGTCAAGAAATGCTTCTGAAAAATCAAACAGTTTCTTTTGCATCTTTTATCCTATCGTGTGTTCTAACATTTTCTCACGAAGATAGGCTTTGGCTTCATCCAAATCCAACCCTTCAAAAGAAATACTTTGAATATAAAAGTCCACCCTGCTAAAAGGTTTAGGTATCACAAACTTGTCCCATGAACTAAGCTGCCAAAAGTTTTCAGCTCTAAAGTTCATCACAAAAATAGGCAGTTTACTTTTTAAAGCGATACCTATGGCACCATCACTCATAGAGTGTCTAGGACCTCTTGGTCCATCAGGAGTGATGAGTACTTCTTCCCCACTTTTAATGCTTTTAAACGCTTGTAAAAGTACTTTTTTGGCTCCCTTTTTACTTGAACCTCTCAAAGGACGTATACCTAATAGATACAGTGTTTTGGCGATAAGTGCACCATCAAAATGTTGTGAGATAATAGCTGAAGCGGGATGTGTTTTATGTATATGTCTATAAGCTTGGGGAGACATAAACAGTTCTCCATGCCAACAGACACAGACATGTTGTTCTTCCCCTATAGGGGTGATAAAATGAAACTTTTTTTTCGTCGTAAACCACACAAAACGCATACATACATAAATCAAAGGGGGTATGACAACGCCTCCTACTTTACGTAAAATATTTTTCATCACCCGTGGCTATACAAGTACACCGTCTAATGCACCTCTGGATGTTTTCACAACTCTTACATCTACTATTTGCCCCAAAAGCTCTTCACTGCCTTCTACAAAAAAGAGTTTCCCATCATCACTGCGGCCTGATACCCTGCCATTGGGTTTGAGTTCATCAAAATAGACTTTATGTACCTGTCCCATCTGCGCATCCATAATTTCATCTAAAATTTCTGTATGTCTTGTCTGAAGCCTTGTTAAACGTGCTCCTGCCAAAGTATTGTCTATTTGGTTTTCAAACTCTGCTGCTTCGGTATGAGGTCTGGGAGAATACTTAAAAGAGAACATCTGCTCAAAACGTACCTTTTCCAATACCTCCATCGTATCTTCAAAATCCGCATCACTCTCACCGGGAAACCCTACAATAACATCTGTAGATATCGTGGCTTCTGGACACAGTGTACGAATCTTCTCACATCGGTTAAGGAAATTCTCTTTGCTATACCCTCTTTTCATCTCCTTAAGAAGCGAAGTTGAGCCACTTTGTAAGGGTACATGAATTTGTTTGCATATTTTAGGATTTGAGGAAAACTCTTCTAAAAAAGCATTATCCATATGTAGGGGATGTGGAGAAGTAAAACGTATACGTTCTAGACCTTCTATCTTGGAGATTTTTTGTAGTAGTTGTGTAAAATCACACACTTCTTCAGAAGTACCAAAACGTCTGCCGTAATTGTTTACATTCTGACCCAAAAGCATCACTTCTTTCGCCCCTGTTGCCACTGCTTTTGTTATCTCTTGAACGATAAGATTTGAAGGGATAGATATCTCTTCTCCACGTGTTGCAGGTACGATACAAAACGTACATGATTTGTCACATCCTATCGAGATATTGACCATCGCTTTAAATGGATTAGAACGGTATTCACCAAAGGCATAGGTACTCTCATCAAAATCTGTACTTACTTCAACAGCATGTTTTTTATCTACCACTTCTTTGATTTTGGAAACATTTCTAGCCCCCAAAACAAAATCAACCGCAGGTGCACGTTTGATGATCTCTTTTCCAAGGTGTGATGCGGTACATCCAGCGACACCTATTTTGGCACCTTCTTTTTTGTGTTTATTAAATACACCTATTTCTGAAAAAAGTTTTGCCACAGGCTTCTCTCTCACAGAACATGTATTAATGATGATAAGGTCAGCTTCGGAAAGGTTTTGTGTAAGTTCGTATGGCTCTTTTTGGTTAAGTTCTGCAATCATATGTTCACTATCACGAACATTCATCGCACATCCGAGTGTCTCTATAAATAGTTTTTTTGTCAATTATCTTTCTTCCACACGTTTATGCAATAATATGCACTTCGTAAATATATTCATTTTCACCTAAACCGTATTTTACTTCTCTCATATAGACAGAAAAGCCTTTTTCTTCAAAATATTCGATGAGTTCTTTTAGTTCTTTATGTGAATTGTCTTTATCAAAATAAAATATTGATTTATTTGCTAGTTCCTCTTCAATTTTCTTCAACTCTATTGTTTTTGGTTTTGCTTTAAGTGTTGTTCTAGCAAGTTTTAATTTCATTTTATGATACCTTTTAATTATACTTTATTCATTCCATTATATATGGAAGATTATACTTTATTTTCAGTAAAGGTTTGATTAGATATAATACTCAACTTCAAAAACACCCCCTCCTAGATGTCCTTAACACTGTTATGTTACCTCTTGTAGCGGCGTATTGAAAAAATAGTTCAAAAAAACTTATGAGACAGGAAATTAATATGGAAAAGATACTAGACATTATAGAAGCCATTGCACATGAAAAAAATATTTCAGAAGAACATGCCCTAGAAGCATTTACTGAGGCGTTGGTTAAAACTGCTAAAAAACTTACTTCTTTTACGAGTAACTTCGAAGTAACTCTCGATAAAGACACCAAAACATACTCTGTACATAAAGTCATTACTGTGGTAGCAGATGATGATGAAAAGCTGCTTGTTGAAGTAGGGAAAGAACCCCATATAGAAAAAGTAGAATCAGATGGATTTATGGCACTATCTGAAGCCAAAGAGTTTGACGAATCACTTGAAATTGGGGATCAGCTTAAAGAAGAATTTGTTTTAGAAGACCATGGACGAACAGCTTCTGCAAACCTATTTAGAGAACTAGAGTACCATATACAAAGACGTATAGAACAAGACCTTTTTGAAAAATATAGAGAAAAAGTAGGTTCAGTCATGCTAGGTACTGTCAACCGTGTTGATGCAGATGACAACACCTATGTAGAAATAGGTGAATTAAAAGGTGTCATGAGCCTCAGAAACCGTATCAAAGGTGAGACTTATAAACGTGGTGACAGTATCCGAGCACTGTTAAGATATGTCAGTGTTGATCCTCAATATGGACTTTTTTTAGAACTCACACGTACCTCTCCAAAATTTTTAGAAGCCCTTATGGCATCAGAAGTGCCTGAGATAGCTGATGGACTAGTGGAAATAGTTGGCGCAGCAAGAATACCAGGAGAACGGGCCAAAATTGCTCTAAAAACAGAGCAAATGAATATTGACCCTATCGGTGCAGCTGTAGGGGTTAAAGGTGTACGTATCAATGCAGTAAGCCAAGAGCTTAACAATGAAAATATCGATTGTATTGAGTATTCACCTATCCCTGAAGTATTTATCACGCGTGCATTAAGCCCTGCCATTACACAAAGTATCAAAGTAGATGCTACTGAGAAAAAAGCCGTGATTAACATCACTGGTGATCAAAAAGCAAAAGCCATTGGAAAGTCTGGTATTAACATTCGTCTTGCCTCTATGCTTACAGGATATACAATAGAACTCAATGAGGTAGAAGGCATAGCAGAAAGACAGGTAGACTCATCTGAACCTGAAATCGCAAAAACAAAAGATACATCTGCACTGGAAGATTTATTTAAATAGCATCCTGTAGGTTAACCTCAATATACCCATGAGGTTAGCTAGGGTTTAAGATAACACCATTTGAGAAAAACTCTCTACATCCAAAGATGCACTTCCCACTAATACACCATCTACACCACTTATATCTGTTATCTCTTTAATATTGGCAGGTTTTACTGAACCACCATAAAGTAAAGGTATATCATGCATTACTTTTTTCAAGGCACTATGCGTTGTGAGTATTTCATCGGTGGTTGCAGAACGGCCTGTACCTATGGCCCAAATAGGCTCATACGCAACAATGAGTTTTTCATAGTGCATATCTATACCATCTAACTGTGCAAGCAAATAGTGCATCACCGACTCAAAACCTTGTTCACGAATATGTAAAGGTTCTCCTATACAATAAATAATCTCAAAATTTTGTGTCTTAAAAAAAGAAAACTTCTGCGATACTTTATCTTGACTTTCATTGAGTACTTCACGTCTTTCACTGTGTCCTATAAGAATAGTCTTAATATCAAATTCATCAAGCTGTTCCAGACCTATCTCTCCTGTAAAAGCCCCATTGTGTGCAGGGTATGCATTTTGTGTACCGACAGTAAACGCACCTTCATAGAGATCTAATGCCGTCATAGGTGGAAAAATATATACTTTATCCTCAGACTTTTTAGCACCTAATTTTTCGTTTAACGCTTGTATATACGATTGCGTACTTTTTCGCGTGTGGTTTGTTTTAAAATTTGCTGCATAAATCATCTTGATCCCTATGTTTAATTTTCAAGTGCTTCAAGTCCAGGCAGCACTGCACCCTCGATAAGCTTTAGACTGGCACCACCACCTGTACTAATAAAGGTCATCTCATCTACATCACCAGCACGTTGCACTACATCTGCTGTATCTCCTCCACCTACAATTGTTGTTGCATGGGTTTGTGCAATGTTATTGGACATTGCCATACTTCCTTTAGAGTATCTATCCATCTCATACACCCCCATAGGACCATTCCATATGATAGTCTGTGCATCATTCAGGGCTTCACGAAAAAGTCTCGTTGATGCAGGACCAATATCCAGTCCCATCCACCCTATAGGTATCTCCTGAATAGGAAGAAACTTGACGGTGGTATTTTCTGAAAACTCCTGTGCAGCTACCACATCTACAGGAAGATAAAACTTCACACCCAGTTTTTTTGCTTTTAAAATGATATTGTTGGCTTCTTCGAGTAAATCATCTTCTACCAGAGAATTACCCACTTCGTGACCATGTGCTTTTAAAAAGGTAAATGCCATACCCCCGCCAATAATGACCTTATCCACTTTTGTGATTAGGTTGGTCAATGCTTGAAGCTTACCAGAGACTTTCGACCCACCCACAACAGCAACAAAAGGTCGGACAGGGTTTTCAAGTACTTTTGAAAAGAAATTGACTTCTTTCCCCATCAAAAATCCTGCTGCTTTATGCTCTAAATCAAAAAACTGTGTGATTGCATGGATAGAGGCATGTTTTCTGTGGCATGCCCCAAAAGCATCATTGACATAAATATCTGCAAAATCAGCTAGCTTTTTTGCAAAAATTTTATCATTGCTTGTTTCTCCTGCCTCATAACGAAGATTTTCTAAAAGCAACACATCCCCTGCTTCCAATTTAGCTGCTTTTTCTTGCGCATCTGGACCCACGACATCATCTGCCATAAAAATATCTCGTTTGATCTTAAGCAAAGAGTGTAATCTTTTAGCCACAGGCACCAAAGAAAATCTTTCTTCATATTTGCCTGGTTCTGGTCTTTCATAGTGTGAAGCCAGTATGATTTTACAGTCTCTGTCTATACAGTAGCGTATTGTTTGTAAAGCAGAACGAATACGTCTATCATCTGTGATATTTCCAAACTCATCTTTAGGGACATTAAAGTCACATCGTATAAATACTCTTTTACCGTCTATTTCTAAATCTTTTAATGTTTTCATTACTTCCCTAATCTATTTTTTACTTACGTGAACAACCATATCTACCAAACGACAAGAGTATCCCCACTCATTGTCATACCAAGAAAGCACCTTCACCATATTATCCCCTATGACCTGTATCGTATCTAGTGGAACTACCGTACTCAATGTTTCTCCTACAAAATCTTGAGAAACCCTGTACTCTTCATCCACACCCAAAATACCTTTATGTGAACCTAAACTTGCACTTTTAAATGCTTCTTTAATATCCTCAACAGTCACGCTCTTTCCCAAGGTAACAGTAAGGTCAACCATAGATACATCTGGCGTTGGTACCCTAATCGCCTGACCATTGATTTTGCCTGTCAGGTTTGGTAATACTTTGGCTATCGCTTTGGCCGCACCTGTAGTTGTAGGGACCAAGTTTGTTGCACCTGAACGCCCTTTTCTTGGGTCTTTTTTATGTTTGCTGTCCAAGATAGGCTGAGAAGAAGTGTAAGAGTGAATTGTTGTCATTAAACCTTTTTCTATCCCAAAAGCATCATCAAGCACTTTTGCAACCGGAGCTAGACCATTGGTTGTACAAGAAGCATTGGAGACTACTGCTTGCCCTCCATACTCATCTGCATTAGCACCAAGTACGAAAGTAGCTGTGTCATCTTTTGCAGGTGCAGAAAAAACAACTTTTTTTACACCATTATCAAGATAAGGCTGTACTGCTTCTTGTGTTAAAAAAGCCCCCGTACACTCCAACACTATTTCTACACCCGCAGAAGCAAAATCTATCTTAGATAAGTCACGTTCAGAAAATATTTTTGCTTTTGTACTGCCAATGTTCAAATAGCCATCGGAAACAGAAACATCATTTCTAACCCCATGCACAGAATCATATTTAAGATTATACTCAAGCATCTCTTCTGTACCTGAAGCATTAACTGCTACAAGCTCTATATCACTTCTATCCGCAATGATACGGGCAACGCATCTACCTATTCTTCCCAGTCCATTAATTGCTACTTTTACAGCCATTTTTCTTCCTTAGAGTTTATTATGCTAAATTATGATAAAATTACACAATTTTACAGTAAACGAGGTTAGCATTTGGTTAATCAGTCCAAGCCTACAGTAGCTATCTTTGGCGGGAGTTTCGACCCTCCACACAAAGGGCATCAACAGATCGTTGAAAAAGCTGTTGAAAACTTAGACATAGACAAACTTCTTCTTGTGCCTGCATATTTAAACCCTTTCAAACGTTCTTCCTTGGCATCAGCCTCAAAACGTCTTGAATGGTGTCATTGTTTATTTGACACAGTAGAAAATGTAATCGTAGATGATTATGAAATAAAGCAGGGGAAAAGTACAAGCACTTCACAAAGTGTAAAATACTTTAATCAAATGTTTGATGTCAAATATCTTATTATCGGATCAGATAATTTGTCAAATTTACATCAATGGCATGAGTTTGAATGGCTCAATAGACATATTATCTGGGTAATCATTACAAGAAACACATATCCGTTAAAGGTCACTGGCCTTAATAAATGGAAAGTATTGACACTTGATACACCTATCAGCTCAACAAAGATAAGAAGTACTAAATCGTTAGATAATATTGATAATAAAATCAAAGAATCTGTAAAAGAAACATTAAAAGGAAACAATGAATGACAATCAACGAAAGAGTCGAAAGTATCGTAAAAATACTTGATGATAAAAAAGCAGAAGAGATAGAAGTCTTTAATTTAGATGATGCAGACTACATAGCAAAACGTGTGGTCATCGCCAATTCTCTCAATGGAAAACATACTATAGCACTTTTTGAGCACCTAAAGAAAGACCTAAAAGCCCAAAATGATATTTTTTTAGCTTCAGATGTAAGTGATGACTGGGTAGTTGCTGATTTAGGTGATATACTCATCCATATTATGGTTCCAGAATATAGACAACGCTATTCTCTTGAGACTTTTTTGTCTGAACTTGTAGAGAACCAAAAGAAAAAAGATATTGATCCTGCATAGTGAACTATGTGGGGAGTAATCCCTTGTGACTAGACCCTACTGCCATTTCAAGTAATAAAAACAAAACTATGGTTATCACAGGTGCAAAAATAATCCACCAATAATACCTTTCTTTAATCATATATACTATCAACGCAATCCATGAAAAAATAAGCAATATGATATGTGCTATAAACAGAGGCATCACCTGTCGTGTAAGGTTACCTACAACTGCCAAGGTGATAATCGCAGAAAAAGTAAGCAACGTGATAAAAAGTTTTTTAAGATTTTTATTTCTGGAGTATTGCACAAATATTGCTACTATTGTCACAATTACTACAAGTATAATCAAAACTTTCATCCCACTCCTTTATACGCTGTTAATACCTATCTGACAGTCTGTTCATTAAGTACCCAATTAAATACTATAATTTATCTACAACCTTAATACCCAGTATCTCCAACCCTTGTTTGATAGTCTTGGCAGTGAATGCAGAGAGTTGAAGTCGGCTCATTTTTGTCTTTTCATCGACACCTGTTTTCAAAATAGGATTTTGCTCATAGAAACGCATAAAAAGTGTCACCAATTCATAAAGATATGTAGTGATTTGATTAGGACTTGCATCTGCTGCAGCACGATTTAGAACATCTTCAAAACGTAGTAACATCGTTGCCAATCTATGCTCTACAGAATCACCGATAATAATATCACCTTGTATCTGCGCATTATGTTTTCTAAAAATACTTTGGATTCTGGCATACCCATACTGCATATAAAGCGAAGTGTTTCCTTCAAACGAAAGCATCTTATCCCAGTTAAAGATGTAATTAGATTCACGGTTAATAGACAAATCAGCATATTTGACGGCGCCTATACCTATTACTTTGGCTATTTCATCTATTTTATCTTGCGTATACTCTTCCTTATTATTAATAGTTTCTTTTGCTTTGACAATAGCTTCGTCAAGAAGATCTATAAGCTTTACAGTACCCCCATCTCTGGTTTTAAACGGTTTGCCACCTTTGTCCATCATGGTACCAAAGGCAACATGTTCAAGAAGTACATCTCCTCCCACAAACCCTGCTTCTTTTGCCACTCTAAAAACCTGTTTAAAATGCTCTGCTTGCCTAGCATCCACAACATAAGAAATACGTTTCGCACCTAACTTTTGTGCACGATAACGTAATGCTGCAAGGTCTGTTGTAGCATATAAATACCCCCCATCACCTTTTTGTACAATCACAGGAACTTCATCTCCCTCTAAAAAGACACATTGTGCTCCATTACTTTGCTCTAACATCCCTTGCTCTCTCAAAATAGAGATAACTTGAGATAAGTCATCATTATAAAAACTTTCTGCCCGAACATCATTTCGCGTCAACTTTACATCTAATTTTTCATACACTTCTTCACAGTGTCCTAGTGAAATATCAATAAATTTTTGCCATAACTGTAAACAGTGTTTGTCACCTGACTGTATCTTGACAACATACTCTCTTGCTTTATTGGAAAAGTGTGTATCCGCATCAAAACGTGCTTTAGCATCCTTGTAAAATTGTTCCAAATCTTTAAGACTTACATTCCCATCTTCATGCATCTCTTCAAGATAAGCAATAAGCATACCAAACTGTGTTCCCCAGTCACCAATATGATTTTGACGAATGACCTCATCACCTAAAAAAGTAAGAAGGTTTGCAAGTGTATCCCCAATGATTGTCGAACGTAAATGTCCTACATGCATTTGTTTTGCCATATTGGGTCCAGAATAATCTACTACAACCTTTATCGGTGTGTCTCGTAAACCAATACCCAGCCTATCATCATGCAATGCATCATGACATTCCTTAGCAAGCCAAAGGGGGTTAAGCCAAAGGTTGATAAACCCTGGTCCAGCTATCTCTGCTTTAGAGAGTATGCCTGTTAGATCTAAATTTTCTAAAATTTGACTTGCAATATCTCTAGGTTTTTTTGAAAGTTTTTTTGAAAGTGCCATCGCACCGTTAAATTGAAAATCTCCAAATTCAGGTTTGCTCGCTTCTGAGACAGACATTGGCTCTAGTTCTATACCTGCTTTAATAAAAGCTTCTTTAATTACATGGTTTATTTGTGATTTTAGTTTCATAGGTTTCCATAAGTAGTGGAGTAGGGGAATAGCTCTAAAAGCTACATTTTTTAATACTCAACATTGGATGTTGAGTATTAAATCATTAAGCATTATCGCTTTTTTTCTCTTCAATTTTTGTTTCGACAGTATCTGTATCTTTTTTAGCAATCTCTTTAGGCTCTTCATCATCCTCTTTGATTGCTTTTTTAAAGTCTTTGATACCCTTACCCATACCTTTTGCTAGATCTGGAATCTTTTTTGCTCCAAAGAGAAGCACAACAATCGCCAATACGATTAGTAATTCTGGCATACTTGGCATACCCATGTCTATCCTTTTGTTTCGTTACTATGAACATTAATTTGAATAATTATACTGCAATATGTTTAAGTTTAGCCAAAACTTTCTATAGAATACTTTGGCTTCTACTTTTCACTCAGCCATTGCTCAACAAATTTTAATTCATCTTCAGTACTTTGTTTTAATCTTGCTGCTTTCGCAACAATAACAAACTGTTTTGCTGCTTTCTCAACAGTATCGTTAATAATGGTAAAGTCATATTCGCCTACAGCTTTGATTTCATCTTTAGCATTTTCTATCCGATTCACAATCACTGACTCATCATCTGTACATCTTGCACGCAATCTTATTTCCAATTCATTGAGTGTTGGTGGAGTAATGAATGCTGAAGTAGTAATATCATTCATTTTTGCACGAACCAGTCTATGTCCTTGTACATCAATGTCAAAAATAACCAATTTTCCTTCACCCAAAGCTTCTCTTACAGGCTTTAAAGAAGTACCATAATAATTGCCATGCACCTGTGCATACTCTAAAAAGTTACCTGCTTTGATATCTTCTTCAAAATCATCTTTACTTACAAAAAAATAATCCACTCCATTTACTTCTCCCACTCGAGGCGCACGTGTTGTTGTTGAAATAGAAAAATAGTACTCACCTATCTCACTGGAGGATGCATTAATAATGGTACTTTTCCCTGCACCACTTGGACCCGAAAGTACAAGTATCGCACCTTTTTGTGTCATGTGTTAGCCTCTAATTTAATTGTAATCTCTATCTCTTTACCTTTTAAAAGTTTTTTGATTTGTTTTTTCTTTAACGAATGTACGATAATCTGTACAGTGTTTTCAATACTTTCAAGTTCATTTTCTGTGAATTTTGAAGTTTTTTTCTTTTCTTTTTTTTGTTTTTTCTTTTTGATAGACTTAACTTTTTCTTTATGTGTCTTTTTTTCTTTTTTACCTTTAGCATATTCCATAAGTGAACCAGGCAATATCTCTTCTAAAGTATCTGTCTCCAACTCATCTAATATCTCATTCTCATCTACAATCTCCAACCCCTCTGCCTTAAGTTGTTCTTTAATCGCTTCTATTTTACGGGCTTCGTACTCTTCTTCTCTCAGTTCTTCTTGATCTACTTCTATAGAGTAATCATCCATATCAAGAAGTGCTTTGATCCTTTCTATCTCATCACTGTTGAGCACTTTTGTATCTGAAGTCACAGAATGTTTTTCAACTTCTATATTTTCAACCTCTACTACATTTTTTTCTTCTATAGCATTATCTTCTTCCACTATACTTTCTAACACATCAATGATTTGGGAAGGCAAAAAAGGTTTCTTAATCGTCATGTCAAAATCACTTATCTCTATATCTACATTGGATAAGAGTATCTTCTTTTGCATACTAAGTAACATATTTAAGTTTTGTACTTTACCTTCATACAAAGCTTCATCTACAAAAACCACATCATAATGCTTACGTGTCAAAGTGTCAATATCTTCAACTTCTTCAAGTATCATATGCACATCACGAGTACAAAGTGTAAATAGTCTAGATACTACAGGGTTATTATTGATAAGTAAAATATGCATCGGGATGCTCCATAACTATATTAGTATGATTATATTATAAATGTGGTTAGGGTTTGTTTTTATGAATGAAGTATCAAAAAGGTGGTACACCCATCAGGATTCGAACCTGAGACCTTCGGTACCGCAAACCGATGCTCTATCCAGCTGAGCTATGAGTGCACATTTAAAATGTAGTAGCGATATTTGGAAAGGAATTATAGCAGAGTAAACTTTATCTTCCAAGGTATTGCTTATAGCGCTTGGTCCTGCTTCTCTTTTTTAATCTTATCAAATTTTACAATAAGCTCTATTTTATTGACTGGGATACCTAGTGTACTTGAAACATTTTCTCTACTTTCACCAGCATCTATAAGTCGCATAACTTCCTCATGAGAAGAGAAATTCTCAAGTACATCTTTTACCGCAACACGTGATGCCTGCAGATTTGAGATTGTTGTATCTTTCAAACCTACAACTTGTTTTAAAATTCTAAGTTCATGATAAAGTGTTTTATTCTTTCTATATAAATAGACAACTGCCAGTAGCAACAAAAATAAACATATTGACAATACTATGACCATCAGTACACCTCCATTATAATTAAAAATATAAACATAAAACCAAGATAACCATTAACAGTAAAAAAAGCTTTGTCAATCTTTGTAAAATCTTTATTTACAATATAATGTTCATAACTTAACATGAGGGTACTAAAGAGTATAGCAAGCTGTGCCCAAATACCTAAATCAGCTGTATAGACAAAGTATGCCCAAAATAAAACAGCTAATATATGGAATACTCTTGCGATCCACATTGTATTGTTTGCACCATATTTCGCGGGTATAGAATGTAAATTATTTTTTCTATCAAATTCCATATCCTGCAATGAATAAAGTAAATCAAAGCCTGCTACCCAAAACATCACACCCAATGCCAAATAGACTGACCATAGTGTGATTTCACCACTGACTGCAACTACTCCAGCAATCGGTGCTAACCCTAAACTAACGCCCAGTACCAAATGTGCTAAAGCAGAGAATCGTTTAAAAAATGTATAGACACCTAATATCAATAATATAGGTATCGAGAGTTTAAAGGCTAAATCATTGATAAAATATGCTATCAAAATAAATCCCATAGCATTTATAACAACAAACGATAACATCTGTATATTTGACACTCTCCCATCCACAGAAGGACGCCCTTTGGTTCGCGGATTGAGTATGTCAACATCTTTATCAAGATAACGATTGACACCCATTGCAAAGTTTCGAGCACTTACTGCTGCAAGTGCCCCTAACACCAGTAGTTTCCATCCAAACCAACCAGTACCAGTATCCAGGTATGACGCAACAAGCATCCCTATAAAAATAAAAGGTAAAGAAAAGACTGAATGTTTTAACATGACCAATTCTGAAAAGTCTGCTACTTTTTGTCTTAGGCTATTCATCATCTATTCTCTAGGGGTGTGGAATTTTAAGTCTTGAATTTAGTGCCCATGCTATAACCATCACCAAAAAAGCGATAAGATAGCCATTGCCAATAAGACCATATGCACTACATAAATACAGTATCCATAACAATATAGCCCCAAGTGGTGTTGGTACTCCTTCAAAATATTTTGACACTTCTCCCACATCTACTTTTAAATTGAATTCTACCAGCCTTCTAAGTCCGCTAATGATATACCAGATAAATACTAATCCTAAAATAACTTCTTCAAGCCCTGATAAATTACTATAGTGTTTCACTGCATAAAAAAGTAAGAATGCCGGCATCACTACAAAAGACAGAAAGTCTGCAAAGGAATCTAGCTGTATACCAAACTCTGTAGATAATTTATATTTACGTGCAAGTTTTCCATCTATAATATCACAAGCGCCACCAATCCATGCCAATATAATAGCTGTAAAGAAGTCTCCCTTTACAATAAAATATATTGCCATCACTCCCATTGTAATGTTTAAATATGTTACAAGGTTTGCAATATTAAAACGATTGTCTTTGTCAAATAAACCCATTTTGCCCTTTCCCTTTAAAACTACATTTTACCTTTTTTGTTGTTATGCTATCATTACGACATGATAAAAATGAATATTAATACTATTAAGGCGCACAATGCCAAATCCTGAAAACTTCCAACAAATAGCACTTATTGGGCCAACAGCGTCTGGGAAAACAGCTCTCTCTGTCAAAGTTGCGCATAAAATGAATGCTTATATCCTCTCACTTGATTCACTTTCTATCTATAAAGATATTAATATTGTCTCAGCAAAACCCACAGTTAAAGAACGGCAAGATATACAACATTTTGGTATAGATTTTATCTATCCAAATGAAAACTTTGATGTCACTACATTTATCAAACTTTATCAGAATGTACAGCATAAATGTATACAAGAAAATAAAAATTTAGTCATCATTGGAGGGACAAGCTTTTATCTCAAAATGCTTATAGACGGTATCTCTGAGCTTCCAACTATTTCTGAATCTACTCAACTAGAAGCAAAAATATATTTAAAAGATATACAGAAAACCTATGTTTGGCTTTCCAAGCTCGATAAGGCTTATATGTCCAATATAGCTTCTAATGATAGATACCGTATTGAAAAAGCTTTAGGTATATATTTGGAAACCAAACATACACCTACAGAATATTTTGCTGCGCACCCTCCCATACCTTCCATATCGTCTGTACTTCCTATTTATCAAATCTCTTGGGACAGGACACTGCTTCGCGAACGCATTTCACAGCGTACAAAAAATATGTTAGAAGATGGTCTTATAGATGAAATATGTA
This sequence comes from Sulfurovum sp., assembly GCA_026982075.1. GTDB lineage: Bacteria > Campylobacterota > Campylobacteria > Campylobacterales > Sulfurovaceae > Sulfurovum. The sequence continues at coordinate 15,836 of JALSHU010000011.1, read as the reverse complement.
TGCTTGAAAAAAAATATGGACGTTCTCCAAATTGTATGAAATCTATAGGTATTATAGAAACATTGCACTATTTAGATGGGAACTATGATAGAAAAATGCTTGTCGAAAAAATTACAGTAAATACTGCACGTCTTGCAAAACGACAAACAACATTTAATAATTCTCAATTTAACAATGTTAGCAAAGGGAGTGTTGAAGCGCTAGAAAAGATATTATTATAAGATACGTCACAGACGTATCTTATATGGATTAGTATCCGCTGGCACTAATCATATAGTACAGATAAGAAATCAGAGGTTGGACATAGAAGACTGCTGCAACAGTTGCTAATGTTGCCAGACCAATGATGGCCATCAACGGTTTTGAGATATTATAGTAAACCATATCTACATCTTTTACTGGTTCCATCAAGAACATATAGACAATCAATTTCAAATAATAATAAGCCGCTACCGCAGAGTTTAACCCCATCACAATAGCTAACCATATATAGCCAGAATTCACAGCTGCTTGCATGACATAAATCTTACCCCAAAATACAGAGAAAGGTGGAACCCCCGCAAGAGACAACATAAATAGTGCCATAATGACAGCACCAACAGGCATAATTTGGATAAGTCCCGCAAACTTTTCATAAGGATGATCGTAACGTTTGTTGAATCTTCTTTTTTTATGTCGAGAAATCCATAACATGGTAAATGCTCCAAGGTTTGTAAACATAAACAATGCATAATATAAGAATATACTTGTGTTCCCTTCTGTTGTATCTAATGCAAGCGCTGCCATAATGAAACCTGCATGAGAAATAGATGAGTATGCTAACATACGTTTCACATCATCTTGCACCAATGCCATAATATTGGAAAGTGTCATAGTAATCACTGCAAGAATAAGAATAGTCCATCTTACCCATTCAAGTCCCAAGTCTATATACATACCAAAAATTCTAATACTCACTACAAATGCTGCTATTTTAGGCACAACAGACATATAGCCCGCTAGTGGTGCTGAAGCACCTTCATAAACATCAGGTGCCCATGTATGGAAAGGGAACAAAGAAAGTTTAAAGGAAAATGCAACCAACAGTAAAATCGAGGAACCAAAAATAGCAATCATTAACCCTGTTTCATGTAATCTTGTAGCCATTACTTCTGCTACTTTATAAAGTTCTATAGAACCTGTAAGTGCATAGACAACAGCAGAACCCATAGCAAAAAAGGCCGCTGCCAATGCACCCATAGTAAAGTATTTTACAGCCGCTTCATAAGAGTTTGCTCTATTATGTAATGCAATCAGTGTATAGAGGGATAATGATGCCGTTTCCAATCCCACAAATATAAGTACAAGATTGTCACTCGCAACCATAAACTGGAAACCAGCAATCATAAACAAAAAGAGGGCAAAAAATTCAGGATAAGAATACTCATGGAACCTTTTGGATGTCAATGCTAGAGGGATAAAGATCATTGATCCTCCTATTATCATCAGTTGTGAAATAATAGAAATGCCATCAATCAGCATGACATCAAAAAATCCTCGTTCATTGACATTAAGTCCAAGTACTGAACCAAAGTCAATAAAGAGCACCAACACTGTTAGCATGACATAGAGTGATTTATCTAACTTGCTATTAATCAGGTCTATAATTAAGATAGTTAATGCACCTGCAATTGCAATAAGCATAGGTGCCAGTGTAATCAAATTTAAACTTTCTAAACTCACATTAATAGGCTCTAACATTAGGCACCTCCTTTATTTGATTTTGACACCAAGATCATATCTTTTGCTTCTTTTGTAATCGCTTTTTCATCCATGAAAACCAATAAAGCTTTTACCGAATTATCGATAGGCTCAAGTACAGGCTTAGGATATACTCCTAACCATATAACGATGGCAACTAGGGGTATTAGAGACCATGTCTCTCGATTGTTTAAATCTTTTAGTTTCATATTTTCTTCATTATTTAATGGACCAAAGAAACTCTTTTTAAAGAGTCTAAGCATATACACAGCACCTAAAATAATCGATGTTCCTGCCAATATCGTCATAATTGGAGATATTTTATAAAATCCAAGTAGTACCAAAAACTCACCGGGGAATCCCATGGTCAATGGTAGTCCAACTGCTGCCATAAGCATGATTCCAAATATGACTGCGTATTTTGGCATCACTGCTGCAAGCCCACCAAATTCACTCATCAGTTTAGTATGTCTTCTATCATAAATCACGCCTACTAACATAAACAGTGCACCTGATACAATACCATGCGATAACATCTGGAAAACAGAACCTGAAAGTCCTTCTGCATTCATAGCAAAAAGCCCAAGCATGATAATACCCATATGTGATACCGATGAGTATGCAATCACTTGTTTCATATCTTTTTGTGCATAAGCAATCATTGCTGTGTAAATAATCATAATCAGAGACAACACTGCAATGGGAGTAATCGCCATTACGGATGCATCTGGGAACATTGGTAAGGAAAACCTTACAAATCCGTATGTACCCATTTTTAGAAGTACCGCCGCAAGAATCACAGAACCAATTGTTGGTGCTTGACCATGCGCGTATGGTATCCAAGTATGGAATGGAAACATCGGAACTTTAATCGCAAACCCTATAAAGAACGCGGCAAAAAGCCATAACTGATAGTCTACTGGTAACACCAATGCATACCAATCCGTAATAGCAAAACTCCATACTCCTGTTAAATCATGATAAGTATAGGCTACAAATAACATACCTACAAGCATAATTAATGAGCCAGCAAATGTATATAGGAAAAATTTAATCGATGCATATATTCTTAAAGGTCCACCCCATGCACCAATGATATATAACATCGGTACCAGTGAAAGTTCCCAGAACATATAAAAGATAATCGCATCCAGTGCAACAAATACACCTACCATCGTCATCTCTAAGAAAAGAAGTGTAATAATCATGTTTTTGACATTTCTTGTCTCAGACATACCTGCCATACCAATCAAAGTCATAAGCGTAGTCATGATGATAATAAACAACGAAATACCATCTGCACCTAAATAATATGTGATACCAAAATCTGGTATCAGAGGAATCATTTCTACAAACTGCATACCTGCATTGGACATATCAAAACTGAACCATAACCACAGTGAAAGTGCAAATTCAATCGCAGCAACAGTAACCCCATACATTCTTGCACTCTCTTTTTCAACCACAAATCCTAGCAGTCCTGCAACTGCTGGGAAGAATACCAATATACTTAACATATTTTCCATCTAATCCCCTTAAACTAACATCGCTGAAATAGCAGCAATGACCAATAATACAACAGCACCTACAGCCATCCAATTTAGATAGTTTGAGAGGTTACCTGTTTGCATTGCTCTTGTTTTATCACCACTTACGTAGAAGAACTTGGCTATATTATCTACTGTTGCATCTACTATTTTCAAGTCAACTTTTGTCCAGAACACTTCAGAAATCATCGCATATGGTTTTGTAATGTACTCTTCATAAATCTTTGGTACATAATACTGATTGATAAGAAGTTTATAAAAGAATCCTTGTTCTTTTTCCTCATTGCGTTTAAAGGCATTCTTACCTGTTCTAGCATATTTGAAATATGCCAAAATGATGCCAGATACAGCAACAAAAATAACAATCAGTCCTAAATAGGTAGCAAGATGATGTGTATGTTCAGACATCTCATACTGTACACCTTCACCTATTTGATAGATGAATGCTTTATATCCTCCCATAAACCAACCTGTGATAATGGCGAGAACTGCAAGTGGAGACATTGCAGCAAGTACAAATTTATACATTTCGTGAGGGTGGAACCCTAGTGCTGTATGACGATCTTCCCCAAAGAAAGTCAAGAAAACTTGTCTAAAGGAATAAAAGGCTGTCATACCTGCAGTCAGTACCAACATAAACCACAACACATAGGTATGTTCGTTAAAGGCTGTTTCAATAATGGCATCTTTAGACCAGAACCCTGCAAGAGGAGGTAAACCAGCAAGCGCAATAGAAGCGATGGTCATATAAATAAATGTACCTCTCATTTTTTTTCTGAGTTCACCCATTTTAAAGAGGTCAAGTTCATCATGCATTGCATGCATTACGTTACCCCCACCGAGGAATAACAGTGCTTTAAAGAATGCATGTGCTGCAAGATGGAAAAGGGCAATCCAGTAAGCCCCAAGTCCAGCCGCTGCAAACATATATCCTAACTGAGAAAGTGTAGAGTAAGCAATGATTCTTTTTAAATCACGTTCAACCAATGCCATAGAAGCTGCATAAAATGCTACAAATGTACCTAAACATGCAATGAAAAAGCTTACTCCCGCAACTGCTTCCATGCCGTACAGTGGATTGGACCTGATCACCAAAAATACCCCTGCTGTTACCATGGTTGCCGCATGAATCAATGCAGACACTGGCGTAGGACCTTCCATCGCATCTGTAAGCCATGTATGTAAAGGAAACTGTGCTGATTTACCCATGGCACCTATAAATAATGCTATAGCAGCTGTAACCAGTACGGCATCATCTAAATTTGGCAGTGCTGCAAACACCACATCATATTGAAGTGAACCTGTGTTCCAATACAATATAAAAATTCCAACCAACATACCAAGGTCAGCAATACGGTTCATAATGAATGCTTCATTTGCTGCCCAAGAGGGTGAGATAGAGGGATTTTCTTCTCTTGTTTGATCTGGTTTATGATACCAAAATCCAACAAGCAACCATGAACAAACACCTACTCCTTCCCAACCTATAAACAGACCTGCAAAATTATCTGACATAACAAGAATTAACATCGAAAAAACAAATGCTGAAAGATATGAGAAAAATCTGTTAAATGCTTTATCATGATCCATATAACCAATAGCATAAATGTGAACAATTGTTGATACCAAAGTAACAACAGTCATCATGGTTACAGATATTTGATCAATGACAAAACCAAATGGTATGCTAATATCTCCTGCATTAATCCAGTCCATCATCGTCACATGGATAACATTTCCTGTGGTATAAAGATTAATTGCTAAAAGCAACGATGATATAAATGAAACTGCCAATAAACCTGATGCAATCACGCCAACAAATATTTGTCTTTGGCTCATCCCAAACAAAGCTGCAAATAAAGAGCCGACAAACGGTGCAAAAAGTGCTACATATACTAAATTTTCCATCATTATCCTCTCATATTTGCTAAATCATCTAAATCAAGACTACCATGCTTCTTAAACAAGACAATCAAAATACCCAATCCAACTGCTACTTCAGATGCTGCGATTGCTATGATAAAAAATGCAAACATTTGCCCTGTTAAATCATTATAATAATGTGAAATGGCTGCAAATGCTATATTGACTGCATTAAGCATCACTTCTGTTGCGAAAAAAAGCATTAAAAGGTTTCTTCTTCTAAGTACCCCTACCAAGCCAATGGAAAAAATTATTGCTGATACGATAAGGTAATGAGACAGACCTATCATTTTTCATCCTTTATTATTAATATTTCATCATCTGCTGACATATCTTCTGTCAATGACTCATCCATTTTCTTACCTGCAAGAATAATTCCAGCAATCATCGCAACCAGTAACATCACTGCTGCTACTTCAAAAGGTATAAGATATTTTGTAAACAAAACCATCCCAACATCCTGCGCATTGCCTACCCCTTCATGCATTGGGTAAAGGGCTTGTATGTTTTCTGAATATATCGGTGCAGCAAACATTAGTACTAAAACCAAGGCACTTAAACCACCCAATAAAAAAACCAAAGAATTACTCGTTGTTTTTTCTTTAATATCTTTTGTTGCATCAAAAAACATCATTGCAAATGAATATAGTGCCATGATAGCTCCTACGTAAACGACAAGCTGTACAACACCAAGAAAATCGGCTCCCAATATAAAAAAGAAACCAGAAATCAACACCATCGCTGCGGCCAATGATGTCATGGCATACAGTACATTCTTACTCATGACTGTTATAGAAAAAAGTCCTATCGTCAAAATAGAAAAGACATAAAATGCTGCCCCTTCTATCGTCATTATGGATGCTATAAAGTTCTCAAACATAGTACCCCCTCCTAATACGCTAATGGCGTTTGTTTAATATTCTCATCAGCATTTGGTGATATTGCACCAAATCCGTCATACTCTTGTTGTAAATTAAGTTTATCAATAGGTGTTAACATGTCTTCAAAAAGTGAGAAACCTGCTCTTTGCTCTGAAGCATTTTCATACCTTGGACCATGTACAATAGCAAGTTCAGGACAGACTTCTGCACAATACCCACAAAAAATACAACGACCAAAATTTATCGTATACTCACTGACTTCTTTTCTTTGGTTTTCGTCATATCGCGTATCCATAGAAATACAGTTAGAAATACATATCTTTTCACAAAGACCACATCCTATACATCTATAGTTACCACTCTCAAGTAGTATCAACATATCATGTATTGCTCTATATCTTGGGGATATAGGCAGTTTTTCAAATGGATACTTTACTGTATGCATATCATTTTTAAAGAGTGCCTGTAACATTGTTCTCATGACAACCCAAAGCCCGACAAAAAGTTCACCTTTTACAGCTCTTCTGATAACTTGTAAAAACTTATCTGTACCTGTTTCTGGCGGTGTTCCTACATCTAGCGTTGTGTAGTTTTGTGTTCCTACATTTCTATTTTTAAATTGTTCTAAACTCATACCTACTCCCTTATCCCAATAACACTAAAGCTGTGATTAATATATTTAGCAATGCAATCGGCATCAATACCTTCCAACACAACCACATAAGTTGATCGGGTCTCACATGTGGCCATGCTGCTCTTACCCATAACATTAAGAAGAAGAAAAATGCAATTTTAAGCATGATTGTTAACCATCCAAATGTACTAGCTGCATCATATCCACCTAAAAAGACAATGGCTGCTATCACAGATATGGTAATCATATTTGCATATTCACCGATGAAGAACATACCCCATCTCATTCCAGAATATTCTGTTGCATATCCAGATACAACTTCTGCTTCATGCTCTAAAAGGTCAAACGGTGTTCTATTTGTCTCTGCAAATCCTGCAATGAGGAATAATACAAAAGCAACGGGTTGCTGCCATATCATCCATGAGCCAACGCCTGCTGTTTGATAATTGTTAAAATCTACAAAAGACAATGAACCTACTATCATGATAGGTGCCAAAATAGACAAACCTGTTACTACTTCATAACTTAAAAACTGTACTGCTGTTCTTGCAGCTCCAAGGATACCCCATTTGTTTGCCTGTGCCATTCCTGCCAGCAATGGCCCATAAAGCCCTGCTGCCATCATACCCAGTACAAATAATACACCGATATTCAAATCTGATGCAATTGACGGTACAAATGTACCCCCAAGTAACGGTATAAACTCTGGTACAGTAAAGTCAGGAAATACAGGCACAGCGGCTAAAGCTATAAAAGCAGTTGCTGCAGTGATAATAGGTGCAATCTTAAAAATAAATGCATTGGCATGTTGAGGGACTATATCTTCTTTTGTAAAAAGTTTTATTCCATCTGCTGCAATTTGCAGTAACCCATATGGTCCAACGTGCATAGGTCCAAGACGCCTTTGCATAAAGGCTAGTACCTTTCTTTCTATAAATGTACCAAAACCGGCAAGTGCTGAAATAATTGCTAAAATCAGAACTGCCTTAATGATAACACCTGCAGCTGTAACCTGCGGTAAATTTTCTACGAGTGTTGTTTCCATATATTACACCTTTCTCAATGTTACATTTGTATAACGTGCATCACCAAAAAGGTCATACACACCTTGTGCTGCTCTAAAATCTGAAACTTTTACAATATCACCAGTCATTTTTTCATCTGCTATCACATCTAAAATGATGCTTCCATTTTCAAAAACAACTTCTGCTTTCTCTCCTAAACTTTCTGCTTTCTCTTTACTTGCATAAAGTCCAAAAGCTTCAAATATTTCATGTGATTTGTCTGTAAAGTCGTTAAACTGTCTGGCTGGGTTACATCTGTAAGCGATGTCTCCTTCAAGGACTGAATTTTCATCAAATTTGTCCACTTCTGGAAGTTCGGTATCACAATTATTTGTGTTCAGTATGTATCCTCGATTGTCTACCCCTTCATTGGTAAAGGTATTTGGTAAACTATCAAAATCAACTTTTTTAAATCCTTTATCTACTGGTAACATTGCTGTCCAGTCTATCGTCAACTCTGGAGCATCAACAAGTGCTTTCATGATATCATTTAATTCATACCCTTCATACTCTACAGCAGCATTTGTAGGAAGTACACGTTTACCGATATTGGTCAATGTACCTTCTTGTTGGTTCATCGCCGGCATATCAATATCTCCCGTACCCAATGCAGAAAGCGTAAAGTCACCATTTTCATTATATCCAACAGTATATCCAGATGCTGTATCATCCAAGTCACAAATGAGTGCCACACCAAGCGCATTTGATTTAGGAGGTGTCATCACCACGTCAATATTACATGTCGCTTCTATAAGTGCTACAAGTTTAGCAATATTTTCTGCTTTGTCATGGAAATAGAGGTCTTCACCCAACATCATTGAGAAATGCTCTTTTTTCTTCATCATTTTGGCAAAAACATCATCAAATTTAGATGCATCTCCACCAAGTAGGTCTATCAAACCATTAGAAGAAACAGTAATTTCTTTGTCAACAGTCTCTTTTACTTTCTTAGTAACTTCTTCTTCTTCGCCTGTCTCCTCATTAAGCACCATTTCTTTCACTGTTTTTTCAACTTTTTCTTTAATGATTTCTGTTCTAGTGCTCTTAAAACTTTCAATATACTCTTTTACTTCAGAGGGAAGTTTATCTTTATTTGCAAACAAATCAAGTACCAAATAAAGTGCTGCTTCTTCAAGCCCTACTTTATGGTTAAATATCTCTACATTTTTACCAAAAGTTGGAATGAGTGTGTCCCCAACTGGATGGAAGTAAAGACCTGCACCTTTATTCAGTTTTTGTACATTATTAAAAGCATACTTCATTGCTGGCGAATCATTTCTAAGTGAAGATCCTATAGAAATGACAAAATCCGTTTTTTTCATAATGGCATCGGTATCTGTACTCCAAAGGCTGTTGCCTGAAGCTGCTTCATAATGGTTAAGGAATTTTTGGAATGCTCTGACTTCAGGGTTATAGAGTTTGATACCCATTTTTTCTTTCAGTGTTTGCAGCATTAATGCTTCTTCATTGGTAATCATCGCATTAAAACGTATGGTTTCTGCTTTTTTAAAGGCTTCAATGGCACGGTCAAAAGTGGCTTGGTCCTTGACTGCTGTAGTATTTTGGAAATCATAAGCAAAACGTGCGGAACCATCTAAAGAAACATACGACCATTCATTGGTAATTCTATATATTCTTTCTGTTCTATCTGTAATAGATGTTGGTTTTACTTCGTAATATATTTGTGCACCATCACTTGAATGTGCTGCAACTGCTGGAATGCGCTTTAAATCCCAAGCATTGGACTGATACACAAAGTCTCTACTGACAAGTGCACCTACTGGACAGACTGCGATACATTCACCACAGTCTGAACAGTTTGTCTCTCCTGTACCATTACTAGGCGCAATGACAGATTTTTGTAATTTATTCCACATAGAGTAAGCATCTTTAGGCATACTCTCTTTATATGCCTTGTCAAGATCGGCACCACCACGTTTTGCAGTGGTTATCGCTGCGTCTCCAATCATGTCTTTACACACTGTTGTACAACGTTCACACACAATACAAAGACCTGGGTCGTAATGCAGGACAGATGACCAGTTTGTTGTTTCACGTTTTGTATCTGGAATCATATAAGATTGTGAATCCACACCAAGTTCAAGTGTATAGTTTTGTAATTCACATTCACCAGATTTGTCACATACCCCACATTGTAAAGGATGGTTTACATCATAAACTTCCATAATCGCTCTACGCTCTTCAAGAATGTTTGGCGTGTCGATAGTAATTTCCATGCCCTCTTTTACCTTGGTATTACAGGAGTATACTTGCTTTCCATCTGCCTCAACCAGACAAATACGACATGCTAAAGTGGGAGAACATCTCGTTAGGTAACATATAGCTGGGACAAAAATATCGTTAGCACGTGCAGCATTAAGAATATATTCACCCTCTTTCGCCTTATATTCTATACCATCAATCGTGATACTAACCATATTATCTACTGTTTTTACTTCACTCATTGTTGTTTCCTATCAATATTTATTGCTTGCTTATCAAAAGCCAGTCTGCTAAATCTATACGATAATAGCGAAGAAGCACTTAGGTTTTTATCATAATCTCAGTAGAGACTCCCCTATACTCTTTGATGTGTATCAATTTTAAACACAAAAATAAATTCAAAGCAAATTCCATGAAAGCATCCTCTTGGATGCAGAAATATAGTCCGATTCTATTTTCTAAAACTATAGATGTGTATAATCGTGACTTTAGATATATACACTACACTTTTTGACCTCTATAAAGAGAATCTTTTCCCCTGTGATAAAGCCCGTATACGGCGCATAAATTTCTCAAAAAGAGCGCAAACAAGTCTACATTTCTTCAAGACAAACTAAAATAGATTCTATCTTAAATTTTGTTACAAAAACACACATACTTATTTCTAAATCTCTACATGACATAGATTTATTATAAGAGATTACACTATCTATGCTATTCTACTCTCAAATCTCACAAAAAAGGTATACATATGGCTTCAGAAAAAATAGTGGATATAGCAATCATTGGTGCAGGACCTGGGGGAATGGCATCTGCCATTGAGGCAAAACTTGCTGGTATCGATAATATTATCGTATTTGATAAAGCACCACATCACAATGATATGATTCACAAGTTTTACAAAAAAGGTAAAAGAGTTGACAAAGATTGGATGGGTAGAAAAGCTGAGTTCGAAGGTAATGTAAGTTTTGAAGAGTGTTCAAAAGAAGAGTACATTCAACAAATGGATGACCTGCTTGCTAGCCATGGTGTTTTGGACAAATTTGTCTATAACACAGAAATCTGGAATACGGTTAAAGGTGATGATGGGCTTTTTGTTATCAATGTAGATGACGACAATATCGTCAAAGCAAAATCTGTCATCGTGTCTGTAGGAAGAATGGGTAAACCAAACAAACCAGGATACAAATTTCCTAAAGCAATCAGAGATAGATTAAACTTTAACCTTTCTAAAGTATATAACGGAGAGCGTGTTATGATTGTTGGTGGTGGAGATACTGCTGGTGAATATGCTTATGGTTTGGCAGATCTTGAAGACATGCAAGATTGTACTGTTACACTCAACTATAGAAAAGCAGAAATCACAAGAATGAACCCAATCAATACAGAAATGACACTTAAATATCTTGAGAATGGTAAGATTCTCAATAAATTAGGTGTTGATGTTGAAAGCGTTGAAGCAGATGGAAACCCTGGAGAAGAGAGAGTAAAAGTAAACTTTACAGATGGCACAAGTGAAGTGTACGAAAGAGTTGTTTATGCTCTTGGAGGAACAAGTCCAGTAGACTTCCTTGTAAACTCAAAAATCGACACAGGTAGATGGGATGAGCCTCTTATGGATGAAAAAACAATGGAAACAAATATTCCTGGTCTTTATACCATTGGTGATGTTGTCACAGATCAAGGTAGTATCGCACTTGCCTTTAACCATGCATCATTTGCCATCAATGACATCGTAGCTAAACAAAAATAATTTTATCAAATACACCATTCTCTGTTTATAGAGAATGGGTCTATTCTCTCTACAAATCATCTTTTAGCCTTGAAATTTCATCCCATAAAAACATATACAAAACAATCAATATTTAAACTTGTAAAAATATAGGGAAAGAAACAAAGTAATATTCATTACTTTGTTTAAAGGGGGGAGTGATTATGCCTTTTCTTTGGCTGCGGCTTTTTCAGCAAGTTTTTTTGCTTTTTCTGCTTCTTTTTCTGCAGCGACTCTTGCCTCTTCAGCCTCTTTTTCTTCTGCTTCTTTTTTGGCTATAGCAAAAGCTTCGGCACGTTCTTTTTTGGCTTCTTCACTCAGTTTTTTCACGACCACTGTCCAGTCGACTTCATTGAACTTTAAAGAGTTCATTAATTGATGCCCTGTTTCTTTGATAACATCAGCAGATTTTTGGATAGAAGAAAAGTCTCCTACTTCAAAAAGGAAAATCCCCACTTCATCTACTTTAAGTCCCTCTTCTATCAGTTCAACCATTCTTGTATAGAAGTCATCATGTAAATGTCTTAAATCATATCGTTTCATTATCTGTCCACCTCTCCAAATACAATGTTCGTTGTACCAATAATGGTAACAACATCTGCAAGATATGTACCTACAAGCAGCTTTTGTAACAGTCCTGTATGGAAAAAGCTTGGTGCTCTACATTTGAGTCTGTAGGCATATGGGTCACCTTCTGATTTGATATAGAAACCAAGTTCACCTTTTGGTGATTCTGTTGGGACATAGACTTCACCACGTGGAGGTCTCATCCCTTGCGTAACCAGTACAAAGTGTTGCATAAGTGCATAATTTTGTGTCATAATCTCTTCTTTTGGTGCTGAGATGTACTGTGGTGCATGCGCCATAAGTTGAGGCTCTGTCTCTTTGTACATTGGAATAAGCTGTCTTAAAATACGTGTTGACTGTCTCATCTCTTCCATATAAAGTCTGTAACGCCCGTAAGAGTCACATCTGTCTGATACTGGAATATCAAAGTCAAGTTCAGAGTAAAGCTCATAGGGCTCTTCTTTTCTGATGTCCCACTTGACACCAGACCCTCTAAGCATCGGGCCTGAACATCCCCAACTCAATGCATCTTCAGCTGAGATAACCCCTACATCTTCCAGACGCATTTTCCAGATACGGTTTTCTGTAAGCAATGCTTCATAAGTATGCTCTACTTCATAGTCTACTTTATCACAGAATGCTGCAAGATTCTCTAACCAGTTTGCTGGTAAATCCAATGGTACCCCACCGATACGTACCGCAGAGTGAGTCAGTCTCGCTCCACAATAATCTTCCATCAAATCCATCGCAAATTCACGTTCTCGGAAAGCATATAGGAAAACTGACATAGCTCCAACATCCAATGCATGTGTTGCGATAAAGAAAAGGTGCGAGATAATACGGTTAAGCTCTAAGAGCATTGTACGTATTGCCTGTGCACGTCTAGGCGCTTCGATGTCAAGCAGTTTTTCTACAGCCAATGCATAAGCATAATTGTTAGATGTTGAAGCAATATAATCTAGTCTATCCGTAGTTGGCAAAAACTCATTGTAGGTCATGTTTTCTGCCATTTTTTCAATACCGCGGTGTAGGTACCCGATATCTGGATATGCTTTTACTACCTGCTCTCCATCTAGTTCAAGCACAAGTCTTAACTGACCGTGTGCTGAAGGGTGTTGAGGACCAAAGTTAATAACCATTGTATTGTCATCACGCTCGAAATTGAGGTTTTCAAAAAATGGCGTTAATTTATTAGGTACTTGCATGCTCTCCCCTATCTTCTTTCATCTAACTGTTTAGATGTTTTTTTGTTATAGTTCACCAGTGCTGTTTCACTGTACGCTACTTCTACTTCTTCATCAGCATTGTACTCTGTACCAAATGGCACTTCATATCCTACACGTGAGAAACGTTTAGTGTCTTCGATGTCTATTTTCCCCGGGTCTCTGTTTTCAGGTCCGATGATGTCTCTGTACTCTTTACCAAAAATTTTATCGACTTCATACCATGAAGCAAATTCATCTCCAAATAGAGGATATGTTTTGAGTAAAGGGTGTCCTTCCCAGTCATCTGGCATGAGGATACGTTTAAGGAAAGGATGATTGTTTACCTTGATACCAAACATATCAAACATTTCACGCTCAGCAAAGTTTGCAGACTTAAACAGTGGCTCAACACTTTCTATGGCGAGACCTTCTTTAAGGCGACATACGACTCTTACTCTTTTTGCTTCGTTGACATTTAGCATTTGCCAAAACAGTTCAAACTCACCATCTTTTGCCAGATAGTCTACAGCTGACTGCTCAGAACATTGTGTATATCCACACTGCTCTTTCAGTATCTTCAGTACAGCAAAGTTGTCATTTGCATCAATATGCACAACCAATTGTCCTATCTCAACATAGGAATCTTTCACATATTCACCCAGGTTAAAAACTGTGGCTTCAAAATGTGTATCGATGACTTTTTCTCTGGGTACACGTGGCACTACATGAAATCTGTCTGTGTAGTACGCTTTTTTCTGGACGTTGTCTTTTGGTACATACTTACGCATTATATTAACCTCGCTCTTTTACCTGCTTGGGTTGTTAAATCCTGTTTGGTATTTTTCTTCATGTCTGCAGATTCTCTTCGTATCTTCTTTTGAAGCATCATCATCGCATACTGAAGTGTTTCTGGACGTGGTGCACATCCTGGTAAGTAGATATCTACAGGGATGATACGGTCTACCCCTTGTACTGTTGCATAGGTGTTAAACATCCCACCTGTGTTGGCACAACTTCCCATAGAAATGACCCATTTAGGTTCTGTCATTTGGTCATAAAGACGTCTGGCAAATTCAGAGTGCTTTTTAGAAAGTGTTCCTGCGAGTATCATCACGTCTGCTTGTCTTGGAGAGGCTCTAAAGATAGTTCCCATTCTGTCAAAGTCATAACGGGAAGCTCCCGATGCCATCATCTCAATCGCACAACATGCGAGCCCATAGGTAAGTGGCCAAAGTGAATTTGAACGTCCCCAGTTTACGAGTTTGTCTACCGATGTCAAAGCGATCGGTAAGCCAGCAGAACTGGCATAATTTACTTGATGCTGTGCCATTCAAGTGCTCCTTTTTTCCATGCGTATATAAATCCAATTGCGAGTAATAGTATAAAAAGTATCATCTCTACAAAACCAAACCAACCCAATAGTTTAAAGTCAATCGCCCAAGGGAACATAAAGATAATCTCTACATCAAATAAAATAAACAGAAGTGCTATCAAATAAAACTGTACTGAGATTGTGTTGGGTTGCTTGGTAACCTCTGGTCCACATTCGTAAATACTCAGTTTTAACTTTTCTGTGTCAAGTCGTGCCATTTTTCGCGATACAAACCGAGCAGCCCATAGTGTTGCGGGGAATGCTACAGCCGTTAACGCGAATAAAACAAATACACCAAAATATGGATGTTCTGTTATTACATGTGTCATATTGATCCCTTAATTTTTTTCATTAAGTCTTTGCTGACACCCGAAGGAGCCATAAAAGAATCTATAAGAATATACGTTCCATAATAGCCAAAAGATAGTTAAATTGTTTTTGTGTTGTTTGGCTTTTGAAAAGATTGGCTTTGTCTTGTAACCATGTGAAACAAAGGAAAAGGGGTTACAATATCAAAAAATTTTAAAAGTAGTAAGTAATGTTAAAAAAATATACAAATGTTCTTTATTGGCTTGCGATGGCTGGCTTGTTGTTTTGGTTTGCATACTCTAAAGGCTGGATACTTGCCAACTTTGTGTCTATCGATGCACAAAAAGCCATACACTTGCTGGAAAATGACCATAATGTCACGCTCTTGGATGTCAGAACCATACAAGAATATAAAGAGGGCCATCTTCGAGATGCTACACTCATACCTGTAGGTGCACTTGAAAAAAACCTTGGTATGCTCAAACAAGATAAACATACAAAAATCATCGTCTACTGTAGAAGTGGTAACCGTTCTGTCACTGCTTCACGCATCTTGGAGGCAAATGGATTTACTCCAGTTAATGTAAAAGGCGGGATTTT
>JALSHU010000010.1 GCA_026982075.1 Sulfurovum sp. | reverse complement strand
CATATGCTTAATGAGTAGTTTATTATTCATATATACTCCCCTCTCCCACACATCATAGTAAACTCACACCACTTACACCTCTGCAAGTCCTCACACTTTTCAGCTACAAAGCTCTTAGTTTGCTTTACTTCAATGATAACGTCTGCTAACCTTTCATTTTTCTCTTCAAGTGCTGTTATCTGCTCTACTTCCCCACCCTCAAAGAGCTTTACAAACGCCAAAGTGATGTTGGGGTACTTTGGGCTTAGTAGGTGGTGGTAGATGCTCATTTGTAGGTCGTTAAGCGTCTCAAAATTTTTGGTTTTTTGGGCTTCTTTGGTGCTGCCGCTTTTGTAGTCTAGCACTAAAGTGTGCGTAGGGTTTTGGTCTATGCGGTCTATGCGTCCTTTAAACATAAGTCCGCCTATCTCACCTGAGAACTCTTTTTCTCTCTCTATCACTTTCCAGTGAGCGTTAAAGTGGTCTATCTGTGACGCTATGTAGCCTTTTAGTTTGGCTTTCCATAGGAGTTTTTTGTAGTTAGTAGAGGCATCCTCATAGGGTAGTAGTTTGTCTAACAATATATCTATATTTTTTTGCATCTCTTCTTTGCTCGCATAGCTATCATGTTCTCTGTGCAAGTGGTCTAAAAGCGAATGTAAAAATGCACCCTCGTTTAGCTCTTCTTCTGGCTTTGCTTGTAGCTTTTGGAGGTAACGGTAGTAGTACTTGCGTTTGCACTCTAGGTAGGTCTTTAGGCGTGAGGCTGACCATGTGATGGCAGAGGCATCAAAGTTTTCTACCACAGGATCACTTTGTGCTTGCATCTGACTCTTTTCGCTATAGAGCAGGTCAAACTGTGCTTGTACTGGCTTGGCTTCACCCAAGCCTAACTCATAGAGGAACTTTGAGGGTAGCTTGTTGTCCGAGGTACTGTAGAGTATGACTGCATTTTTGGCTTGTTCCAGTAGGCGTTTATAGTACTGCTTTTGCAGGGCTTCTCTGTCGTGTTTGGTAGGCAGGTTGGCAAAGGCTCGTACTTGTGAGTTAAGAAACTGGTCTTTACTCGATGTCGCAGGGACGACACCTTCGTTGAAATCTACGATAACCACACCTTCAAAGCTTACACCCCTAGTCTCTAACACACCCATCACCGTCACCAAGCCACCACGTACATCGTCCATCGTGACTTTACTTAGTGACTTTAGCCACAAAAAGAGCCACTCGTTTTGGCTCATCTCTTCATCTTCTAGTACTTTGATGAAATGCAGATACCTTTCATAGACACGCTCATTGAACTTCTCTTTCTTTTCTCCATCAACAAGCGGGCTTTCGTGTAAACCTAACCCGTCTATGATAGAGAAAAAATCAACTGTCTTTATTTTTTTACTATTCGCCAATGTATCTAGTGCTTCTATATTAAATCCATAGCGTTCGAGTAACTTTTGACTCTCCACCTCCCTACTTTGCCAATACCTATAGAGTGCCTCTAAAGATTTATAGACACGACCGTTGCTGTAGTCATACCCCATAGCGAAGTTTAGGTTGTTGTGTGTGTCAAAGAGTGTAAAGTGTTCCTTGAAGCTCTCATCAGGCAAGATGAGGACTATCTCTTCTGGGTTTATGCCAGAACGTACCATCTGCTCTATCTCTTTAAAAGCTACGGCTATCTGCTCTTCTCTCTCTTCTACTGCATAAACTTGTGCATCTATGCTATCGTCATTATTTGTTACATTCAAGACTTCTTTGGTCGATAAAGAAAAGTGTGTATGTTTGTTGTTGGGGAGTGTAATGTCCAGTGCTTTAAAACGCTCTTGCATTTTCATGTTGAACTTACTTGTCGTGTAGTGGAGAGTAAGTGGTATTTTTTGTGCAATCTCCTCCAAAAGTGCCAACTCAAAATGGCTTAAATACCCTTCTAGATGTATCTCTACCTTTTCATAGGCACTTAAAAAACCCTTATTGAGTGTGTAACTATTAGGGATGAATGCTTTATCTGTCAGTCCTTTTGTCTCAAGTAGCATATGATAGTTTAAGAGCAATCTTTCCAGTATCTCAAGGTGGGTGCCAAACTCAGCATAGGCATCAGCCTCTGCTAAAGTGCCAAACCCTACCCCTTCTCCTGCTAACTCTTCAAAAAACTTAAACAGAGCATCACTCTTAGTAAAAAACCGTACCAAGGAGAGATCCAGTTTTAAGTCTTCAAAAGCATCAAATGAGGCTGCTTGACGTAAAAGTAAAATGCGTTGTAGTGGGTCTATTTGTATTTTATTTTCAAGTAATATGGCACGTTGTTCAAACTCGTCCATACGCATGAGTGTAGGCAAGAAGGCATCTTGGGTTTTATATTGTTGGCTGATAGTTCGTAAAGCTCTTGAAGTAGGGTAAATGTGAAGACTGTTCATAGAGTGTAGTATATCATACACACCCTACAAAACAGAAAAATAAAGCTATGGTTTAAGGTAGGCTGCGATTTCGGAATATCCAATTTTTTCGTCAATGACAACTTTAAGTTGCAAGGTATATCTACCTGGTTTCGTTATCACCACGTCTTTAACGATATAGTGACCATTCATAAAAGGAATATCCTTGAACAGTTGGTCTTCTCTTCGGCTATGTGGTTGCGTCAGTAAAAAGGTCACATTTGCATCAGAAACAATATCATTATCTTTAGACAGTACATCATACATAAAAGTATTTGAGCCTTGTGATAATTTCACAGGATTTGGCTGAGGCCGATTGGAATTAACATTGTCAGTCATAACCATTGTTTCAACATTTTTTATATCTATAGTAAATTCACGATCAAATGCTTGTTTTCTTTTTGTAATTTCATTGATCTTCATATCTGTCATCTGATATTTCATCATAAAAGTGTTTGATTCTTGAACTGGCATAGATGATGCTGACTTCACAGTCCAATAACTTAGTGTTATCGCCAACAATAAAAAACCTACAATCATATGAGGCCAATAGGTTTTTTGCTTACGCTCTGCCATTTTTCATCCTTATCCATAGTGGTCTGAATATAAATATCCACAATAATATGAGTGTCCCCGAATACACAAGGACTCTTAAAATACTTACCATAGTTCCCATTTCATCAGGAATAGTCTTCTCTAGCTTTATACCTTTGGCTGTAGCTATATTATCTGCAAGTTCTGAATACGTCTGCAGTATGGCGATATTAAACTTATCTTCTTGCGTATTGCTGTCTTTTATCGCCACGATATTAATACCTGCATCTCGTACATCATCATAATCATACAGTGCCCTTATGTCTTCCGAAGAAGGGATAATCCCAACACGTCCTCGTGCTTCAGACTTTTTCGTTATCGTTGCAAAAGGTGCAAAAATAAACAAAACATACGGCTTGCTCAAATTTTCTTCGTACACTTTACTATACTCTACCAAATTAAATCTTTCGGGAAAATGTTCATTGGTTGCGATAAGGTATACGTTTACCCCAGTTTTTTCGTGAAGTTCTACACCCATACCTTCTATGAGTTGTACAGCCTCTGTCTTCAATAAATCATTTTTGAGAATATACGTAGCGTGCAGTAAATGTGTAGAAATTAAAGCAAGCAAGGTTGCCCTTACTATGACTTTAAGCATCTTAACCTACGTAAAGAAGTCTGTCAGTAACAGATAAAAACACAGCACCAATTGCGGCACCTATCATACATGCCATAAGTATTTTGTCCATATATTTAATCATCATTTATCCTTATTTTTAGCTTCTACAAATGAAAACTGTTTATTGTCCACAGAGATTTTTTTAACATTATTGATATCTCTAATCGGTGCGGGATCATAAGGGCGTTCTAGCGCATGTCTTTGTGCCCCTACTGCATAATACATTAAAGTAAAAAGAATAGACAATAAGCCAACAATTGAGATCAGAACTCCAAAGATTCCATGAAACCCAAATACAGATCTTTTTGTATTTTCTGCCATATTACACTCCTTAATTTGACAATGACTGGATATACACAGTCATTGCTTTTTGTTGTACTGGTGTTAACCTATCTTTAAAAGAAGGCATTGTTCCAATGACCCCCTTTTTACCTTTTTCTAAAACGAGTGTCATAAGTGTATCATCGTATTGGGCAAGATTTGGTGCCATACCATTCATCCCTTTTCCATCTTCACCATGACAGGATGCACACGCTGCAAAAGATGCAGGTTTCTCACCTTGCATTCCACCTGCAACATAGGTTGCAATATCTTCAGCATCTTTCCCTGCTGCCATACCTGGAGGCATCATCCCCATTGGGTAACCCAATTGATTTGAACCGTTATTAATCACATACAAGACTTGTTCTTTGGTCATTCTTCCTGTAAAGTCTTGTGCTTTCCCAGATAGACCATCACCCGTATTACCGTGACATGGTGCACATTGCACTAGATAAATGGATTCACCCATTTCTAAAAGTGTTGCTGCATCTGCATTTTTATGTAAAGATTCAAACTTTTCATTGTAGGCAAGTACTTCTTCATTGTATTCGCCTATTTGACTGTACGCATTGGTAGGATAACCTAAAAAACCATACCACATCGACCAGAGGAAGGTAGCAAGAAATGCATATGCCCATCCTGAAGGAAGTTCATTTTCATATTCTCCTATCCCATCCCAATTTTCATCCGCAAGGTCACCACTTGGGGTATCTGTTTTCATTTGGTTGATATATTTAGTTGTCACAAACGCTGTGATAACCGCAATAGCGATTGCACCACCCATTGTCACTGCATATACAAAGTCTCCCATGATATCTATATCTAAACTCGTTACCACAGCAATAGTTGCTATAATTAAAATCGCTGCAAATGCCAATGCTTTGATTGTTAATGCATTCATTTATTTTCCTTCTCATTTTCTCTTTCTGAAGCAGGTTTATCTTCTACAGGTGTACTTGTAACTTCGTCATCAAGTGCAATTCTTCCATATTTTTCATAGTCCCGCTCACCCTTTTTTTCAGATCTATACAAGTGTATAATATACCCATATAACATCACAACCAAAAAGATGGTCATAAAGAAACTCCCATACCCTTGTAAGTCTCTAATATCCATACAATCCTACTATTTCAAACTGTTAAGATAAGCAATAAGAGCAACAACTTCAGGCACTTCACCTCTAGCAACAGCTTCTTTAATATCTTTATTTTTCATGTCATCAGCAATACGTTTTGCTTCTTCCAACACTTTTGGTTTGTGTGCTTCCCATGCTGCTCTTGTTCCTTTAAATTCAGGACCATAAGGTGTGTTAAATGCATTTTTTACAGTAACTGCTTCAGCATAAGCTGTTTCAATATCTGCTAAGTTTGTAAACTGATGTTTATAAGCTGGCATGATAGAACCAGGAACTATTGCAGGAGGATCCCACATATGGTTCTCATGCCAATCTGTTGTTCTATAGTTACCTACACGGTGTAAGTCTGGACCCGTTCTTTTACTTCCCCAGAGAAAAGGTCTGTCATATACATATTCACCTGAAAGTGAATATGCCCCATATCTGTCAGTTTCGGACTTAAACGGTCTAATCATTTGTGAGTGACATGATATACAGTTGTCTTTCTTATACACATTTTTACCTGCGAGCTGAAGTACTGTACGAGGCTTTAGGTCAACCAAAGGTCTAGCTGCCTCAGCAAAGTTTGGTACTATTTCTAAAAGCCCAGCAAATGATATAACAATCGATATTCCTGCAGCGAAGAAGAATGGATTTTTTTCTAACCAATGAAAAAACATAATAACCTACCTCCCTTATGCCATAGGTGTTCTAAACTGTGGTTCTTCAGATAGTTCTCTACCTGCAGTCATAGTTTTATAAATATTGTAAGCAAACATCAAGAAACCAGTAAGGTACATGACCCCTGAAAGTGCTCTAATCGTATAATAAGGATGAAGGACCGTGACGGTATCGATAAATGAATACATCAAATTACCATACTCATCTACTGCTCTCCACATCATACCTTGCGTGATACCTGCAATCCACATAGATGTAAAGTATAAAACAACTGCTGTAGTTTGTAACCAAAACTGCACTTCCATCAATTTTCTAGAGTAAATTTCTCTTTTAAACATACGAGGTGCCATGTGAAAGATAGATGCCATAACCATAAACACAACCCATCCTAAAACACCATCATGTACATGTCCTGGAATCCAGTCTGTAAAGTGCGCAATCGCATTGACTGATTTAATAGCCTGGATAGGTCCTTCAATCGTAGATAACATATAGAATGTTGATGCCAATACCATAAACTTAATCAGTGGGTTTTCTGTTACCTGATTCCACTCACCCTTCATCGTAAGAAGCATATTAATAGCCGATCCCCAAGAAGGTAAGATAAGTACAATAGAAAACGCTGAACCCATCGTCTGCATCCAGTCAGGAACTGTTGACCATAAAAGGTGATGTGAACCAGCCCAAAGATAGACAAACATTAATCCCCAGAAAGAAAGTAATGACAATTTATATGAGTAAATAGCTTGCCCAGACTCTTTTGGCAAGAAATAGTAAATCATTGCAACAATAGGCACAGTAAACCCAAATGCAACCGCATTGTGTCCATACCACCATTGTACTAGCGCATCATTGGTACCAGAGTACATTGAAACGGAATGAAAAATATTCCCAAGACCTTCTGTAGCGAAATAGGTAGGGATTGCCATATTGTTAAAGAGGTAGAGCATAGAAATACCTAAGAAACATGCAAGATAGTACCACACAGAAATATAAAGTGCTTTTTCTCTCCTGATACCGATGAGCCCCATAATATTAAAACCCCAAAGTACCCATACAATCACAACCACGATATCAAATGGCCATTCGTATTGTGCATACTCTTTTGATGAAGATATACCAAAAAGAAGTGAGATAGTTGCTAAAAGTGCCCCTATAAAATAAAGCCAAAACTGGATATTTCCTATAACCATCAAAAATCTTGACTCTGCCATTGATACTTTCAGTACCCTCTGTCCCACATAAAACCATGTGGCAAAAATAGCTGATACCGTAAATCCAAAGACCACTGTATTAGTATGAATTGGTCTAAGTCTTGAAAAAGTACCATATTCACCAAGTAAATAGTTTAATTCCGGAAATGCCATTTGTGCGGCGATAATTGTACCGACCAACATACCTAAAAATCCAAACAAAATAGTTAAAAATGTAAACTTTTTTGCTAAAGAATAATCATATTCCAATGCTGCATTTGCTTGCATGCATGCCCCCTTATGTAAAAAATATACTAAAAATAGCAATTACATCTAAATTATAATATTTTTTATATACCAAAAACTTAATCTACATCAAGAATAGCGCATTATTTGGGTAATTGTATAATTAAGTAAAATATTTACTATTAATATAGATAATATATTTTTGATATGTATATCAATATTTTTGATAAAATAAAGAGTCTTATTCTCTTAATTTATCTTTCTCTCTTTTTAGCCATTGCTTCTAATAAGTCTTTATTCTCTTCTTGCATTAATATAAAAGCTTCTTGTAGATACTGATATAATGCATCATTTTTAAGTCCCTTATTTAACGCTACACTATAATGTTTAAAAAAATCCTTATAAGGAGATGCGCCCGAAGAAAGAATCAAATCTATATCAATAGTAGGAAAATAGTTTTGCCATGATGGGGTTATTTGTCTAATCACTTTTGTATTATTGATAAAGGACAAAGCAAAAATCAATATCATAATCATTGAGAAGAAAATAACATAAAAAATAATTGCTTGCGCAATACCTAACATACCAAATATGAAAGGATTAAAAATACCTGCATATTCTATCAAAGGTAACAAGAAAAAAAATGAAATAAGCCATTTACTCCCTATACCACCCAAGGGTGCTTGGTCAAAAATCAACCGTTTTTTAGCTTTTGGTTTTTTATAGGTACTTATCGATGCTAGTATTTCATTTAAAGTATAATCTGAAGGTTCCATAGTTATTTCCTAAAATCCATTTAAGAGATATGATGTTTCACATATTCATCAATACTTAAGAGTATTACAATGGCCAAAAAAGATGCATTAATCTTCCAAAATACACGACGTGCATTTGAGAGTTTAAATGTAGCGTTTAACAATTCCAAGGAAGAGATGAAAGCCCATATCCCTACCAAAATACTTAACCCAATCGTTATCATAGAATATACTTCAAAGACTGATACCATAAAGATACCTGATTGTATAGTAAAAATCAACCATACAAATGTGAGACGTTGCAAGCTTGCTTGTCCAAATAATTTCATAGCTGTTGGATAGCCACCATCCTTGTAATCTCCATGAAACAACATCACAAGTAACCAAAAATGGGGTACTTGCCAAATGAAATAATAGAGTGCTATTGCTATGAACTCAAGTTCCATTAAAGAGTGCCCAGCGACCAACCAACCAATAGCTGGCGGGATGACACCTAAAATTGCACCGGGAACAACTGCCAGTGCTGATTTTTTCTTCAAAGGTGTATACATAGCGTTATACCAAATAAAAGCAAACATAAAAATATTAATACCCGTAAGTCCTAGCAGACTGTAAATAAGTATCATGGAAAGTATAATCAAACTGCCCGCAATAATAAAGCCAGTACGTGGTGTCATTCTTCCTGCTGCTATAGGACGGTTTTTAGTCCGTTGCATTTTGCTATCTTCTTTATACTCCTGCACTTGGTTGAAAGTTGAAACACCCATAGCCACTAAAAGTACAGAAAGGGTAGCAAGTAACATATCCAGACCCACCTCTCCCTTTGCCATTATATAGGCAAAGAGTGCGGAAAGGCTCACGGCAAAGGAAAGAACAAACTTTGTTACAACAAAAAAGTCTTTAATCATTAAAAAACTTACTTCGCCGACTGCATATATCTGATAATTTCAGAAACGTCCGCATCTGGTAAAGTAAATGGTGGCATTACTCCTGCTGTAAATCCTTCTGGTACATCTTTGTCTGGATGAAGAATAGCATCTTTTAAATATGCTGCATCTCGCTTGCCTCCAATACCTTTTAGTGAAGGGCCTACGAGTATGGCATCACTGTCTATGGAGTGACATCCTGCACATCCGTTTGCTTCATATAATTCTTTTCCTTTGTCTGTATTGTTAAAATAGTTAATAATCTCATCTATATCAGCATCTGGTAAAGTAAATGGTGGCATCACACCTGCTGTAAACCCTTCAGGTATATCTTTGTCCGGATTGACAATAGCATCTTTTAAGTACCCTGCATCATATTTTGCACCTATTCCCTTAAGAGATGGTCCAACCAATACGGCATCTGTATCAATAGAGTGACATCCTGCACACCCGTTTGATTCATATAACTCTTGCCCTTTAGATATTTTTACATCCGGAGCACCAGGGGTACGTTTTTTACTTTCAAACCACTCATCATATTCTGCTCTTGGAATGACATGTACTTTTGAGTACATGTAAGAGTGACGGGTACCACAATACTCTGCACACTCAACATCATAGGTACCAATTACCTCAGAATTAAACCACTGTTTTGTGATACGTCCAGGCACAACATCTTCTTTCATACGAAAAGCAGGTACATAGAAAGCATGAAGCACATCATTAAGAGGCGCAGTCATTTTTAAAATGATATTTTGATCTTTCGGCACATAAAGTTCCGCTGTTTTATGTATATAACCACTTTTGTTGGCTGGATAAGTATAGTTCCAAGACCATTTTTTACCTTCAACATGCACCACGATACTTTGACTTTCTGCTGGCATTGTTCTTAATATCTTCATAGAACTGTACCCATAGTAAAAAAGTACAAACAGCATAGCTGTAGGAATCAGTGTCCAGGCAAGTTCAAGGGAAGTATTATGTGTTACTTTGCATATGTCTTCATTTTTCACTTTGTCGGCACGATATTTCCATGCAAAATAAATCATAGGTACAACAACCGATAAAAAAAGTATAATAGAAATCCAGAAATTTATCCAAAATGCCTGATCTACGTCTGCTGCAAATGTGGCTGCTTGAGAGTTAAACCCTTCTAAAGTATTACTCATTTAAAAACTCCTTAGTGCTTCACAGGCGCTGCAACATTTTCTGTTACGCCTGTAGTTGTATGTTGTGGTGCTGTAATATGACTTTCATCCTTAAATTGGAAGTTAGCAACATCTACAACGAGAACAATAATAAAGAAAACCAGTACAATCGCCAATGAAAATATACCCATCACTGAAATAAGTTTTTCTCCCTTTAAATGCATATAAAACATAAGAATCAACCATGCTTTTATCACTGCAATAAACATTTGTGCAGGTAAATTTGCACCTGCTTCAAATAAATACGGTAAAACAAAAGTGACTGCTGTCAATAAAAGTAAACCAACAAGTACTTTGTAATACATTACCCTTTCTGATTTATAATCTATCATATTAGTGTCCACCTGTTCCTCCTGACGCTGCGCCAATCATATAAAAATAAGGGAATACAAATACCCAAATAAGGTGTACGATATCCCAATATAAAGCAATATTCCAATGTAAAATATGATGTTCAGGACTTACTTTTCCCGCATTAATACGTTTAAGAAGCCATACCATAAGTCCAATACCAATAATAATGTGAAAACCATGAATCCCTGTCATTGTAAAATACATTCCGAAAAATAATATCTCTCCAAATGGTTTTGAATGTGCATTCCCAGATTGTAATGCATCCAAGCCTAAGAAAACACCATGATTGTACTCTGCGGTCCATTCGACAGCTTTAATACTCAAGAACATAAGTGCAAGAATAATCGTTGCCCAAATCATAAGTTTGGCTCCCTTGACATCCCCTGCTCTCATTTTAAGTAAAGAAAGTCCCATTGTCAGTGCTGAGACAAGGAGTATCACCGTATTGGTACCCCCAAGAAACCTATTTAATGATGCTGAAGCTGTAACAAAATCTGCAGGGTGAAGCATGTTATAATAGGTTAAAACTAAAAACATCGCCCCAAACATCAACACTTCAGTAAACATAAAGAGCCAAAACCCTAATTTTCCTCCATAAAAATCATCTTGCCAACCTTGGACAACATGTTCATTTCCATCACGGTCTGTTGAAATTTCTGGTATATATTCGTGTGCCATTAGTCTATCCTCCTCATGGTTTCGTAATCAAATTTCACAACTGGTTCACCATGATGATACTCATAGGGATCAAAGTCAACATAAGGTACCTTTGAATGATTCTCTAGTGGTGGTGGTGAAGTTGGCATATGCCATTCTAACGTTGTTGCATGCCAAGGATTTGGTCCTACTTTTTCACCTTTTGTCCAGCCTTTATAAAAGACCCAAAACATGAAAACAAGGCCTGCTATAAATAACAATGCCCCAAAAAAGGAAAACTGATGGTAAATTTGAAACTCTGGTAAATAATCAAAATAACGACGAGGCATCCCAAGGAACCCTGCAATAAACATAGGGAACCATAATAAGTTGAACCCTACAAACTGCATATAAAATGCTATTTTTGCTTTAGATTCATCATACATTTTTCCCGTCACTAACGGAAACCAATAATGCATCCCAGCAAAAAACAAGAAGACAACTCCACCTAACATCGCATAATGAAAGTGTGCAACAGTATAATACGTATCTTGTAAGTGAATATCTACTCCAATCATCGCTATTGTCACGCCTGTCAATCCACCAATAGCAAAAGTAATAATAGTCCCCATCGCCCACAACATAGGTGTAGAGAGAATAATTTTACCTTTATACATTGTAGCAATCCAGTCATAAAACTTGATTCCCGTTGGAATAGCCACGAAAAAGGTTAATAGAGAAAAGACAGTTTTAGCAATGTCCGCCATACCTGAAGTGTAAAGATGATGTCCCCAAACTAAATAACCAATCCCTGCAATAGATGCTGAAGAAAGTGCAATAGTTCTGTACCCAAAAATTTCTCTTCTTGAGAAAACAGGAATAATTTCAGACATAATACCAAATGCTGGGAGAATCATAAGATAAACAGCTGGGTGAGAATATATCCAGAACAAATGTTCAAAGAGTACAGGATCTCCTCCTTTTGAAGGGTCAAATATACCAATACCAAAATATTTCTCCATAATCGCAAGAATAAGTGTTATCCCAACAACTGGCGTTGCCAAGAGTTGAATCCATGCTGTAGCATAAATACCCCAGACAAAAAGTGGCATTTTAAAGAACGTCATACCCGGTGCTCTGAGTCTATGAATCGTCACCAAGAAATTAAGTCCTGTAAGAATAGACGCCATACCAAGTACAAATGCTGCAACAAGGGTAAAAATAACATTGGTACCTGTATTTAGTGAATACGGTGCATAGAATGTCCAACCTGTGTCTGCAAATCCTGCATCTGTAAAGAGTGATGCAATAGCAATAGCAGAACCAAAAATATAGAGCCAAAAAGTAAACCAATTGAGTCTAGGGAAAGAGACATCTTTTGCTCCAATCATCAATGGCATAACAATATTTCCAAATACAGCAGGAATACCTGGCACAATAAAAAGGAAAATCATTATAACTCCATGCAGCGTAAATGCTTGGTTAAATGTATCCCCATCTATAAACTGTTGTCCTGGTGCAAATAATTCAAAACGCATTAGCAGTGCTGTAGATACCGCAATGAAAAAGAACGTAAACATCACGGCTGCATACATGAGACCTATCCTCTTATGGTCTACTGTAAGCATCCATTGCATGAATGTACTTTTAGGATGCCCTATAGCACAGTGTGTTTCGTCGAAATAACTTTTACTCATCTTTTGTCTCCTTTTTTTGATGATTTTCATATTCTTCTTGATCTTCATCTCTTCTACTCGTTTTTATAAGATAGATAAAGAAAGTAATCATAATCAGTGTCATGACAACACCCGCAATCTTTTCCCATTTAAAAATATATGTCTTGGCTTTTGGATCATATGCAAAACAAAATAACAAATTTTTGGCTATAGTTGGGCCTACTTTTCCTTCTCCTGCTTCCATTAAAGCCATTTTAACATCGAAAGGAAGCTGTTCAATCCCATTAAGATAACGGGTTATTTTTCCCTCTGGGGAAAGCATTATGAGTACGGCTGGATGTACATAATCTACAACACCTGCTGGTGAAACAGTTTTTTCATACGTAAAACCAACTTTATTTGCCAATATAGCTGAAGAATTGTTTTCGCCTATCACAAAGTGCCATGCATCTTGAACAAAATGTCTTTGTATGCTAGAAAGCATAGTTTTACGCTTGGCCGCGGCCAATTCAAAACCTTCATCTTCTGCAAAGCCAATAGTAAGGACTTTATAATCTGTATTTTCTGCCAAGTCCAAGCGACCAAGCATTTTTGCCATATCATTGAGTTGAGGGGTACAGATACCTGCACAACGAAAGTAATTGAGGGAGATCATCGTAGGTTTCCCATCCATGAGTTTTTTTAATGTAACCCTCTCCCCTTTTTCATTGATGAATGTTAAGTCAAGTGGAACCGTTTCACCTAAATGTTCATTTATCCCCAGTTGATTAGCCTGTATTGACCATGTCATTAATACAAGTATCAAAAGTTTTTTCATCTACGCTCCCTGTCATTATTTTACATATTTATAGAAATAGTCTTTAGATTTTAGATAAAGCTAACTTAAATGATAATGAAATCTTATTAAATTTAATTAATTCAAAATTCTTTAGTAAAAAATACAAGTATTTATATTTAGCATATATTTTATTTATATAATTCATTGATACTATTGATTTAGAAAGAAGAAGTTATAGACTGCTACACCTTGTACATACTATATCAAACAAGAAAAAGCTTAGGCTTTTCCTTTTGCACTCTGTATAGAATGAATGTACTGATAGTCAATAGAAATTTTTTGTTCTTTCGGTAGGTTCTTGAATAACCTTTCTAACATACCTTCAAAATCGTTAAAAAGATAATTTGCCATAGAACCAGGAATTGGGTTGATTTCATTCAATAAAACTTCACCATCGACAACAAAAAAATCACAGCGGATAATGCTTCCCAAGAAAAGCGGTTCATAAATTTTTTTGAAGTTTTCCTGGATATTTTGTTTTAAACTATCATCAATATCTGCTGCAAGGACTTGTGAATCTCGTGAAAAATCCATATATTTTTTTTCAAAATCTAAAAATGCTTCCTTTTGTGGCTCTTCTACAATAGAAAGTTCCCAATTGTTTGTGTAACATCCTGCCAGATTAAACTCTTTAACCCCTTCGATAAATGGTTCAATAATCACATCTGTGTCAAATTCAAAAGCAATATCTAAAGCATAATCAAGTTCAGATGGCTCTTTTACAATACTCACACCAATACTTGAACCAAGACGTACCGGTTTAATGATAACAGGATAATCCATAACTATTTTTCTCTTATCATTTTTCGAAAGATATTCATAGGCTACCGTTTTCACACCTAAACTTTCTGCCAAAAATTTTGTGTATAGTTTATTGTAGGACAGTGCGGAAGCTTCCATACGGGGAGAAATAAAAGGAATATTAAAAAACTCCATCATCGAAGAAATTTTACCATCTTCACCATCTCGACCATGGATAAGGTTTAACACCCCATCAAAAGAAACAGTCTTCAATCCAAACATACTATCTACAAAAAAACCGCCCTGCTTGAGTGTCAGTTGTTTTCCTTTTTTATATTCACCAGAAGAAAAAAGTTTAGAATTTATTTTAGCTGTATCTACTAGATAAAATGCTCTATCTGGGCTTACAAAGATATATATTATGTTAGTTTTTTTAAGTACTTTTTTCATGGTAATGGCAGAGACGATACTTATCTCATGTTCAAAACTTGAACCTCCAAAGAGTATAGCAATATTCATGTTGACTCCTTATAGCATCTTAGCAAATTGTTCAAAAACATATGCCGATTCATGTGGGCCAGGGCTTGCCTCTGGGTGATGCTGTACTGAAAGAATAGGTGCATTGTTGTACTTTACACCTTCTATAGTATTATCAAACAAATTGATGTGTGTCACAGTAGCTACCTCAGAAATGTTATCTGGTACGTTATAGTTGTGGTTTTGGGCGGTAATTTCTACCATACCTGTTTCTTGGTTTTGTACCGGGTGGTTACCACCATGTTGACCAAACTGAAGTTTATACGTATCGAAACCATGAGAAATAGAAAGCAACTGATGTCCTAGGCAAATACCAAACATAGGTACTTTGGCTTGGATAAGTTTTTTTATTTTTTCTTGCTCTTCTTTTAAAATTAGTGGATCACCTGGGCCATTTGATAAAAATACACCATCATACTCTTTAGACTCAATTTTAGTAATAATATCTTCAGCAGACATAGAATTAGGAACAACAGTCACCTCCATGCCTGCATGTGTCAATTCGTTTAAAATATTCCTTTTGATACCAAAATCAAATGCAATTATTTTTTTATTTGTGTTTGGAGTATTATAGGTGAAACTTGAAATATTATAACGTGCCTCTTGATGTATATAGGTCTCTTTCGTGCTCACTTCTTCAATATAGTTAATCTCTTCTATTCGTGGTGTTAATGACAATATTTTTTGAAGTTCAACTCCATCATGTACTTCTGTGGAAGCTACCATCATCATAGCACCTTCATCTCTGAGCATTTTGGTAATATATCTTGTATCAACATCTGTAATACCAAGCACCCCATGCTTTTTTAAAAGTTCTGCGAGTGTTTCCTCACATCTAAAGTTCGAAGGTCTATCTTGATATGTACGTACAAGCACACCTTTACAGTGTGCACTCAGACTCTCCATATCTTGAGCATTACATCCCACATTACCAATCTCAGGCATGGTAAAGGTTACAAATTGCCCAGCATAAGAAGGGTCTGTTGCTATTTCTTGATATCCAGTCAGAGAAGTATTAAAAACACACTCTCCCACTGATGTTCCCTCTGCTCCAAAACTTTTAGCCTCTAAAAGCAAACCATTTTCAAAATAAAGTGATATCTTTTGCATTACAACATACCTCTTTTAGACAACTCTTCCTGATAAAATCTCTCATATAGCAGTTCATAATCCTGACTTCCTGGCACAACTTCTTTTTCCATACCCCTAATCTTTTCATAAACAATGTCATCTATCTCATCATACGCATCTGCAAAAGCCTTAAATGCTTTAAAAATAACATTTTTGACTTGGTTTTCATTGACATCATATTCAGCAAGATAATTTTCATACAGTTCATCAAGTATCAAGTGAGCCAAATCATTATAACGGTCATCATAATTCATAATGACACCTGCTTCAGGAGCCAACTTCTTTTTAATCATAAAAAACAGTTGTCTTTCATCCGCATGTTGAAATTCTATCTCATCATAATTTTCATCTAAGATTTTTTTTACTTTTTCATCCAATGCATGTTCTTGCGCCAAGTTTTCATCGATAATTTTTTTACACGCTTCAACAACTGCGTCTTTTCCTTTAGGCATAGTGATAAAAGGTGCATTGGCTAAGTCAATCCCAATTTTGGTTGCTACATACCCTGTTTGTTGTGGTTTTAATCTCATCATAAATTCCTTTTATCTTATTATCGTATCAGCACGTTCTGGACTTGTGGAGATAATCCCCATTTTTGTCCCTATCATCTCTTCAAGTGCTTCGATGTATGACTTTGCAGTATCTGGTAAGTCATCAAATACTCTGACTCCTTCTGTTTTGTCCCAACCTGGAAATGATGTATAGATAGGTTTTGCATCTTCGAGATCATATGGTACATAGTTAATCTCTTTACCATCTACCTCATACGCTACACATACCTTCACTTCTTTAAATCCATCAAGAACATCTAGTTTCATCAACGACACTTGATCTACCCCATTAACACGTACTGCATGACGCATAGCCACAGCATCAAACCAGCCACATCTACGTGGTCTTCCTGTGGTTGTACCAAATTCATGCCCATTTTTACGAAGTGTGTCACCCTCTTCCCCGAAATCTTCACTTGGAAAAGGGCCATTTCCCACTCGTGTGCAGTATGCCTTGGCTATGCCCGTTACTTTGCCAATGTCCTTAGGGTTTATCCCTAAACCTGTACATGCTCCTGCACTTACCGTATTTGAAGATGTCACATAAGGATACGTACCATGGTCGATATCTAGCATCGTTCCTTGCGCACCTTCAAGAAGGATTTTTTTATCTTCTTCCATAATCTGCCACATAAGTTGTGTCGTGTCACAAATAAAACTACCCAATACATCTTTATAGCCTTGAAGTTCTGCCAGAAGCTCTGCTTTAACTGGTGCATCTACACCCATAGCATCAAATACGGGTTTGTTCATCGCAAAATAATCCACTATTTTAGCTGTTAATTTTTCAGGGTTAAGCAATTCACCTAGTCTATGTCCTATACGTGCTATCTTGTCCCCATAGGCCGGTCCGATACCTTTACCTGTTGTACCTATAGCTTTATCTCCTTTCATACGCTCTTTTGCTTGGTCGATTTGCGCATGATAAGGCAGTAAAACATGTGCTTTGTCTGAAAGAAAGAGTCTTCCTTCCAAGTTGTCAAACTGTACCATCTCTTTAATAAAATCTTTAGGAGAAAGTACTACACCATTTCCCACGATATTTTTAGCTTTAGGGTTGAGTACACCAGAAGGGATAAGATGAAGTGCATACTTTTTACCATCTATGACAATGGTATGTCCTGCATTATGTCCCCCTGCAAACCGACATACATAGTCATGTGTTTGAGCCATATGGTCAACTATTTTACCTTTTCCTTCATCTCCCCATTGGAGCCCTACAATTAAATCTGCTTTACTTCCCATCTACTCACCCTTATTCATTTTATTCATAATGCACTTATCCGTATACAGTGCAAATCCAGCTGCTTCAATCCCATCGATATTATAGATACCGCCTCTTGCTAAAAGTGTATTGTCTTCAAACATTCTAAATGTTAAAGAGTCATAATACCTCATCTTCGCATAGAAAAGTGGAGAAATAACCACGTTATCATATTTCACACTTTCTGCTGCTTCTTTTATCTTTTCAAGCTCTACCTTAATATCTGTGGGAAATACGGATATATCATCTAAGTCACTTACTGCATTCATACGAACAAGTTGTTCTATCCAAGAAAAATCTGCCCCCATAATCTGCTCTATATGCATAGATTTTAAGACATCCAATGAGACCCCATACTTTTCATTCAGTAAGTGTGGTATGCGAATGTTTGCTATTTGCATCACAGGCTGTGCATTCATCTCAGCAAGTAGCATAATGGTAGTTTTTGCACACTCTTCAAAACTTCCATCTATCACTTCAGCACCTATTTGGTACTGCTCATTGGTAGGGAAAGTCACTGTTGGTTGAATATAAAACCATTTTTTAGACTCTGTTGAACGCCCTAGTCTCTTTGTCACTATACGTACTACATCTGCTGTAGAATCTGCACGTAACGTCACCTCATGATTCTCTTCATCATTGAGCTTAAGTAGTGGCTTTTTATCTTCAAAACTCTCATGTTGGTGATATGAAAATAGTGGGGTAACTATCTCTTCAAATCCTAAATTTTCAAGTAACTCAGCAGAGACAAACTCTATCTCTCTTTTAATCTTTGCAGACTCCCCAAAATACAGTTTAGACCCAGAAGGGATTTCGTGTTCAAATATCATCTACTCACTCTTTTTAAAATATTTTTCATTAAAAACTCTAGAAGCTGTACCATCAAAATCTCTACGACCGATATCTGCCAAAGCCAACTCTATGGCATTGACTACCCATGCTGATTCATACACAGGGATAAGCCCCATTTGGTTAATACGGAAAAGTTTTCCCTTTAAATGGTCTTGCCCACCAGCCATATTGACCCCATATTTTGTTTTAAGCAGTTTACGAATAGGTTCGGCATCTTCATCAAAAACTGTACTCATAGCAAGTGCCGGTACTTTGGGGAACATCGAAAATCCTATGGCTTCCAATGCAGTTTGCGTTGCATCTGCTCTTCTTTGTGTATTGTCATATAGAGCATCAAAACCTTCGATTTCAATCGCAT
The DNA here is from genome assembly GCA_026982075.1 of Sulfurovum sp. Taxonomy (GTDB): domain Bacteria; phylum Campylobacterota; class Campylobacteria; order Campylobacterales; family Sulfurovaceae; genus Sulfurovum. The sequence goes on along the minus strand of JALSHU010000010.1, from coordinate 14,697 downwards.
CAAAAATAGCATTCAATCCAATAATCAAAGTTGTTGCAGCTGTGTATGCTGTGGTATTTTGCTGTTGTTTTTTAATTTCAGAAGCTAAATTAAAATAATAGTCTTCACCTTTAGCAATCTTTTCTACCGCCCCCGAGGAAAAACCTATCATCGAGAGTCCAGGAGGGAGCATCAAGGCTTTTTGGCTGCCTGTTATCAATGCATCTATGCTGGAAACATCTATTTTTTCTACACCTACTGCAGTAATCCCATCAGCGATAACCATGATTTCAGGGTTGAGTTCTTTTGCTCTTTTGGCTATCTTTTCTACCGGATGGCGTAACCCACCCGCACTTTCACATACTTGTATAAAAATTGCGTCAATATCAGGGTTATTCGTTAAAGCATTTTCGACATCTTTCACAGAACAGGGAACATTCCAGTCATATTTGAGTTCGACTTTTGCACGTCCCATAGCATCGGCCAGTTTGCCAAAACGTTCACCAAACTTCCCCGCATTCACTGTCAATGCCTTCACTTTGCAAAGGTTAAGCATACATGCCTGCATGGCACCTGTGCCAGATGATGCGAGCATCACACATTCGTCCATACCAAGCAATGTGAGTAAACGTTCTCTGGCTTCTTTAAATATCGCTTCAAATTCTGGTGTTCTATGGTGAAGTGTCGGTGTAGCCATCGCCAAACGTACTGACTCTGGTACAGGGGTAGGTCCTGGGGTAAAAAGTAACATAAAAATCCTCGCAATCGCCATCATGACGACGGCGTAATTAGTGAGATTATAGCTAAAAGTAAGTTAAGAATGAGTGAAAAAAACGTTACAGAGAAACTGTCTGTTGACCAACCTCCTTATAGCGTGTATAATAATGCTCTACAAAAGATTTAATCTTTTCATTTTTTGGTAAAAAAATACCCTCATTTTTCACAGTATATTGCTCTAAATATTTACTCGCATCTACTTTTTCAAGGTAATTTTTTGCTAAATCTTTATAGGCAGAGATATAGGCTTCTTTCATGGTATCATATTTGCTATAGTCTATCTTTATTTGCCCATCATAGGTGATAATACCTGAGCCAAAAAGGAGATCTAAATGGATAAGCCCCTCACAGTAGTAAGGTAACACCTCCCCCACTTCACGCCAAGCCATGAGACCTACTGCACGTGATACTACATCATTTACCACATGTGCTTTAAGCTCTTCACGTTCGTTATGAAAAAATGCCATAAGCCCTCCAGAAGTAGCTTTAAACTCTTCTATGTTTTTAAACTGCCCTGTAGCATTCATCTTACTTTCAGTATCGCTATCTAGCCATAAGATATGCCCATACTCATGTCCCACAGTGGAAATGTCATAAATCTCTTGCCAAAGTTTAGGGTCTGTGTCTATCAAATGACGTTGTGTTTTTATAAATTCCTCTCCCATCGTTTCTACAGAGAGCTTCATGATAGGTTTGGATTTTTTAGACTCCATCACAAAGTCTGCATAAGCAAATATCTTCTTACCAAGTTCAACAGAAACCTGTTCGTCATTTGGAACCACTTGTGCCGAAAAAAGTCCGTTAAACTCTGCTCCGTAGTAGAGTATAGGCTGTCCTATGTAGAGTTGTGTTTCGTCTACTTGCGTAAGATTTTTAGCCATTATGGTTTGTGCATTTTCTCCAAACCCCTCTGCCATAAGTGAAGCAAAGTTCTTAATATTTTGTCTTGTAGGTGATCCCTCTTGTAAATTAGGGTTTACAATGCGCAAATCCCACTCTAATGCCACTGCTTTTCTATAATGGTCTTCATAGTATTCTAGTGGATGTCCAATTTGAAGAGGGGTTTTGACTGCCATCCATTTTCTGTCTACCTCTGCCCACTTTCCGATGAGTTCATCTGTCACTGTATGCGTAAAAGCCGTTTCAAGTGCAGACAAGTAAGCTATCCACTCTTCTTTTTGGTCAAAAATATCATCTACTTCTATCTCTAAACGTTTAATGAGCTGCGAGAGTGATGCACTCACTGCCTTTACATGCTGAGGAAATGCTTCTGCATAAGCTACTGACCTATAACCCTCTTCCTCTTTTTGAAGTACTGAGTAACACCTATCTCCTAAATTACCTTCTGGATCTTTATCTAGTAGCGACTTAACTTTAAGCATCTCAAGCACTTTACTCTCATCATTATTGAACATTTCTGAGAGTTCAGGATTAATCGTATTAATAACCTGACGTGTCCAATCACTCTGCCACATCGTCATATAAAGGCCAACATAATGAACCCCATAAATGAGCGAACGGTAAAAAGGGGTTAAAAGCTGTTCTTCTTCTATCCACTGCAGAAGTGCTTCATGGCGTTGTGTATGAAAGTCATTTACAAAACCATAGGCTACCTCTTTTTTCTTCTGTATCTTTTTTTTATCAAAGCCATTTTTTTGCATCACTTGCTCTAGTGCATCTTCACGTAAACCTACAAGTCGTGTAAGCCCTGCCATATACCCTTCATCATCTCTGGGAATATTAAGCATCATTAAGAAAAACTTAATCAATTTTTCTGCTTTTTCATGCCCTTTATCTTTGTCCAAAAGGTCGTAGTAACTGTTAAGTTCTGCTTGTCTTGTTTGCAATTCATCATAGATACGTTGCAAGTCTTTCATAAAATCTTGTTTATTCATATATTGTCTCTTTATTTATTTTTTAACATTTGTATAATCGGTTTTGCCAACTCTAAAGCCTTAGAACGATGTGAAATTTTACTCTTTACGTCATCGTCCAATTCGCCAAGTGTTTTATCATACCCACTAGGCACAAACACAGGGTCATACCCAAACCCTTTTTCGCCGCTAGGCTCCACTACAACATCTCCATGCATCCAACCATGCACCACATACTCACCATACTTAGATACGATGGCAATAGCAGCTGTATAGTAGGCAGATGTGGAAGATACACCTTTTTTCTTCACTTCATCTATAAGTTTATAGAGATTTTCTTTATCCGTGGCATTTTCTCCAGCATATCTTGCCGAGTAGATACTGGGAGCACCACCAAGTAGAGGCAGTGAGATACCAGAATCATCTGCTATCACAATATACTCACTACCCAACTTCTCATAAATAGTTTGGGCTTTGATGAGAGCATTAGCGGCAAAAGTCTCACCATCTTCTACTATCTCAAACTCACCAAGCAAGTCTGCAAAAGGTACAATTTCATCTTCACACATCTGTTTAAACTCACGTAATTTACCCTTGTTCCCTGTTGCTAGGACTAACTTCATTGTTTTTTAACCTTTACGTACTATAATGATGTAACGAGTTACATGGGCTATCTAATAAAGATAACCCTGTGCTAACGTAGTATATAGGGATTTGCCCTATATACGTCCTAAAAAATAATAATTTTATCTAAATAGAGGTTTTACTATGATTAAACAAATCATGCCACTCTCACTTATCGTTGCATTACGTTTCTTTGGACTTTTCATTGTCCTTCCTGTACTCTCCATTTATGCACTTGAAATGGAAGGAGCTACACCTTTTTTAGCCGGGATTGTTGTGGGTGGATATGCCCTGACACAAGCCATTTTTCAAGTACCTTTTGGAATGATGTCTGACAAATTCGGACGTAAACAAATACTGTTGGTTGGTCTTCTTATCTTTATCGTAGGTTCCATCATAGCTGCACTTTCTGACAACATATATATGCTCATGGCAGGACGTTTCTTACAAGGTGCTGGTGCTATAGGATCTGTAGTATCTGCGATGATAGCTGACCTTGTAAAAGAAGAACAAAGAGCCAATGCCATGGCCATCATGGGTGGGACTATCGCTATGAGTTTTGCTGCAGCGATGATCATCGCTCCTATCGTTGGTGGTAACTGGGGGATAGACAAACTTTTTTGGCTTACAGCCATACTTTCTGTGATGGCTATAGGCATACTTTTTACAGCTGTACCCAAACCTCCGACCATCATACATTCCTACAGCGAAGAAGAGTCTAAGTTTTTTGAAGTTTTTAAAGACAAAGCACTTACACGTATGTATGTAACTTTCTTTTTCCATTGGCTGACCATGACCATGGCATTTTTCATCATCCCTTTGGTGATGACACAGTCGCTAGTTGAGGGTGGTTTTGGCTGGGAAAAAGCAGAGCTGTGGAAGGTCTATTTTCCTGCGATGGTCATCGGTGTTATCTCTATGGCACCTGCGGCTATATTTGGCGAAAAGTATGGTAAGGGAAAAGAAATATTTATGATTTCTGTTGCCTGTATTATGATTGCCTTTCTCGCAATGGGCTTTGCAGGTGAAGCATGGGTATTTGTCATAGGAGTTATATTTTTCTTCATTGGATTCAATATGTTTGAACCTCTGTTACAAAGTTTTGTAGCCAAGTTTGCTAAAGTACACCAAAAGGGAGCTGCATTAGGGGTAGCCAATACTTTTGGGTATCTGGGTATCTTTGCAGGAGGCATGCTGGCAGGCTGGCTCATGCAACACTATGACCGAGCGGTCCTTTCTATGGTAGTACTGGCTATAGCTGTTATTTGGTTCATCTGGGTAGCCACAATGCCTAGCCCCAATAACAGAGGCAATGTCTACCTCTCACTAGACATCTTTGACCGCGAAAAAGTAGCCGCGCTTACTGAACATGAAGCTATCGTAGAGAGCTATGTAAACGAAACAGAGCACATTGCGGTGGTTAAATATGATAAAGACCTGATAGATGAAGATGAAGTAAGAGGGATGTTAAGCTAATGGACAAAAAAGTACCTGACTTTATCAATGATTTAGAGATTATCCTTAGTTCTCATACTGTACTTGTGGATGCAAAACAAAGTTTGCATATTCTTTTTAATTCAACGCCTTATGGCTGTGCAAAAGACTATCCCGTGGCTGTTGTACATGAAACCAAACGTATCAAAGAAGACGAAGCACTCAAGTATTTCAAAGAAAACTATTTGCTAGATGAAGAGGGGTATAGCTATGAAGAGTACCCACTTAGCGACCTCGCTCACATCTCGTTAAATACACCACAATACATCCAAAATGTCAGCTATATGCTCTCTACGGAAAAAAAGATGCCAGAACCTAGTTTTTTTAATAAACTAAAAGGTGACTACTGGAAAAAGCTAAAGTCCGTTGAAGGGTTAGAAGCAGTCATAGACATCTCCACACTGACCCCAGAAACTAGTGACTGCGAAGCCGAAGAAACATTACGTGCCATCATACGCAAACGTAAAGAAGTCCACCAGCTAAAAAAAATAGCCTTTATATGGATAGTAGAAGTAAACGGTAAAAATGAAAACATATCTACGGTCATGAAACATTATTTTGAAGAGAATGTGATGATAGTAAAAAATGGTAGGAAAAATTACTATGTAGGGTGGAGCACACCGTTACAAGATATCAATATGCGGTATTTTGTTTGTCCCCCTGAGTAAAAAGATTTTCTTTTTACTCATAGTCTTAAAGTTTACACTCTCCAATATCCACTTCCTTATACTCCACACCCATCAAAGCACAAGCTCTCTTCATAATACCTTCTTGCGTAAAGCCAAACTTTTCAAAGAGTAAATTTGCTGGTGCTGAGGCTCCAAAAGTTGTCATGCCTAGTACATCATCTGCGTAGCGATAGTACTCTGTAGCAGTAGCTGCTTCTACTGCTAGTACTTTGGTGTTAGCGCTGATGACTCTTGCTTTGTACTCTGCATCTTGTTCGTTAAAGAGGTCAAGACATGGGACCGAGACTACGTTTGCTTTGATACCAAGAGGTGCTAGATAACACGCTGCTTTAAGACATGGCATGAGTTCAGAACCTGAAGCCATGAGTGTGAGTGTTGCGTCTTCTCTTTCTTTGACAAGGTATGCACCTTTGCTTACTTCTCCGAAGTCACGTTTTGGTTTGAGTGTTTTTAGCTTCTGACGGCTTAGTACAAAACCATGTGGTGCTGTTTTCATACCAAGTGCCGTTTTCCATGCTTCTACGTTTTCTGTAGCATCTGCTGGTCTCCAAACATAAAAATTTGGCAAAGCTCTAAACTGGCTAAGTTGTTCTATAGGCTCGTGTGTTGGGCCGTCTTCACCGACACCAATGCTATCATGTGTCCATACAAAGAAGTTTTGTATCTGTGTCAATGCCGCGATACGTGCAGCTGGTTTTAAGTAGTCCGAAAAGATAAAAAATGTCGCATTAAAAGGTATAGTCGTGCCATAGAGCGCCATCGCATTAGTAATGGCTGCCATAGAATGCTCACGGATACCAAAGTGCATATTGCGCCCTTTAGGGAAATCACCTAGGTTTTTAAGGTCTGTTTTGTTTGATGGTGCAAGGTCAGCTGAGCCACCTATAAATGATGGAATAGCAGTGGCAATGGCGTTGAGTATCTTACCATTGGAGTCTCTAGTAGCCATCTCTTTATCTTCTGAGAAGTCTGGAAACTTTATCGCTGTAAAATCTGGGTTTTGCAGGTTTTCCAGAGCAATATTTTGCTCTATCAGTGGTGCTTCTTTGTGTCTATGTATCCACTCTTTTTCTGCAAGTTCGCCTTTTTCCAATGCACATCTGAATCGTAACAATACATCTTCAGGGATGGTAAATGTCTCTTCAGGGTCAAAGCCTTCTTTTTCTTTAGATTCTGCGATAATCTTTTCACCCAGTGGGGCACCATGTGTATGATGTGTCCCTTCAAGATCGCCTGCACCCTTTCCTATGATGGTGTTGGCAATGATGATGGTAGGTTTTGTAGCCGTTTTCACTTCATCTAAGACTTTTTCGATATCATCATAACAATGTCCATTTATCTTCTTTACATCCCAGTTTTGTGCTTCAAAACGCTTTTCAACATCTTCGCTCCATGCAATGTTGGTATCCCCTTCAATAGTAATACAGTTAGAATCATAAATGAGCACCAAGTCTTTAAGTCCTAAGTGCCCCGCAAGGGAACAAGCTTCATACGAAATACCCTCTTGCAAATCACCATCACCACAAAGACAATAGACTTTATGGTCTATGAGCTCACATGTCTCAGAATTTACCTGATTTTTAGTATAAGCTTCTGCAGCTGCAAAGCCAACTGCATTGGCAATACCCTGTCCCAGTGGTCCAGTGGTGATTTCTATACCTTCTGTGTGTCCATACTCTGGATGCCCTGGCGTTTTAGAGTCTAGTTGTCTAAACTGTTTCAAGTCTTCCAAACTCACATCATAACCCCAAAGGTGTAAAAGTGAATAGATAAGTGCAGAACCATGCCCACCAGAAAATACCAAACGGTCACGGTTAAGCCATTTTGGATTTTTTGGGTTATGGCTAAGCTTTTCAGAAAGCACGACTGCAATGTCTGCTAGTCCCATAGGTGCACCGGGGTGTCCTGAGTTTGCCTTTTGTACCATATCTGCTGCTAAAAACCTGATGGTGTTTGCCATCTTTTTACGCATTTTATTTTGCTCTGTCATTACTGCCATGTGTTGTTCCTTTTACTTGTGTCTGTTTAAGTATTTTGTTATGAGGGGTCTTAAAGCTATTTGCAGCTTCGTATCAAAAGTTTCAAATCGTCTTTGTAAATCTTTTGCAAGCATATCTGCTTCTTCAACACTCTTTTCAAGTCCTAAAAGATTTATAAAGCTATTTTTATCGCCATCATTGCCTGTAGGTTTTCCTGCTTCATCTTCACTTTGGGTTTCATCTATAATATCATCTTGTATCTGAAACAAAAGTCCAAGGTCAATCCCGAAGTCATAGAGTGCTTTTTGTGTCTTGATATCTAACCCAACTATCACCGCACCCATCTGTAGTGAAGCGGCTATGAGTTTGGCTGTTTTGTTGGTATGTAGTATTTTTATTTGCTCAATGTCTAGTGGTTTATTCTCAAAGTAGCAGTCTATGGCTTGTCCAAGCACCATACCTTGTCCCCCACCATTTTGGGCAAGAAGAGTCACTAACTTTATCTTGATGTCTTCGCGTAATGGTGCCTTAGAAATCATCAAAAAAGCATCAGTATTCAATGCATCACCCGCTAAAATAGCAGTCACCTCATCATAACGGACATGCAGTGTTTTATGTCCTCGGCGCAAGGGTGCATCATCCATAGCAGGAAGATCGTCATGTATAAGTGAATAGGTATGAAACATCTCTAGTGCCATAGCCACAGGTAAGGAACCATCATAAAGCATAGGCTCATAGGCATCCACAATGCTTAGTAACAACATCGGACGAAAACGTTTGCCACCAGCGGTGAGCATGACCCCCAAAGCATCTTCATAGACGGGATGGAAACTTGGTGCTTGTGGTAAATTTTCAGAAAGATACGTCTCAAAACGTTGCATGCTCATCCTATGTTTTTTATTGGTGAAATTATAGCCAAATAGGCTAAAATACTTCTATGGATAAAGTACAAAAAACAACAATCATTCTTTGGATAAAACGTATATTTGGATTTACAGCTATTTCTTTATGGGTATTTATCATCTACAGTATCGCAAAATCCCCCCTTTCTTTTACAGAACAAGCCTCCTACTGTATGTTGAGCACGATGATGATATTTGGATTACTATCTATGGGTTTAAAAGGCTTAGAGTATGGAGAGAGAAAAGAAGGTTAGGCACATATTTAAGTCTCAAGATACGTTGAAAAACAGTCCCTATACCTTACATTTGTTGGCAATAAAAGTAAGCTGTTCATCCAATGTTAACCTCTCAACATCTACAACCACATCTGCTAAAGCCTTATACGCCTTTTTACGTTCTTTATAGAGTGCCTTAGCCCTCTTTTCATCAGAAAATAAAGGACGTTTTGCCAATTTTGCTTTAGAATTTTTGGCTGTTTTCAAACGATTATGTATCCACTCAAAAGAAGCATCCAGCAAGACCACTGTACCCAGTTTTTTAAGATTGTTTACCTTATAAAATCCACCACCACAAGAGATGAAGGTTCCCGTGACACAAGCCTCTATCCAGTCAGAAGTAGCTTGTTCCTGTTCCCTAAAGTATGCTTCGCCATGTTTGGCAAATATTTTTTTTACTTCTTTGTTTTCTTTAGACTCTATGAGATCATCTGTATCTATAATATAGGTTCCATATTTTTTAGAAAATGCCCGTGCAGTGGTTCCCTTGCCTATCCCCATAAAACCTATTAAAATAATATTTTTTTTCATAACGATACTTTTAAACCCTACACCATATTGTAACGGTCAACAATTTTGTTTAGTCTATTTCTTAGCTTTTTTAACGCATCTGTCGCATTCTTGCCCTCTGCGATCAATGAAGCAAACTCATCAAACTGAATCTTCGCTACCCATAACTCTTTTTTGTGTTTTTTAATCCCAACAAAACGGACTTCTCCAAAATGTTCTATGGCTAACTTATAGATGCGATCTATTCTTTGTTCAACGGTTTTTACTTCTTTGACCTCTTTACTCAACCTGTGTCCTTTGTTATAAAATTTTGGCATAATTATACCATAGAGTATTACGAAAGGATTACAAGATGCGCAATATACTTATCACAGGTATCGGCTCAGGTTTGGGAGAAGCGTTGGCAAAAGAATATTTGGCAGAGGGGTATCAGGTGTATGCCATCGGTCGTACTTTTCCTAAAGTTTTAGACAGCCATCCTCACTTTTTCTTTTTCCCTTATGACTTAAGTAATACCTTTATGATACAAGAAACGATAAAAGATTTTATTATGAACCATACGTTTGAAACTGTCATTTTAAATGCAGGGGTATTGGGGGAGATTAAACCTTTGAAACAAACCGATTTAGCACAAATAAAAACAGTGATGGAACTTAATGTATGGGCAAACAAAGAACTCATCGATGTCCTGTCTACCTATGCAAACGTCAAACAGATAGTAGGTATTTCTTCTGGAGCTTCGGTTAATGGCTCCAAAGGATGGGGTGCATACTCTCTTTCTAAATCAGGACTCAATATGCTCCTAAATCTTTATGCAAAAGAGTTGCCAGACATCCACTTTACATCGCTCGCACCAGGTGTCATTCGTACCCCTATGGTGCAACATATAATAGATACCGTTGATGAAGAAGAATTTCCTTCAGCCAAAAAACTCAAAAGAGGGCTCATCCAAACACCTCAAAGTGCTGCAAAACGTTTGATAGAGATTTTTCCTACTTTGTTCCAGTATGAAAGTGGTCGTTTTTTAGATATACGGGCGATTGACAGTGATATTGAGATACTTTAGGTGTTTTATACCTTAATCTTCTGCCATTCCCCTTTATCAAAGGTTCTCCATAACCAAATGGCTTTAACAAAGGTGTCTGAGATCATCGCAAAATACACCACCATAATGTTTTCAAAATACCAAGAGAGTAAAAAAGCAGGGAGGATACGTACCAGCCATAAGGACGTTAAGGTTATTTTTAACGTCCTTTTTGTATCACCTGCACCTCTTAAGGCACCTGAAAGTACAAAGTTAAATGCCAAAGGGATTTGTGATACACCTACGATGCGTAAATATAGGCTGGCTTCTTCTATCGTCTGTGCGTCATTGGTAAAGAACCATACGATTTTCTCTGGCATAAATATCATAAAGAATGATAAGAAAAACATAAGCCCCACCGTGTATTTGAGTACAAGCAACACATCTTCTCTGGCTTGCAAAGGTTTTTTAGCCCCTAGTCCCTGTCCCATAAGTGCCATAGCTGCAAGCGTAAACCCAACGCCTGGCATAAAAGCCAAACCTTCTACACGTAACCCTATCTGATACCCTGCGAGAACCTCTGTGCCATACTGCGTGATAATCACCGTAAAAAGCATAAATGAGCCAAAGGTAAGTGTCCGTTCAAATGAAGCGGGTACACCCACTCGTATCGCACGTTTCATGAGTGATGTAGAGTAATGCCACAAAGGGATGTACGGCATTTTGTTTTTTACATACAAATAGAGATAGACACACAGTTCCAAAATATTCACTATCACTGTACCTACGGCTGCGCCCATCACTCCGAGTTCAGGGAATCCAAAGTTACCAAAAATAAAAAGATAATTTAAAAACACATTGAGGAAGATAGAGGCTATCTTGATATACATTGGGGTTTTTGTATCTCCTGCAGCATTAAGTGCTGTCACAAAAACAAGTTTTACCATCACAAAAGGAAGCATCCATGTTAGCATTTGTACATAGTCTTCTCCCAACACTACCACTTGAGATGCCGTACCAAACCATACATAGACATAAGATGACAAGACATACCATAACAGCATCATAGGCAAAGACAAGGACAAAGCAAAACGCAGCAGTGTTGAAAGTCCCAAAGAAGCCTGCTTTATCTTTCCTGCACCTACAAAACGTGACAACAATGCTGAGGTACCCACATGGAGTAATGTCAGTACAGCAAATACAAACATAAGTGACTGTAACCCTAGTCCCACTGCAGCAACGGCAAAGGCAGAAATACGCCCTACCATGATAAGATCTGTAATGACTTGCAACATATCTAACAAAGAGTTGATGGCTGCCGGAATAGAAAGCTTCAGTATTTTTTGATGTTTGGCTGGGAAAAAACGTAAGATGCCTTTACCCCGTCATTTGTGCAATATAAATGTATAATAGTACTATCGTTAAAGAGGCAGTTCCCATCATCCATATGGTAGCAACTAACATATGTCCCGCATTAAACATCTGCCTGTACTTGTAGAGCAAGGTAGGAAATAGCACTAACGCTATCACAACTGGGAAATACATCACTGGGCTTATCCCATGCTGTTCTATCGCGTAGCCTACCGCCAAAAAAGATGTATAGATGATAATATACACAATGGAAAGTACCAACATCTGCGCAATCATAAAAATCACTTTCATACCTGATTTGTTCACTTTGTCAGTATACTTTTCCATTACTGCTTCTCTTCTTTTATTACTAAGCAAATCGCTTTGCTTAAAGCTTCTTTTTCAATGGTGCGGATTTGCCTGTCATATGCTTCAAAATCCAAACCTTCTTTAGACAATGTCATTTGTAAAATCACTTCACCCCCGTCAAGTTCTGAACTCACATAATGGACAGAAACTCCGCCTTCATCGTATGTATCTTTATACGATTTTTCGATGGCGTTTAGTCCTTTATGTCTAGGGAGTAGTGACGGGTGCAGGTTTATCGCCTTAATCTGTTCTGTAAAAACCGGTGTTAAAATACGCATAAATCCAGCCAATACTGTTAAGTCTGGACTATATGTCTGAAGTGTTTGCACCAGCATAGTATCAAAATCCTCTCGGTTTTGATATGTTTTAGAGTCTATGACCTCCAAAGGGATATGATGTTTTTTGGCTATAGAAATACCCTCTGCATCTGGGTTATTTGTCAACGCTACAGCTACCTCACAGACCCTGCCATGTAAGGTTTGAACAATATGGGCAAAGTTTGAGCCTCTACCACTAAAAAGAATCGCTATTTTTTTCATGGGCGCATTTTACTCTAATTTACCTCTAATTTAGCTACTTGTGCTATCAAGTCTGTGGGCAACATAGCATAAGAAGCGCCATCGTAAGCATTTGCCGCGAGTACTAATACCAACGAAGCATGTATTGCAGCATCAACCGCGCTATACCCTTGTGCGAGTAAAGAGACAATAAGCCCAGAAAGCACATCTCCACTGCCACCTTTTGAAAGTTTGGCAGATCCCAAAGCATTGATATACAACGCTTCTTCTTGCATGATGAGTGTATTTGCCCCTTTGAGTAAAAGTGTGACATGTGGATATTTGGCATTGAACATACGGATGACCTCAAAACGTTTAGACTGTACTTGGGATACAGTCATTACTTTTTTGGTAAGAATCTTCCACATGATAACAAACTCTTTAGGGTGTGGGGTAATGACTATCTCTCTGTCTTTTTGTTCAAGTATGGACAAAAGTTCTTTACTTAACAAAGCATCTGCATCTAGTACGATGGGCAAATGACTCTTGAGGACGTATTTTTCTAAAAACTCACTCTCAAAGTGAGCTCCCAGTCCCATACCTATTGCCAAAGCGGTGGCATTATCAGGCACGACCGTTGAATGCATCAGATATGGCGGAGGAGAAACCTTTTCATGCACGACCAATGTTGTAAGTCCTGCCCCAAAGGCAACAGAAGCCATCCCTGAGATGATACCTGCACCCTCTTTTTCCCCACAAAAAACGGCTGCATGTCCATAACTTCCTTTATGGCTGTTTTGTGTTTTACGTGAAGGCAATTTTACATCATTTTCCTCAAGTAAATATGTCTTACACTCAGATGCATATATCCTACTACTCACACCTAAATTACTACAAATCACCTCTCCTACAACATCTTTATTTTCATCCAGATACAGCGCTTCCATTCTAGCACCCATCGTTACAGTCACATCTGCTATAAAAGCCATGGGCATTAACCCATGTGTACCCACTCCTGTAGGTACATCACAAGCAATTTTGTGTCCTTCATAGCTGTTGAGTTGATGCAAAATATGTTGTGTTTCTTCATCCAAAGATTTATTTAGCCCTGCACCCAACAATGCATCGACAATAATATCAGCACCCTCCAAATCTTCTAGCACTTTGACACCCACTTTTTGGGCTCTTTCAAGCTGGATTTTTGCCATAGGAGACTTCACGCCAAAAGGCATATAAAGCCGTATGTCATACTCACCATAAAGTTGTCGTGCAAGCACCACACCATCTGCCCCATTGTTTCCTACACCTGAGACAATCAAAACAGAACTTCCTGAACTAAAATGGCTCCGAATATACTGTGCTATACCTGCGGCTGCATGCTCCATAAGTATATCTTCTGTAAGTCCAAACTTTTCATAACATTTCTTATCTAAATCATAACAATTTTGGTAAATTTTTTGCATTTTTGATACTCCTCTGATAATATTTATTTTATCACAACTTAATAATCTTTGGATATAATTCTGCACTTTATTGACATTCGGACATTATATGGTCTGAAAATTTCCAATAGGAAGGGGGTGCTTTTTATGCCAGGAATTAAACTAACTTCACGTGATTCATTTGATGATGCGTACAGAAAGTTCAAAAGACAATGTGACAGAAACCTCATTGTTACTGAAGCAAGAGCTAGACAACACTTCGAAACTCAAACTGAAAAGAACAAAAAAGAAAAAATTGCAACGCGCAAGAAAATTCTTAAAAAACTCTTCATGCTCAGAAGATACGAGTCTAGACTGTAATCAAGTCTAAGGCAGAGATTTTTACTCTGCCTATCACGCTACAATTTTACAAAAATTCTTCCAAATATTTCTAGAATCCTTACAACTTGTCTAACTTTTTGATAAAATAACTCTAATTATAATTTTTATCATTCTCTTTCACGATATTGAATACGCATATCAGACACTAAGATGATAAATACTAAAGGAAACCTCTTATGACATTTACAACTCCCTTACAAAAAGACAGCATCAAAATTATGCTTCTTGGTTCTGGTGAACTGGGTAAAGAAGTGGCCATTGAGGCTCAACGTCTTGGCATTGAAGTCGTAGCTGTTGACAAGTATGAAAATGCACCTGCACACTTAGTAGCGAACAAATCTTATGTCATCAACATGAAAGATGAAGCATCTGTACTTGCACTCATAGAAAAAGAGAAGCCTACTTATGTACTGCCTGAAGTGGAAGCCATCTCTATCTCTGCACTTTTTAAAGCTGAAGAAAAAGGCTTCCACATCATCCCTAACGCTGAAGCAGTAAACAAAACCATGAACCGTAAAAACATCCGTCTGT
>JALSHU010000009.1 GCA_026982075.1 Sulfurovum sp. | reverse complement strand
ATGATACTAAGATATTTTATGCCTGTTTTCTATCATTTCTATAAATAAAGCAGCACTCTCTTCGTACATATCAAAAATCTTATTGACCCCGGATAAAAGAAGTTTTCTGTTATCTTCTTTTGAATCAGAGAGTGCTATAATATCTCCTTCAAAACCATTTGCTCTAAGTGTAATACTCGTGTAAACATTTAAAGATTCATCTCTTAGTGCACAAATAACAATATCATGTTCTAACATAATGGCATAACTCTTGTGAATATCTATCAAGTATACTTGCAGAAAACCATCTGCTTTTGCTTCAGTAATAATGGATTCATCCAATTCATAGATACTGACTGCTACACCTTCTCCTTGAAGCCTTTTAGCTAACGTTACGCTCTTATGTGTATAACCGAACAATGCAATACCTTTTTGTTCTTTTTTACAAAGTTTCAGCAGGTAATGTAACGCTTTATAATTGGCGACTTCATAAGGTTCTATCGTACCATCCACCTTGGTCGCATCATACTGAGGCTTTAGTTGTGGATGATTGATTCGTGAAAATACTATCGCATCAGAATAAATACTTTTAGCATTTAGTATAAAATAAATATTATCTATATCCGAACTTGTAAGTGTAAGCATAGCTGTAATGTTCTTTTTTTGATACAGTGCCTTGATGATTTTTACACTTGAACCATCTGCCCGTATCACATTATAGCCATCATCAAGTGCCTTGGAGACTTTTTCTTCTTCATCTTCAATAATCACAGGTTCATATACTTTGTGTATCTGAAGCTTTTTAGCAATAGTCGCACCCAAATGTCCATATCCATTAATAATCACGACATTCTGCATCTTATTGACGTGCTTGATGTTATCTTGATTACGTAGTTCATCAAAACGCTCTGAAAAAGCGGATACCATCACCGATGTAACAAATGATATCATTGCAATACCAAAAACAATACCGAACATTGAGATGATTTTACCTACTTCTGTCACAGGAGAAATATCACCATAACCTACCGTAGAAATCGTAACAAGTGCCCAGTATATTGCATCTAGATAAGAATGTAATGTATCATTGATACCAAACTCAAGAAGATAAAAAATAGATCCAAACGTGAAAGTAATACCAAAAAGCATATATCCTAAAAAAATAAATTCAAAACGTTTTTTAAGCAGTGCATTAAAAAGGCTAGAAGCTCCATGCATATAATGATAAAGTTTTAATAATCTAATGATTCTAAATTTTGGGAAAATAGCAATCAAATCTATCAATGCAGGCAAAGAGATCATAAAACGTAATTTATCTTTTAGTATTTTCCAATACCCTCTTGTACTGGCATCTTCATTATAGCTGTTGAGTATACTCTTATGAATATCATGGCTTATCCACAAACGTAGCAAGTACTCTAAAGCAAAGATACTTGTCACGAAATAAAGATCAAATTCTACAAGCCATTGGGGTATTTTATCTGTTTTACTCATAATTAAAATAGAGATAGAAATGACAATCAAGGCTATCATAAAAGCATCGAAATATTTTTTGTATGGGTAGTTTATATCTTCAAGTAAAGCACGAAAAAAAGATTTAATTTTTTGATATCTAACAGAAGAGTCAATCAATGTAGAGAGTTTTAAGATGAAGTCATGCATGAAAACCCTCCTTACAAAGTATTGTATTTTCACAATACTTTATATTAATATATTTACTGTTCTAACTCAATCTCTGCTTTAAAAGTTCATTCACTTTAGCAGGATTTGCTGAGCCTTTACTGGCTTTCATCGTTTGTCCAACAAAGAAACCAAAAAGTTTATCTTTCCCTGCTTTATACTGCTCTACTTTATCTTGATTCGCAGCTAGTATGGTATCAATAATTTCTAGAATAGCACCATCATCACTCACTTGCGCTAAACCAAGTGTATCAATAAGTACATCTATATCACGGCTTTCATTTTCCATCATATAATCTAAAATCTCTTTTCCACCTTTTCCAGAAATTGTATCATCTGAAATTTTTGCTACCAATGCGCCTAATGTCTTTGCATCTATAGGAGATTTTTCAATACTATACCCAGCTTTGTTCAAACGACCAAGAAGTTCAGAAGTCAACCATGTCACTGCAGTTTTAGGCTTGGCACCCTGCGCTAACATCTCTTCAAAATAGTATGCCATTTCTTTGTCTGATGTAATCACATGTGCATCGTTAGATTTAATCCCTAATACTTCCACATAACGTTTCACTTTTGCATCTGGTAGCTCTGGCATGATTTTTGCTTCATCTATCATCTCTTCTGTCACTATGAGTGGACGTAAATCTGGATCTGGAAAATAACGGTAATCTGCAGCTTCCTCTTTACCTCGCATTGATTTTGTCACGCCTTCATCTACATTCCAAAGCCTTGTTTCCTGATTTACTTCTTCTTCATAAACACCATCTTCATATGCTTCTGTTTGTCGCTGTACTTCATAAGCTATAGCCGCTGAAACAAACTTAAATGAATTAATATTTTTTATCTCCACTCTTGTACCAAATGCTTCTTGACCTTTAGGTCTGATGGAAACATTCACATCACATCTAAATGATCCTTCTTGCATATTTGCATTTGAGATGTCTAAGTAACGTACAGTTGAATGTAATTTTTTCAAAAATGCTACAGCTTCAGCAGAAGACCTCATATCTGGTTCAGACACAATTTCAAGAAGAGGTGTACCTGCACGATTTAGGTCAACTTTAGAGTGATTACCATCATGCATATTTTTACCTGCATCTGCTTCTAAATGTGCCTGTGTCATGCCAATGCGTTTTTGTGTTCCGTCTGCTAAATCTATAAAAATTTCACCTTTTTGTACAATAGCCTTTGTGAATTGTGTAATCTGATACGCTGATGGACTATCCGGATAAAAATATGATTTCCTATCAAAACTTGAACTGTGGTTCACATTTGCATTGATAGCATAGCCTAGTTTCATAGCTTTAATAGCAGCCTCTTTATTTACTACAGGCAAAGCACCAGGAAGTGCTAAACACGTAGGACAAGTGTTGGTATTTTGATGTTCTGCAAAAGAAGTAGGGCAAGAACAAAAAAGTTTCGTTTTAGTGTTAAGTTGTACGTGAACTTCAAGACCGATAACGGTTTCAAACATAAAGTATTTCCTTCATATATTATTGGAGATATTATAGCGTTATTCTCTTATAATTTAAATATCTAAAAAGTACATTGAATACTTTAAAACGAGCCTTCTGACTATGCATTCCTAAGCTATTTTGACAAAGTCTACAACCTACTAAAGTTATAAACAAGACATAGATACTACATAAAATATGATAGAGATTTTAAATTTAGCTGTTCTTTTGAGAAAGAAGCTTTTCTAAAAGTGCTGTCTGTTTTTGTAGTTCTAATTGATTTTCTTTGTTGGTGATTACAAGTTCTAATAAAATGATAGCTACCATACCAGGAATTGCACCTATAAATATTGAGACAAATGCAAGTAAAAAAGAATCTTGATAAAAAGAGAGGAAAGAGGTAATCCCCCCTATAAATACGGATGCCCAAGAGACACCCAAGAGAAAATTGACCACAAAACTTAAGGATCTGTCTTTAAGTCTCATACTCAATGATCGATTAATGATCTTCTTCTAATGCAATGGCACCTGCAAGGTACACATACGTAAGAATCATAAAAACGAAAGTTTGTAAAAATGCCATAAATGTAAGGAGTACCAATGGAGTCATTGGAATAATCCATGGTACCAACATCAAAAGAACCCATAAGAAAAGATCATCTCCCTTAATATTCCCAAAAAGTCTGAAAGAGAGAGAAACGATACGTGAAAGGTGTGACACCAACTCAATAGGATACATCAAAAGTGACATTGCAAATTTTGCAATAGGATTCATTTCTCCAAGGTGTACAAAATTTTTAAAGTATGTAAACGCTCCCTGCGCTTTTATCCCTTCATAATTATAATATACAAAAACAACAAGTGCAAGAACAAGTGTTACATTGATATTTGAAGTTGGTGATTCAAATCCTGGGATAATACCTATAAGGTTGTTAATGAGTACAAAGAATCCAATAGTTGCTACTAAAGGGAGGTATTTGCGAGCATGTTCCTCACCAATAACATCTTTACCCATAGCAATAACACCCCCAAGAAAGGCTTCAACTACATTCTGTGTACCTACAGGTACAGCTCTAAGACTCTTAGTAGCCATTTTTGCTATAAATAAAATAATAATCGCTGTTAAAATCAAATGAGACACAAACAACATTTGTCCATGTCCAAAGATTGCGCCTAGATACGTAAATATACCTTCCATAAAACATCCTCATGTTAAGTTAATAATTGCAGGAGTATAGCAATTTTGCACTTAATTCTGACTAATTATTATGCTAACTTTTCCTGTCCCAGCCTATAAAGTGCAAAATCGTATTTAATCGGATCATTTTTATCAAAAGAAGCCAATGTCTTGGTCAGTTCTATACTTGCTTTCATGTCGTATGTTTTGCGTGTTAACAAACCTAAACGTCTAGAAACCTTAAACGTATGTGTATCTAATGGCATCAATAAATCTTTGCTGTGTATCTTTGTCCATAAACCTAAATCTAAAGCATCCTTACGTACCATCCAACGTAAATACATCATATAACGTTTATATGTCCCTGCAGTATTGACTTTTTTAGGTATGCCACCTATAAGAAATCGATACCCCCTACTTGTATAAGGATATAGCTTTTCAATAGTTGCTATAAAATGCCACAATCCATCTAGTATATTCTCTTCTTTTTTGTACCCTGCATAAAATATATTTTCTATACTATCTGTTTGTTTAAGTCGTTTAAGTGTGATGAAAATACCCGCAACGTCTTCTGCATTTTGAAATCTATAGTAGTAGGAAGAGAGTGATTGTCTAATTTTAACATCTGAGGCCTCAAGCAAAGCAAAATCTAAACTTGCTAAAAACTTTACTATAAGCCCTGCATTTCCATAAGAAAACAAAGCGCAGATAAGCGAAATCGTTTCATCATTATACTTGGAAGCTATAAGTAAGGGATCGGGTTTGTCTAAAGAAATTTCTTGATTATTGTTTCGTCTTAGTATCTCTTTATCTAAGAGTATTTTTACTTTTTTACGTGTCATCTAAAATGTAAAATGTTCACCCAGATAATGCTTTCGAACATTTTCATCGTTGGCTATTTCATCACTTGTTCCTGTAGCTAACATTTCTCCTGATCTCATCACATACGCTCGGTCACAAATCCCTAAGGTTTCGCGTACATTATGATCGGTAATAAGAATACCCATATCCAATTCAACAAGTTGTTTAATGATATTCTGTATATCAATGACAGCAATAGGGTCAACCCCTGCAAAAGGTTCATCAAGCAGTAAAAATTTCGGTTCCCCCACCAAAGCTCTGGCGATTTCTACCCGTCTTCGTTCTCCCCCACTCAAACGTATACCCAAACGGGCACGAATAGGTTCAATGTTAAAAATTTCCAAGAGTTTCTCTATACGTGGTTGCACAGTCTCTTCAGGTAGGTTCAGTGCTTCTGCTGCGATAAGCAAATTTTCTTCTACTGTTAAATCTTTAAAAATACTGGATTCTTGAGGTAAATACCCTATACCCATTTGTGCACGCGCACTTAATGGCAATTTTGTAACATCTTCCCCATCTAAAAATACTTGTCCTTCGGTTGCGTCTGTAAGTCCACACACCATATAAAAAGAAGTCGTTTTCCCTGCACCATTAGGACCCAAAAGCCCTACAATCTCTTTACTTTTTACACGTAAAGAAATATCGTGTACTATGTTTGTTTTTTTAATGGTTTTGGCAAGACTTTTTGCTTCTAATATGTGCATTATGCATCTATCCTATATACTCTTTTGTGATTCACTACTGTGATATCTACAGTCACAACATTATAACCAACACCCTCTAAAAAAACTTTAAGTTCATCACTTCCCCACTCTACCATATGCCATCCCTCTTTTTCAAACTCTTCAAAAAGTCCCATCTGCATGAATTCTTCATGTTCAAGTCTGTAAAGATCATAATGATATAAGCTCTGTCCGTCTTTACCCTCATAGCACTGTTGCAAAGAAAAAGTAGGTGAGGTGACATCCCCTTCTATACTCATAGATTTTGCTATAGCTTGTGTGAGGGTTGTTTTACCCGCTGCTAAGTCACCACGCAAAAACACAATGGCATTTTGAGGCAGTGTTTGTTTTAGATAGACAACAATATTATGTAATTCTTTTAAAGATGCTTCTATTTCTTTCAATTCATTTCCTATAGGGTTTTGTGAGGGCACAAGACCCTGCATCATTTTACACAAATTTTATTGCGCCAATTTCTGTGAAACATCAGCCATAAAGTTTAAATGTTCTCTCGTTTTTCCAGAGTCAAGCTGTGCAGTTACCATCTCTATAGCTTCATTTAAGTCTCGTACTTTACCATCTACAAATAATGCAAAAGCAGCATTAAGTACCACAATGTCTCTTTTAGCTCCACGCTCTTCACCAGCGTATATGTCTCTAGTTATTTGTGCATTATGCTTTGCATCGCCACCCAGTATAGACTCTTTGGGTGAAAGTGTAAATCCAAATGTCTCTGGGTTTATCTCCCCTTCAGATATGCGTCCATGTTCAACGTATGCAAATGCTGTGTTAGTGCTTATGCCTATCTCATCCATGCCATCTAGGCTAGAGACAACATAGGCCCTTTTGGTATCCAACTCTAAAAGTGCCTCTGCCATACGTTTAATATA
>JALSHU010000008.1 GCA_026982075.1 Sulfurovum sp. | reverse complement strand
GTATGGCACCATCTGCCTTTTTGGCATCTGCGGTGTTTTTCTGTTCGGCTATGAGGTTGTAGTCTGGCGTGGGGTTGAGTGTGTAGCCTAAGACTTTGACAAAAAGGTCATCAAGAAAACCGTACTGATACTGCTCTTCTTTGGAGGTTTTGATGTTGGCTATCTTGGGGAGGAAGTCTGTTTTGTAGGTTTGGTAGGCTTTTTGTATGGTGTTAGTATCTATTGTTTGTAGATGATGACGTAAGACGGATTTTTGAAAAAGAGACAGCATGAAAAGCCTTGCATATTAAGAATGAAAAATTATAGCAAAATTTCATGCAGACGCATAGACACATCCCAGATCTCTCCAAAGAGAGAGCCTAAAGGGATGATTTAGAGTTCTATGTTTAGTGACCCTAAGGTTTCATAGGTGATGCCCCCTGTAGAGAGTGCATTGTCTTTTTGGTACCTTTCGATGGCATTTCTCGTACCTCTTCCTAAAATACCGTCTGGTTTCCCTACGGCATATGATTTTTCATTCAATGCTGTCTGGATTTTCTTAATCACCTCTTTTGTCATGTTTGTCTGACATAAGATACGTTCCCATCCCAGATGTGAATCGGCAAGTTTTTTACGCTTGTCTATCATCTTGTATTTTGCTTCTACTGGCGTTCTTGTCTCTCTGGCTTCTGAAACAAGTTTTTGGATTTTTACGATTTCATAGGTAGCAGGGATAAGCTCTTCTTTCACTGTCGCAGGGGTATCTAACACTGTTTTTGTAATCTTTTTTGTCACCGCAGGTGTTTCGACTACACATATCTTGTTGCCTGTGGCTTTCCATGGTGCTTGCGCTCCTGTCTTGGCATCAACCCACATAAATGCAGCAGGGGTATCTGGTATTTTTTTCTCCACAGTCTCATAGACCGCAGGGATAGGTGTATGTTTCAAGGTAGGTCCACTCACAAGCTTTTGTACTTCAATGGTCTCCTCCTGTGCAGGGATTTCTTGTATTTCTGTTTTGGCAGGACTTTTAATGACTGCTTTTTTAATGGTTTTATATTTGGCTGGGACTTTCACCAAACACATAATCTCTCCTGTAGCACCTGAGAGTTTTTGTGCAGGGTTTTTACCTTTTTTCCATACTGTCTTTGCTTCTTCTACCAAGACTTTTTCTTCAACAGTTTCATACTCTGCTTCTAGTTGTACCACTTCTTTTGAGGGAGGAACGAGCACTACCTTTTCTTCTTTGGTTTCAAATGTTGCGGGGATGACTTCGGTTTCATTGCGCTCATTTTGTACCAAAATATCTTCTGTAGCGACTTTGTAGGTTGCGGGTTTAAAAAACTCTTTAAAACACGTCTTGTCTACTGCTTTGTCTAGGTCAACACCTTGTGCCTTGATGGTGTTTAATAAAGCTTGATTGACTGGCAATGCGCTTTTTTTCAAGCTGGTTTTCCATATACGTGTGGCTGGCTTTACCTCAATCGTCTCAACTACCTCTTTGTAGGTTGCCGGTAGAGGTATCAGTTTTTTACTCGCAGGTATGACTTCTATCTCTTTTTCTACAGTCTCATATACCGCAGGAATTACTGTAATCTCTTCTTTTGCCTCTTTGACCAAGACTTTTTCAGATACCGTTTCGTACTTTGCAGGAGACATCACTCTTGCATAACATTCACCTGCTTTTGCTTGTGGTGGTGTGAGTGAAGCGTCCTGTGCACCTACATATGTCATAGGGAGGAGTAAGCCCATAAGTAGTGTTGAATATCTATTTTTCATTTGTGTCCTTCTAAACTATAATTTGCATTAGTATAGAAGAAAATTATTACTACAGTGTTACTTCAAAAAGTATATTAAACCTTAAAACCCATACTTTTGACACCGTCAAAACTTGAGCCTAACTCTTTTTCTATCTCATCTAAAAAGTCTTGGTTGGTAAACACAGACTCATCACGTACGGCTACTTTATATGCCGTATTTTTGATGACAAGATTGATCTGCCCTCCTGTGAGTTCATGTTTGGCAAGTGCGGGGATATCGAAACGTTCTTCATAGTCTGCATTTTCAGGCAGCATAAACTGCCACAGTCTCAAACGTTGTTTTTTACCTGGTTTTTTAAATTCTATTTTATGGTTAAAGCGTCTTGAAAACGCTTTGTCTATGTTGCCAAGCAGGTTAGTCGTAGCGATAAGAATGCCTTCAAATTTTTCTATCTGTTCTAAAAAAATATTTTGCATTTGGTTATGCATTTTATCTGCAGAACTTCCTGCCCCTTCACTTCTGCTACTTAAAAACTGATCTGCTTCATTGAGCAATAAGATAGGATCTACTTTTGCTTTTTTACTCAATTCTTTGAAGTCATCAAATATTTTACGTACATTTTTTTCACTTTCACCGACATACATGGACAATATTTTCGAACAGTCAAATGAGAGGATGGGACGCTTGAGTGTTTTTGCCAAGCTCATAGCAGTCATCGTCTTACCTGTACCTGCTGCACCATAAAAAATAATACGTGCATCTATCCCTTTTCGTTTGTCCTTAATGCCCCACTCTTTAAGTTTTTTAAAAACGTCTTTGTCTACCTGTTTGACAACATTGTTCAAAGTTTCTCTCGTTTTAGGGTGTAAGACAACATCATCGAGTGTCGTCAAAGGTTTGAGGTATTCAAAAAGTTCTTGCTCTTGCACCAAAGCATCGAGTTTTAACTTTGTTACTTTTTTGCTTTTTTTAGGGTGGATAATGCGTTGCATCACTTCTTCTTGTAAATAAAAAGAACGGCTGACTCCCCCAAACATATTGAGTATCTCTTCATAGTCGATGATTTGTTCTTTGATGAGTTTAGCACCATCTTCGAGTAATGCTCTGTTTTTAATTTTTTCGTATTCATCAAAAGAGATAAGTTCTATGAGTGTATTCATATCTCTAAACTGTCCTTCTCCCCCAGAATATTCCTCTTTTAACAGTGCTAGAAAAATCCGTTTCTCTTTTTCATCAAATTCTTTTTCTTTAAAAAATTCTTCAACGACTATGGGTGCTTCAGTCATTTTGACACGTTCTTCAATGCGTTTTGTCAACAGTGTCAATTTGTTCTTTAAACGTCCTATGCTTAATGAGTTGTCAGCAAACCCTTGTTTAAATGTTGAAATCTGATGTAAGAGTGTAACCATATCAAACTGATCTTGCAGATACTCTAAATGATCTGTATAAGGTTTAACCTCTGGCAAAAAGATTTCAAGTGAACCTTCTTCCAACAACCGTAACAACGAAATGCTTGGGGTAATAGACGTGCCCAGCAACTCTAGTCTAGAACTTTCATGGGCTTTTGCCTGCCCAAAGCTCATCTGAATCACCCAGCCTAAATCAAGGAGGTTTTTAACCAGTGAAAGTTTGTTAAGATAGGCATACCCTTCTGCAGAAAAGTTTTCCTGCAACATCTCCAATACCGAAATTTCTTCTAACCCTTTGACATATCTTCGACAAATATACTGGATAAGTTCTGCTTCTTCTTTACTGCATTTTAAATGCTCAAAAATCAATGATTTTCTTACATCTTTTGTTTCTATAAAATTAATAAGGTGTCTCAATGGTATTCCTAATAGCATGATAATAATTTGAGTATAACAAAGATTTGCTATACTTTACGTATCAAAATATAAAGACTCCTATGCAATTTTTTAAAAATTTGTTTACCAAGACATTCAGTACCAGACTCACGGTTACCTCGTCAAATGGTTTTCATTTGCGTCCTGTGGCAAAATTTATCTCAGAGGCAAAAAAGTTTACGTGTGATATCAACATTTCTTTTGCCGGTAAAACAGTCAATGCCAAGGCAGTGAGTCCACTTCTGTCCTTAAATCTGGCTCCAAATGACACCTTCACCCTGAGTCTTGCAGGGAAAGATGCACAAGAGGCACTCAGTACACTGACAGAGACTTTCCAAACCCTGATGCAAGAGGATAAAGCCATACCTAACATCGAGAAAAGAACACATCATTACGAGAGTCAGGTGCTAGAAGGGGAGAGCATTTTTGAAGGTGTGGCGATAGCACCTTTATTTTTCTATACAAGAGAAGAGACATTTTCGCCTACAAATCTCACTTTTAAAGAGTCTGTTGACCTCTCATTAGAAGAACTCGAAACACTCTACACCACACATAAGCATGATGAAGCAGGTATCTATCTCGCACAAAAAGAACTGTTGCTTTCACTAAGTAAAGAAAGTACCAGCCTTGATACGTTTGAGGTACATATAGATGAAGCATCCAAGAAACTCACAGGAGGGAGGTTTGAAGCCAAAATCACTGACTACTTAGACCTGCTCCAGAGGGTCAAAAGTCACTTAGGGTATCGTTATGAAAGCACTTTCCCTGCACATCCCTTTATATTATATGCTGATGATTTACTGCCTAGTGACATTACGTCTTTGGAAAAGAGTGCTGTACAAGGTGTCATTCTACAAGAAACTTCTCCTACCTCACATACAGCTATTTTGTTACGTGCCTCGGGGGTACCTTCTCTTATCTTGCCAGAGAAGATACAAACCTATGCCCAACATGTCATTTTAGATACCCGATGTGCACTGCTTGTCCCTACACCCTCAGCAGAGGATACACGTCAGGCAAAAGAGGCACAAGCACGCCATCAATATCAAGCAAACAATAGCCATGCCAAACGTTTTGAGCAAGCCTGTACAAAAAAAGGGAAACAGATATCTGTTTATGCCAATGTTTCTGATGTGGACTCTGCAAAAGTAGCCAAAGAAGAAGGTGCAGAGGGTATCGGGCTGCTAAGAACAGAATTTTTATTTGGTACAGAAAAACCCAGCCAACAGGCACAGATAGATGCGTATGGAAATATATTTGATCTTTTTGAACATATCACAGTACGTACCTTGGATGTCGGTGGAGATAAAGCACTGCCTTATATACAAATACCTAAAGAAAAAAATCCTTTTCTAGGGATTCGTGGGGTACGTCTGTTTCAAACACACCCTGAACTGATGGAAGAACAACTTTATGCTATTTTTACTGCAGCAAAGCACAAACCTATCAAAATAATGTTTCCCATGATATCCTCTGTGGAAGAGTTCAATGAAACAAAACGTTTTGCCCTGCATGTCGCAAAAAAGCATACGATAGATATCTCCCATATCCTTTTTGGTATCATGATTGAAGTGCCTTCTGTGCTCTTTTTACTCAAAGCCTTTGATGATGTTGTTGACTTTTATTCTATAGGCACCAATGATTTAACACAATATCTTTTTGCCACAGAACGTACACACCCCACACTTCAGATAGACCCTTTGTCTCCTGTTATCTTTTCTGTTTTGGCAAATATAGTCACACAAGTCAAAAAGCCCGTAAGTATTTGCGGTGAACTGGCAAGTGATACAGAAGCCATACCCAAACTGGTCACTTTAGGTCTAGAAACCCTCAGTGTTTCTGCCAAGAGCATTGCCCGTACAAAAGAGGAGATACGTCATGTTTAACTTACTACAAAAAATTGGAAAAGCACTGATGACCCCCATCGCAGTTTTACCTGTTGCTGCACTGCTGCTTAGACTTGGGTTTGGAGATATACCCTTCATAGACGGTCAAATAGCTTCTGTTATGAAACATGCTGGAGATGCTATCTTTTCTCACTTAGATTTACTCTTTGGTATCGGTATTGCCTATGGTTTAGCAAAAAACAATGATGGTGCAGCTGCACTTGCAGGAGCCATAGGGGTTCTTATAGCAAAAGCTGTTTACCTCAGTATTGACAAAGATGTCAACATGGGTGTTTTTGTAGGAATCATTATGGGTGTGGTTGCAGGTACACTTTATAACCGTTATTATGCTATCAAGTTGCCAGAATTTTTAGGTTTTTTTGGGGGTAAACGTTTTGTCCCTATCGTGACTTCACTGGCTGCCATTGTGGTGGGGGTATTGGCGGGCTATTTTTGGCATTTTGCACAAAGTGGTATTGATGCATTTTCCAATGCTATTATCGGCTTAAATGAAATAGGTACTTTTATTTATGGCACGCTCAATCGTCTTCTTATTCCTCTGGGGCTACACCATATACTCAACTCTGTCTTTTGGTTTCAACTGGGAGAATATACCCATATCAAAGAAGGGGTAGAAGTGGTTGCTAATGGTGATTTGCATCGCTTTTTTGCAGGAGATAAAACAGCGGGCATTTATATGTCAGGGTTTTATGTGGTTATGATGTTTGGATTACCAGCTATGGCATTTGCCATTTATCTCAATACGCCAAAAGCTTCACGAAAAAAAGTGGGTGCGATACTGGCGGGGGTAGCATTTACCTCTTTTCTTACTGGTATTACCGAACCTTTGGAATTTTTATTTCTTTTTGTAGCTCCTTTGCTTTTTGTACTTCATGCTGTTTTAACCGGTTTGGCATTGGCCCTTGCCCAGATGTTGGATATACATGCAGGATTTGGCTTTTCTGCTGGTTTTATAGACTATGTCATCAATTATAAACTTGCAACCAATCCGCTTCTCATACTTCCTTTAGGGGCTGTCTTTTCCCTCGTGTATTTTGTAAGTTCATATTATCTCATTAAAATTTTTAAATTAAAGATTTTTGAAGACAACAGCACAGAAGAAGCTGTTCAAAAAGACCCTCAGGCACAGGCCTTTGTGACTGCATTGGGAGGAAAAGAAAATATTATCCATACAGATGCATGTATTACTAGACTACGTATGCATGTCAAAGACAGCAGCATACTCAATGAAGATGATTTCATCACATTGGGTGCCAAAGGTGTCATACGTCCCAACCAAGCATCCATACAAATAGTATTGGGAACCAAAGCTGAGAATATAGCAGAGAAAATAAAAGATTTCTTGCAAAACAACTGAGTCTTATTCTACCCTTTTGTATTAGTTGTATGTTAACTAATACTCGTTATACTATCACACTAAAACATAGGAAAAATTATACATATGCGAAAAACATGGCTACTTTTATTCCTTCTGCTGCTTAGCGGTTGTTCACTAAATACCCTTTTTCTCCAAGGCGAAATAGACAAAGTAACTGTTGTAAAATATACCTCGTATACAAAACACCACAGAGCATTTTTTGCAAGAGATCAGTTTAAAAGCATTAAAAATGGGAAAAAATACCTCTATCTTCATCATAAAAAAACCAATAGCCTAGCCATACTCTTTCATAAAAACAACCGTTACATTTTATATAATCTCTCAAACCCAGAAGCAAAAACATACTCTGTTCAAGCAACAAATAAAAAGAGCTATGTCCATGCCCTTAAAAGTTTCAAGCGACTGGGCTACAGCCCACTTGCTTATCCAGCAAGCAAAGGGTTTATCGTATCTGTGTCACATCAACGCTACAAGGGTGTCAAAACCCTTATGGTTGAGGCAAAAGACTATACACGTCTTCAAGCCAAATATAAACAAGCAATCCGTACCTATAATGCAAGTATCATCAACCATATTAAGACACCTCTGCCTAAAGTTTTGATTGGTGATTATTATACCTATTATAAAAAAAGAGCCTCTGGGCCAAAGCAACTAAAACAACTTCAAATTATCGCTAAAAAACTAAACTTGCAAGGGCCTACTTTAGCTAAAAAACCAAGTGCCGAAAAAAATATAACGACCACACAAAAAACAAACAATACAGTGCCTGAAGAAAAACGCGCATGGTACGATTTTAGTAAAAAAGAAGCCGATAAAGTTTCTGTAAAAAAACCTTCTGGAAAACCATATCATTACTATCTCAAAGAGGCTGGGTTAACTGAACTAAGTGCCTATATGGCAAAAGAGACAACAAAAGATGTACTTCCTTTCAGTCAATATCGTAATCTGAAACAAAGAGAAAATGCACTCCGTGAGCAGAAACTTCTCAAGGAAGGGTCACTTGAAGAACTTATAGCCGCCTATAAAGTCAATAAAAAACCAACATACAAACAACGTATCATGTCACTCATGAAGGAAAAACAAGAACATAAAAGTATTAATCTTTCTCCCTCAGAAGAATAACATTAGAAAGATTCAATCCTATTTTGGTACCTTCATTTTCTCGACTTTGTATATGAATACCTATCTTCATTTCATCACATAATTTTTTCACAATATGTAGCCCTATACCGATGCCTCTGTCCTGTTCTTTATAGTATCTTTGAAATACTTTTGATGGCTTTTTGATACCTTTTCCTGTATCATGTATCGACAAACTCTCTCCTTGAAGCACAATATTCACACTACCGTTTGCTATGTTATATTTTCCTGCATTGCTTAAAAGATTATCTATAATACGGGTAAATGCATCTTTGTTGCTCTTCAACAGTGTGTCATCGATGGAGACTTTATACTGTACATCTGGATAGAGTACTTCAAAATAATTTATACGGTTTTCTATCAGCTCTTTTAATGAAAATACTTCTGATTGTGCAGGTACACCTTTTAAAAAAGTACGTAAATTATCTTGCAAAGATAATATACTCTCGATATTGTTTTCAAGTCTTTGTATCTTCGGATTCTCTCCAATTTCTCTTTTAAATATTTTTAAATTTATCAACATAGAACTGATTGGGGTATTGAAATCATGCAAAATATCTTTTACAAACTCTTCATTGATACGCAATGCCCTTTGCAAAGGCAAAAGCGCATAAATAGAAAAGAGAAAAGAGACCAGTGCTGCTAAAAAGGAGTAAAAGAAAAATCTCTTAAAAAGTTTGTTTTCCAGTTTTTGGACTCTGGCAACATATCGCGTAAAGGGATACACAATTTTCATTAAATATTTTTCTACCGTTGGTACTTTAAAATATCCATAAAAATCACCATCTTTGTAGAGTATATTTTCCTCTTTGTCATCATCCTTATCTACAAAATCTGTTGTAAGTCCTTTACACTCAGAAGTATATGCACATAACTTCATCTCAATATGAATCTTCTCTTCTATCTCTACTTTTTTTATCTGATATTCATTCCAAAAATTGATAGCCAGTAAAACTTCCAAAAGGATTAAAAATATAAAAAAACTTTTAAGAAAAGATTCTCTTTCATAGGTTTTCAATCATATACCCCTGTGCCCGTATATTCTTAATCTCGATACCTAGTTTATTTTTTAATTTTGCAAGATTGACGCGTAATGCATTGGCACTGGGATGTTCAAGAAACTCCATAAGTATAAAACTGTCAACTATTTTGTTCTGTTCCATAATAAGTGTATGAAAAATATTTTGTTGTACCTCACCTAGCCCTATCGTTTGTCCAGACTTTTGTAAAACCCTTGTGCTAGGATTATATTCTAAGTCTTTCAAGCGAATAACGACATCATCTTTTTGATATTTACGTTTAATCCGTATGACAAGCTCTTCAGGATCAAAAGGTTTTTTAATATAATCATCCGCACCTATTTCAAATCCTTTTGAAATAGAATTGATATCTGTTAATGCTGTTATATAGATAGCAGGGGTCACATCTCCTGCATCTTTCAAGGAAGCCAGTACATCAAAACCATCAATTTCGGGGACATTGACATCTAAAATATAAAGATCATATGCTTGTGCAAAGGTAAGGTCAAATACTTCTGGCCCTCGGTGTGCAACATCTACCGTGTAGCCTTCAAGTTCTAAAAACTCTTTAAGGCTTTCACACAAAATTTTGTCATCTTCAAGTAATAATATTTTCATCATTATAGAGTATACAAAAGTAACATTAAGGAAATATTACTCTTTTTTATTTTTTATTCTTTGGCAGTTTCATAACAATGAAAAAGGCTAGAAGTATCACTCCATATGCGATATAGTAATATATGTTATCTTGTGGCATCAGTTGGCCTCCATAATAATATCTTGATTTTTAACCACTTTAAAATACTTTTCTATCGTATTTACATCACTTTCATCCAAAATAATAACAGGAGTCACAATATCTTTTGCATGTTCTCTAAGGTACGCCAAGTCAATACGAATGATTGCATCCCCTGCCTTAACATGGTCTCCTTCATTTGCAATACGTTCAAATCCTTTTCCTTCGAGGGATACAGTATCTAATCCTATATGTACCATAATTTCCAGATCTTTTTTACTTTTGATACTAAAGGCATGATTGCTCGAAAATATTTTTGTGACTACCCCGTCAATAGGTGCAGTAAATGTATCTGACATGGGAATAATCGCAACACCATCCCCTGCCATTTTATTAGAAAATACTTCATCATTCACACTCTCAAGAGCTACTACTTGACCATCAACAGGTGCTTTAATCTCTCTTATCTTACGTTTTAAAAATCCAAACATTTATACTTTACCTCTCCTGAAATTATCGTTGATATGATACTGAAGTTTTTATCAAAGATGACTATATCCGCATCATATCCCTTCTGTAGTGCACCTTTTTTAATACCTAATTTCTGTGCAGGTATTTGCGTGACAGCCTGTACAACTTCTTGTAAACACATGGAAGTGTGTTTAAGCATATTCCCCATCGCTTCATTCATCTTGAGTACTGAACCAGCAAGCGTACCATCTTCTAGTATCGCCTTTCCCTCAGATACTTCAACGTTACGCCCACCCAAATCATAATTCCCACACTTCATGCATCCTGCACGCATGGCATCTGTGACAAGTATCAGCTTATCACCTTTAAGTTTATGGGTAAGATCCAGTGTACTTGGATGTGTATGTACAAGGTCAGCTATAATATCACACGTGACATCCTCATTGTCAAACACAGCACCCACTACGCCAGGTTTTCTGTGATGATAGCCAGGCATTGCATTAAAAAGGTGTGTAACGTGAGAAATCCCCCATGTAAAACTTTCTACAGCCTCTTCATAAGTGGCATCTGTATGTCCACTACTTAAAATAACATGAGGGTACTCCTCTTTTATCTTCTTAATAAAAGATTCACTTCCTTCTACTTCAGGAGCCAGTGTTATCATCTTTACTTCATTCATATACGCTTCTATAAGCTGAAAGTTTGCACTCTGTACATACGCTTTATTTTGGGCACCATGTTTTTTTACATTGATAAACGGTCCCTCTAAATGTATGCCTAAGATCTGTGCTCCTGTAACCTTTTTTTTATGCTCTTGGATATTGTGTAAAGCATTGTCAATCTCTTGAGATGACATTGTCATTGTTGTTGCTAAAAATGAAGTTGTTCCTGTTGTTAAAAGCGTAGTAGAAAGTATTTTTAGTGCTTCAGGTGTTGCGTCCATAACATCTACACCTCCTGAACCATGGATATGTATATCAATAAACCCTGCACTTACGTAGTTGTTTTTTGCATCTATGATTTCACATATGTTTTCATTTGCTTTATCATCTATACGTATAATTTTATTGTCAAAAAAAAGTGTTTTCCCTTCGAGTATTTCATCTCCTACAAGAAGCTTGGCATTTATAATACACTTCATGGTCACTGCTTAATCAAGAGATTCATGCTGTACATTATCTTTCAATATACGCTTTAAAATTTTTCCCGTTGCATTTTTAGGTAATTCTTTAATTACATGAATCTGTTTTGGTACCTTATAGTTGGCAAGATGCTCTTTCATATATTTTTTTAAGCCTACCTCATCAAGGATATCTCTATCGTCTTCCAACTCTATATATACGATAGGAACTTCTCCACTTTTTTCATCATTGATACCTATCACCGCAGATACCCCAACACCCTCAAAAGCATCTATGATTTCTTCTATCTCACGTGGATACACGTTAATACCTTTTGAGATAATCAAATCTTTTTTTCTATCAACAATAAATAAAAAACCTTCATCATCCATATATCCCACATCCCCTGTAAGGAGCCAACCATTTACTATGGTTTCAGCCGTAGCCTCAGGACGACCGAGATAACCTTTCATCACATTATCACCTGTGACTATAATGTCACCTATGCCCCCTCTGGGTACTTCATTCATCTCTTCATCAACCACTTTCATCTCATAGCCATAAAGTGCAGTTCCGACTGAACCTGCCTTTTGTTTTTTAAACGTATTCATACACACAGCAGGACTTGCCTCACTCAAACCATATCCTTCAAGTAATGTAGCCCGTTTGAATCTTTTTGCCATGGCATCAAGTGTTTTAGGTTGCAAGGCTGCTGCTCCTGATATAAATGCTCTAATGCTATTAAACCACATAAAATACCATGGCAGTTTTGCTTTTGCAAGTGCATTATAGACATCTGGAATACCAAAGAAAATTGTCACACGTTTGGTGAGAGTTTGTTTAAAGATATTTGAAAAGGGTTGTATAGATTTGATAATAACGATACTCCCTCCTACATACAGTGGTAAAATCACTCCTATAGAAAAAGTAAAAGAGTGGAACATTGGTAAAAATACAATGGCTCTGTCTTTTGGTTTTACATTGATCGTTCTTCGTCCCGAATCGGCATTGGACAAAATATTTTTATTGGTGAGCATGGCACCTTTTGGTTTCCCAGTTGTCCCCGAAGTATAAATCAACACAGCGGTGTCATCTAAACTTTTTTCAACAGGCGTTACTTGCTCATTACACCCTGATACATCAGCAAAATATAAATCTTTCCCACTCTCAGAAACTTCCTCTCCTTCCCATAAAATAGCCTTGCACAATTCTGCTGCACGACTACGGTTTATAACCTTTTTATGGATAGAAGACCCAATAAGAAAACAACTTCCACTGTCTTCTAAAATATATGTCAACTCTTCTTCTTTTAAAAATGTATTCACAGGCACTAAAATCGCACCCAACTTTGCCACAGCAAAAATACTATAAATAAACTCTGGAGAATTACGTAAAAAGAGAGCGACTTTATCTCCCTCTTTGACACCTTTTTCTGATAAATAGGCGGCAAGTTTATCTGAGAATTCAAGAATGTCATGGTAGCTTATCTTTTCATTTTCAACAAGAAGCGCTACTTTATTTTTACGCTTCTTTGCCTGATGAGCGATAAGTTCATATAGGTTATTAAACATATATTTCATTTTAGAACTCGTAAGCCACACCTACAGTAGTTAAATAAGCACCCCCTCCTGTAAAACTACCTCCATTGGCTAATACAGGGTTATTCGTTATTGTCGTACCTGGTGCTATGCGAATAGGTTCTTTACTATCATACAAGAAAGCCAATCCCCATGAAAGACTCTCTGTTTGTTGATAACTAAATCCTAATGAAAATATCTTGGCATCTGTATCTGGTGTTTCAAATCCTAGTGTCTCTACAGGAACTGGTGTCTCATCAATCGCAAAACCCATCATCATAGTGATCTTATTTTCCATTTTAATTGTTGCACCTATTCTAAAAGTATTGGTGTCACTCCAATTTTTAGGTATTGGGGTATCAAATACCGCACCCAATGGGCCTCCAATATTTGTATCGTATCCAAAATCTAAATCTTTATAAGCAGACCAAAAGGCTCTTTCATAATTGAATTCTAAAGTAAATTTATCATTCCATGTTTTTGAAATGGCTAAATTTAATGTTGCAGGAAGAGGAACAGACACTGTTGCGTTTCCATTATATGTTTGTCCAAACCCAGATAATCGAGCTGTCCCTTCTTGGTCTAGATTAATCTCAGAACGATAAGTAACAGCCATGTTAATATCCGAAGTTGGTTTATAAGCAACAGCCAAATTATAACCAAATTCAATAGTATCACCTTCCATATCACGTATAGGAGCACCTACTCCTGCTGCATCTGTTGCATCACTTTTAACAATACCTTCACTATAAATTAACCGAACACCTGCAGCCACACTGAAGTTCTCTGCTACTTTGTAAGAGATACTCGGGTTTAATTCTATAACCTTAAGCGTAAATTCTTCAACATACGCCTTTTGGAAAGGTGTTTCCCATCTTTTGGTTAGTCCTCCAGGCACAACCAAACTTACCCCCCATCTAAAATCCCCCATCGCTTCTGAGACATAATGGAAATAGGGAATCGGTATATTTTCTGTTTCAGATTCACCAGAAGCAGCTCCAAGAGCATAGACATTAGGAGGAAGACGTACCAGTGTAAGACCTCCCTCCATATAACTTTTACTTCCATCCATAAAGCTCATATTCGCAGGGTTATCATAGTTTGTATCTGCCCCTATAGTATAAGCAACATTCGCTCCACTTTTTGCCATTGAATTTAATGATTGCTCAGGGATTTTATACCCTCCTGCCATCACAACTGATGATGCGAATACACTCAATGCTAAACTTTTACCTACTATTTCCATTTTACTTCTCTCCTTTTAAATTTAATCTTCAATCAATGCATACAATGCTTTGATCTCCTCCGCCCAAATTGACTCATCTATGGTTTCTAATACCAAAGGGATATCATCCATACGTTCATCATTCATGATAAACTTAAAGGTATCCCAACCTATTTCACCCTGTCCTAAAGAATGATGCCTGTCTACTCTTGAACCAAGTGCTGGTTTAGAGTCATTGATATGCATACCCATAAGATATTCAAACCCTACAATCCGACCAAAAGCATCCATCGTTTCATCATAGGTTTCTCTGGTGCGAAGGTCGTACCCCCCTGTAAAAGTATGACAAGTATCCAGACATATACCTACCCTACTTTTGTCTTCTACCTTATCTATAATATGTCCCAAATGTTCAAACCTATACCCAAGGTTAGAGCCTTGCCCTGCCGTATTTTCAATGACCAGTTTTACATTTGAATCTTTAGTCGCCTCTATCGCTTGGTTCAAAGACTCTGCAATCACATCTAAACATCCAAGCTCTGCTTGCATCAATTTATCTATATACTCTGGATCTTTTTTGGGAATTTTTACAAGATGAGACCCTGGATGAAAATTAAGTCTGTCAAGTCCTAAGATACGACATCGTTCTAGTTCATCTATAAATGCTTCTCTGGATTTTTCAAGTTTTTCCACTTCTGGGTGTCCTAAGTTTATCAGATAGGAGTCATGAGGTAAAATATGTTTTGGCAGGATACCTGATGCTTCTAAGTTTTTATGAAAAGCATCAATGGTTTTTGTTTCTAAAGGTTTTGCTACCCACTGCCTTTGATTTTTTGTGAAAAGTGCAAACGCTTTTGCACCTATTGCCATTGCATTCAATGGTGCATTGTCTACACCACCACTGGCACTAACGTGCGCACCTACAAACTTCATGAACCTACCCTCTTCATTTTAATAACTATTTTATTGATTTTATCATGAAAAATAATATCTTTATTGAAAACAGTATAACGTATATTATATTTAAAACCCTCTTCAATTTTTTGAGTAAAGCCGTTACTGTTTTTGGCTAATCCCATTCCTTTAAAGATGGGCTGAGCTCTAAAAATATCTTCTAATATTTCTCTGGGATACCACGGACTCAGAACATGTGCATTAAAACTATCGTTATTCATGCATTCTAATAGACTCATACATACATGACTTTGCGTCACTTCCAATGACATCAAAGCTTGTCCACTTCCGTATATCTCTATCTTTACCTCATCACTATTTTGATACATAAACCCTAGGTCGGCATATTTAAATGTAGGTGTTTTAAATACAATAAAAACACTCTCTTGTTTATCATACTCTTTGCTTGTACAAGATACAAGCATGAGCACCAAGCATACGAGATAAAATAATTTTTTCCTATATGTCATGAATGGGATTCCTCATTTTTAGAAAATTATACACTATTTAAGAGTTTTTTAAGCACCCTATATATATAATTCCGTCCACAAGTTGTAAATGGCCCCTTCGTCTAGCGGTTAGGATCCATGGTTTTCATCCATGTTACAGGAGTTCAATTCTCCTAGGGGTCACCATTTGTACTTGTAAAATTTTTGTTGGCCCCTTCGTCTAGCGGTTAGGATCCATGGTTTTCATCCATGTTACAGGAGTTCAATTCTCCTAGGGGTCACCAACTTAAATACTCCTCTTATTTACAATCACCTTTAAATATACTATAATTATAAAAAAGATTTTATTATGCTATTTCGTTCTCTCTTACTCACTTGTTTATTTCTCTTCCCTTTACAGGGTGAAGCACCTAAAATCTATACTGTAAAACTTGCTGTTTACAAAAACCTTGACACACTGAAAGAGAAACTGCAAAAGCTTCCTCCTGCGCTTAGAAACACTGTTGAAGTTAGAAAAGATGGTGAACTTTATAGGGCGACTACTATCTATACCACCGATGAAAAAACCTTAACCACCTTACTCCCGGCATATAAACTCATTTTCTCTGATGCACATGTTGCAGCTGTGCAATAATATATAGCCAGACCAGTTACGCTTAGTGTTCTTTGTTACTCTATAGCTTCCCGTGAAATAGTAATACTATTTGTTGTACTACTATTACTTTTTCTCTTTTCAAACTTCTCTATCTCTGATTCATGTGTTGCTTTTAACTTTTTTTGTAAACGTATATGTTCTTTTTTTCTTAGTGTTTCAAGTTCTTGTGTGAGTGCTTTTATCTCTCTATCCTTTTGAGATATTATCTCTATATATTGATTACAGTTTTCTATATAATTACTATTATAATAATTATCTTGATGTACGATAAGAGGTCTGTAAATAGGGATAACCGTACGGGTAGGCTTTTCGATGGGAAGTGAAATATCAGGTTTTTCTTTATCTGGTTTTTTCATAATAACATCTGAAAAAACGATACTAGAGACAAGTATCAAAAAGAGTATTATTTTGTGCATGATTACCTCATTTTAGTCTGCGATATGTCTTATGAGTCTATAGTATACTACTTATATTGATAAAAAAGAATAATGGATGGTGGAGAATAACGGGATCGAACCGTCGACCTCTTCGCTGCCAGCGAAGCGCTCTCCCAGCTGAGCTAATTCCCCAATGAAGTAAAAAGAGATAGCATTGTATCTCTTTTTTGTTATGAACGTTCTGTGATTTCTAAGAGGTGGTAACCAAACTGTGTCTTTACCGGACCATGCACTACGCCTACCTCATCGTTAAATACGACTTTGTCAAACTCTGGTACCATTTGACCTTGACCAAAAGTACCTAAATCCCCACCACTTTCCCCTGAAGGACACGTAGAATTGTCTTTTGCAGCTTGTTCAAAAGTGATTTCACCTGCGTTGATTTTCTCTTTTAACTCTTTACACAATGTTTCATCGTTTACCAATATATGTCTTGCACT
>JALSHU010000007.1 GCA_026982075.1 Sulfurovum sp. | reverse complement strand
GTCAAGCCTTCCAAAAACTGTTTTACCGCTCCAAATGCTGCCTCTTTTGCTCTGGGATCATTGAGATTATAGCCTTCACATATTTTTTCTATCACAAAAGGGATGAGTGGTTTTGCATTTCGAAGCAGTCCAGCTACTTTTTCACTCTCTCCTTTTGCTATGAGGTCAGCTGGATCCTGTCCGTCAGGGAAGAGAACTACCCCTCCATCAAAGCCAGAAATCGACAACATCTGTGCTGCTTTTAAAGCGGCAGAAACACCTGCTTTGTCACCATCATACGCCAAAATGATTTTAGGGTCACCTTTACGTAACATAGGTAAATGTTCAGAAGTAAGGGCTGTTCCCATACCTGCTACTGCTTCTGTAAATCCTGCCTGATGAAACATTACAACATCCAAATAGCCTTCACAAACGATGAGCTTCTTATTTTTATAAATACTTTCTTTGGCAAGGTGGTACCCATATAACAAACGTGATTT
This sequence comes from Sulfurovum sp., assembly GCA_026982075.1. GTDB lineage: Bacteria > Campylobacterota > Campylobacteria > Campylobacterales > Sulfurovaceae > Sulfurovum. The sequence continues at coordinate 16,665 of JALSHU010000007.1, read as the reverse complement.
GTTAAAAAGTTTAGTCTGTGGAGAGTTGATATATTTAGCAGGATGGTTTGTTATCGTTCTCCCCCCAAAACCGACAATAGCGCCACTTGCAGAGTAGATAGGGAAAGTAATACGTTCTACCAAACGTGCATAGTAGCCATGCCCGTTTTCACTCTGAGCGATAATACCCGCTTCCGCAGCTTTTGGCATGGGTAACAAGGATGAAGTTAAAAACTGCATTACTTCTGCTCCTGTGGGGACATACCCGATTTCAAATCTTTCTATAGAACTTTGAGAGACCCCTCTGTCTAGCAGATATTTTGTAGCAGTCTGATTTTGATTGAGGTTCTTCACATACCATTGTCCTATGGCTTCAAGAACACGTTTTGCATCAGAATAATCAGAACTTCCTTTTGTATATGTCAAAGAGAAGTTAAACATTGAAGCCAGTTTTTCTATTGCTTCAGGGTAAGAGAGTTTTTCAAGCTCCATCAAAAACTTGATACTGTCACCTCCCACACCACAGCCAAAACAGTGGTAAATTTGCTTAGAGGGGCTCACTACAAAAGAGGGTGTTTTTTCTCCATGAAAAGGGCAGTTGGCTTTATAGTTTGCCCCTGCTTTTCTTAGCTCTATAAAAGAACCGACCACATCAATAATATCGATACTGTTTTTTAGTGATTCTATGGAAGCGTTGTCTATCATAAAGGCATTATATCTAATTCGCTATAATTTAATCATACAATTTCTCAAGGACTGTTTTGGAACATATTTTACCTGCTTATGATGACCCACTTTTTAGTATATTACTCATCATTGTTTTAGGTCTTATCATTGCACTTGCTACACATGGGTGGAGTCTTTATAAAACACAAAAAGAAGAAGGGAATCTACTGAAGTTTTTAGATAAGTTTGACAGTGCTGAATGTGCATTAGACACACAAGAGATGCCTTATGAAGAACATATGCTTAAACCGCTTACCTTGCTTGCTAAAGCATTTGAAAATACTGGTGAGTATCATAAATCAATTTCTATCTATTTGTATCTCATTAAAAATATCTCCGAGGATAAAACCAAATCAGAGTTACAAGAAAGACTTGGAAACACCTATTTGCATGCAGGATTTTTAGAACGTGCACGATCGATATATACAGACATTTTACGAAAAACCCCCCGTAATACACAAGTACTTTATGAACTGGGTGTTGTCTATGAAATGATGCATAAATATGACAAAGCCAAAGAAGTCATACAGCCACTTGAACTGCTAGAAGAAGACACGTATGCATTGCAAAAATTTCTAGACTTGTCACAAATACAGGCAAACAAAAGTACTTCAACCCAACATAAAGTGACCCGCCTGAAAAGTATCTTAAAAGAAGAACCAAAACTATATCGTGATGTCATCTCTGCTCTCCTTAAACTTGACACCAAAGAGGCATGGCAATTAATAGACCCAAAGCGTACCAAAGAGATACTTGACATCCTTTGGTTCTTACCAAATTCACAACTCGATTTAGATATAATTTCAGCCAATAAACAGCTAAATACTCTTTATTATGCAAAAGGATATCTGCAAAAGAGAAACGATGAGATAACACAAAGTGGTATATTTGCGCTTGATATGTTGGCAATAGCAAAACAAAGTGGTTTTGAGAGTGGTGATTTATACTTTTCATACCTGTGTAAAAAATGTAAACAGAGTTTTCCTGTCAGTTTTAAGCGTTGCCCAAACTGTATGGCGATACACTCTGTAGAAGTTGAGGAAAGTATTGGAAAAGCAATCGAGAAAACAAATTACTCTTTACTCTGATGGCTCTAGCCTGGGAAATCCTGGACCAGGTGGGTATGGTGGCATTTTAGAATTTAGAGGGAAAAGAAAAGAGTATTCAGGTGCTGAAGCCCATACTACTAACAACCGCATGGAACTTCAAGGCGTGATAGAAGGACTTAAACTGTTAAAAGAACCTTGTGATGTTGAAGTCATTTCTGACAGTGCTTATGTAGTCAAGGCCATTAATGAATGGCTTGATGGCTGGGTTCGGAAAAATTTTACCAAAGTCAAAAATGTAGACTTATGGAAAGCCTATTTGGAAGCTTCTGCCCCTCATAATGTACGTGGTACGTGGGTCAGAGGCCATAATGGACATCCTGAAAATGAACGCTGTGATGAATTGGCTAGAAATGAAGCTGAACGTATTAAATTAACTTTATAGGAGAATACAATGGATGATTATAGTCACCTGGAAAAACGACTGAACTATACATTTAAAGACAAGCAATTGATTATTGAGGCTTTGACGCACAAGAGTCACAAAAAGCCTTACAATAATGAGCGGCTTGAGTTTTTGGGAGATGCTGTGCTCGATCTCATCGTAGGTGAATACCTTTTTTCCAAATTTCCAAAATCAGACGAAGGTATTTTGTCAAAGATACGTGCTTCTCTTGTCAACGAATCAGGGTTTACATTGTTAGCAAAAAAACTGGAACTTGGAAACTATATTTATCTTTCACTTGCAGAAGAGAACAATAATGGAAGAGATAAACCTTCTTTGCTTTCTAATGCTTTTGAAGCAATTATCGGTGCAGTTTATCTTGAAGCTGGTTTGGATGTAGCCCAAGAGATTTCTATTAAGCTCTTAGAGGAGTGTCACCCTAAAATTGATTTAAAATCATTGTCAAAAGATTACAAAACAGCTTTACAAGAGTTGACCCAAGCGACACATGGTGTGACACCTAGTTATGAATTACTTGGGTCTTCTGGTCCAGACCATAAAAAAGAGTTTGAAATTGCTATTATTCTAGATGACAGAACCATCGCCAAAGCAAAAGGTAAAAGTAAAAAAGAAGCCCAACAAAAAGCCGCACAGATAGCATTAAAGGAATTACAGACATGAATACCTTCGGGAAGAAACTAACCCTCACTACCTTTGGAGAATCACACGGTAAAGCTCTAGGGTGCATACTTGATGGGATACCTGCTGGACTGGTGATAGATGAAGACTTTATACAGTCTGAACTTGACAGAAGAAAGCCAGGGAAATCAAAACTTGAAACTGGACGTAAAGAAGATGATAAGTTTGAGATACTTTCGGGGGTTTTTGAAGGCGTAAGCACTGGGACACCTATAGCTATGATTATCTTCAATACCAACCAGAAATCAAAAGACTATACAAATGTCAAAGACCTTTTTCGTCCAGGGCATGCAGATTTTACTTATTTTCATAAATATGGGTTACGTGACTACAGGGGTGGGGGACGCAGTTCTGCACGTGAGACGGCCGCACGAGTTGCAGGGGGAGCCATTGCAAAACTCATGCTGGCAGAACTTGGCATTAGTATACAAAGTGGTGTCTGTGAAGTAGATGGTATCAAAGGAGAGGTTCAAGATTTTAATCATGCAAAAACCTCAAAAATGTACGCCCTTGATCCTAGTGTAGAAGCTGCACAGGAAGAAGCCATTTTAACTGCTAAAAACAACCATGACTCAGTCGGTGGTGTGGTTCTCACAACAGCTACAGGTGTTCCCGTAGGTCTTGGGGAACCTCTCTACTACAAACTTGATGCCATACTTGCAGAAGCAATGATGGGTATCAATGCAGCAAAAGCCGTAGAAATTGGGGATGGTGTAGCAAGTACCCATCTCAAGGGAAGTGAGAATAATGATCAACTCACCTTGGAAGGATTTAACTCTAATCATGCTGGAGGCATTTTAGGTGGGATTTCAAATGGTGATACCATCATAGTAAAAACGCACTTTAAGCCTACCCCCTCTATCTTCAAAACACAGCATACTATTACAACCCAAGATGAAGAATTAGATTTTAATCTAAAGGGCAGACATGACCCTTGTGTAGCACTACGAGGATCTGTCGTATGTGAAGCAATGATGGCACTAACCTTAGCAGATATGTCTCTCCTCAACATGGGTAAGAAAATGGAACATTTAAAAAATATTTACAAAGGATAATATGTGAAAAAACTGGGATTAGGTGTAATTGGAATTATTGTTATGGGCGCTATTTATTATTTTGCTGTAGGTTCTACACAGCTTACTACTGAATTAAAATCACAGGTAAATGCACAGCTGGCTTTACTTCAAAAAGAAGGTTTTAGTATACAAGACAGAGAGGTAAAAGAACGCCAAGAACATTTTAGCCTCTCTTTTGACAACCCTCAAAAGATCACACATTTTCTAAACCAACATGGTGTTCAAATTACCCTAGAGGATGCAAAACTTGTTAAAGGTTTGATATTAGGTGTTGATGTACATTATTTGCCAGATACCTATACTTCTGTTTCTTTTGATACCTATCCTACCGCTTTACCTACGGTACTCAATTCATCTGTGACTACTTCAGAAGAAAAACATATTTTAGCACAAATCGAAAATATGTTAGAGAAAAAGGCATTCCTTATGCATGTCTCTATCAACAAACTTATCACAGGCTTTAAGGGTCATATAAAAGACATTGATGAAGTCTTCCAAGGGGAGACAGAGATGCAACTTACTATGAAGAGTCTAACCTTTAGTGGGGATATTAAAGACGGTGCTATTTCTAGTATAAAACAAGAGCTAAAAACCTTTGGTATCAAAGTACCTGATGTAATGTTCATTACACTGGCAAATCTCACAAGTAACTACAAAGTGACAGGGAAAACGCCATATGACTACCATACACAGTATAGTATGGATAGCATGACCATACATGTTGAACCTGATTTAAATATAGTTGCCCAAAATATGACAATGACCTCTACTTCACTTCTCAAAGATGCACTCTTATCTGGAACGATGACGAGTAAGATTGCACATGTAGACATAAAAGATAAAGGTCAGGCCTATACCCTTAACACATTGGTTTTAGATATCAATGCCGGGAACCTTGATATCAATGCTTTTGAAAAACTTCAACAAGCAAATGTAAATGATGAAAAATATATAAATGAACTGATGCAACAATTTTTTTCAAAAGGGGTCTATATTGAAATTCCTGTATTCTCTATTGAAACTATAGAAAACAGGGGTAAAAACCTAAAAGGTTTTACTCTAGATGCAGAAATGACACTTGATAAAACCTTTGATATTCTTGCGCTTGAGACTAACCCTATGTCCGCACTTTCGACAATAGATGCTGATTTAAACCTCATACTCTCAAACGATCTTTTTAGTTTAATCATGCAACAACCAGAAGCCATGATGGCACTTATGGTCTTTCAACCAAAAGATCTTAATAATTCTAAAGCATTTGAACTCAAACTCAAAGATGGAAAATTTACCGTCAATGGTACGCCAATGATGTAAAATATCATTGCCAAGACAGAACTAAAGTAATGTTGGCGTATCTAACCTTTTTACCCTAAAGGTCTTACGATGAACAGCACATCTATCATACTTCACCAAAGCCTCTATATGGGCTTTGGTACCATAACCTTTATGTTTCTCAAACCCATACTCTGGATATGTTTTAGCCATTTTTACTATCTCTCTGTCTCTTGTCACTTTGGCTAATATACTTGCAGCTGACACTTCTGCTATTTTGTCATCCGCCTTAATCATAGTTGTGATATTTGAAACCCCAAATGTACTGTTACCATCAAAAAGATAGTCAACATTAGGCAAGTGTTTTTTTATACGTTGTAACCCCTCATGTAAACACCTAGAAATCCCTAGTTCATCTACCTGTGTAGCGGAAAAAGAGACAATATGGTATTCTGAGTTCTCTGTAATAATTGGATATAAACTCTCTCTTTTTTTTTCCGTCAACTTCTTAGAATCCATCAACCCTTCAACTTTAGCAGTAAGGACTACTCCCGCTATCACAAGAGAACCTGCGATGCACCCTCTCCCCGCTTCATCTATACCGCATAATGCTCTTTTACTCACTTAAAAGCTCCAGAAAGTCTTCTCCATATCGCTCAAACTTCACTTCTCCTATACCATGTATTTTTAACATTTCTATTTTATTTTGAGGTTGTTTACTACTCAAATCTTTTAGTGTTTTATCTGAAAATACTATATAGGGTGGGATACCTTTTTCTGAAGCTATCTCTGAACGTAAGGTGCGTAGCTTATCATACACCTCTACATCATAATCATCAAAATACGTTACTTTTCGTTTTGTATCAGCTTTTTGTACTGCGAGTCTCTCTTTTTTGAGTGCTATCATGTGCAAACCTTTCATGACCTCTACCCCAAATCCAGTTAACCTATAAACTTTAAATTCCCCTATCGAGACAGCACCAAGCTCTAACAATTTATCTCCTACCGTAAGCCACTGGTTTTTACTGTATTCTTCACCTATACCATATACAGACAGGGCATCATGTCCGTTTTGTAAGAGTCTCTGTTCTTTACTTCCCTTAAGCACATCGATGACATAATGTAATCCAAATTTTTGTTCTGTTCTAAAGATAGTTGAGAGAAGTTTACGTGAAGCAGTCGTAATATCAACCTTTTCACTTTGAGGTGCTGTACAGTTGTCACATTTTGATTTACAACTTTCTATGCGGTCATCAAAATAGGCTGCAATACTTTGATGCCTACAGTTCTCAGAATTAGCAAAACGTACCATGGCATCAAGCTTGTTAAAGGCATGATCTTTGTATGGAGTCTCTGGTAGGTTTTCGATAAACATCTTTTGCTGTACAATGTCTGCAGCAGAATACAGCAACAGTGTCTCAGCTTCAAGCCCGTCACGCCCTGAACGTCCTATCTCTTGATAAAAGTTCTCCAGTGTTTTTGGCAAAGTCATATGGACGACAAAGCGAATATTAGACTTGTCTATCCCCATGCCAAAAGCTATAGTGGCGACAACTATTTGCACACGGTCAGCCACAAAATCTGCATAGGTACTGTTTTTCTCTTGTGTTGGCAATCCCGCATGGTAGGCTTTGGCTTCTATGCCTTTACCTTGTAAAAAACTGGCAATATTTTCTGTAGATTTACGTGAAAGTGTATAGATGATACCAGACTCATCTGTATGTTGTTTTAAAAACTCCAAAAGTTGCTGACGTCCATCTTTAATGCGATGCTGTGATCTTACAGTCAAGTTTTCTCTAAAAAGTGAGCCTCTGACACGTTTTGGTTCAATCAATCCCAGGTTTGTTGCAATGTCTTGTTCTACAGCCTTTGTTGCTGTAGCTGTAAATGCTGCTATCGGGGTAGTGAGAAACTGTTCTTTAAGCAAAGATAAACGTCTATAGTTTTCTCTAAATTCATGTCCCCATTCACTCACACAGTGCGCTTCATCTATGACAAAAAAGTTTAGAGGAAGCTGATGAAGTAGATTCAAAAAATAGGCATTGGTCAAACGCTCAGGGGCTACATACAGAAGTTTTATTTCACCTCTGCGCAACTGTTCTTCTATCTCTTGAGATTCTTCAAGTGTCTGCATAGAGCTTAACATAGCTGCAGAGATATCGTTCGCCTTTAGAGCCACCACTTGATCATGCATAAGTGCTAAAAGTGGAGAGATTACTACAGTAATTCCCTCCATTAAGAGTGTAGGCAACTGATAACACAGTGATTTGCCTCCTCCTGTGGGAAGTATCATCAATACATCTTCTTTATTTACTATGGCATCTATCACTTCTTCTTGTAAAGGCCTAAATGCACTGTGTCCAAAATAGTGTTCAAGAGTTTCTTTTTTATTCATATTGAAAGTGTAGCAAGTTCACATTTAATCAAAATAAAATATGTCATATTGACATATTATTAGGAAAATTTATAGCCTACACCCCATACTGGGTGAAAATAGTTTTGCTCATTTTTTGGATCTATCTTATTTTTAAGTCTGTTAATAGCAACATTCACAGCATTGTCATTCACATTTTCACCTGCTAAACCCCATACCTCATCACGCAAAAAGTCTCTGCTAAGTACGGTATCAATATGTTTCATAAAAGTATGTAATAAATTAAATTCCAGGTTGGTAAGTGCTACAACATGTCCATCAACGTAGAGATGATTTTTTTCCAAATCTATCGTAAGTAATTTATATTTAACACGTGTTTGTTTTTGTAAGGCCCCTGTACGCTTTAGAAGCGCCTTTACCCGTAGTGTCAACTCTCTATAAGAAAAAGGTTTACATATATAGTCATCTGCACCAACTTCAAACCCTTCTTCTAGTTCAGAGTCCTTGTCTTTGGCAGTAAGAAAAATAACTGGAGTACTGTAGCCAGTATTACGTAAGTAAGAGACGAACTCCGATCCTTCCATACCTGGAAGGTTTCGGTCAACCAGTATCAAGGAGGGGTTCTCTTCTTCTAAAAACTGTTCCACATTTTCGGTTGACAAAAAGCCTGTAACAGAGTAACCTTCTTTCTCCAAATGATACTCTATGAGTTCTAATATATCTTCTTCATCTTCTATGACGACTATTTCAATCTCTTTATGCATAAAGAGATTATAGCAAAAACTATACGTCTATAACTTTCCACCTATACGAGCAAAAATAACCCTCTGTGCAATAGAGTCAAGTCTATCAACAATTTTCAAGTTTTTACGAATATATTTTAATAAATTAAAGTATTCTTCTGCCAAACCATCAGCCTCACCCATTTTTTGGATCACTGACTTTTCAAGTAATGCATAAATATCATCTGTTTTTGCATACTCTACATCTATCTCAATGGCTAGTTGTTTTATTCTATCATTGTCATCAAAGGTTTCAAACATTTCAATCGTTTTATTGAAAGCATTAATGGTACATCGGTTAATACTCAATGAATCTTTGATAAACTGCACAATATTCACATCATCTTCGGCTAACATACTCTGCATATTTTTCAAATAATTATTGATATTGGTCTTTATACGGTTAAATGCAGAAGTGATTTTTAGATAAGAGACCATCTCTCTAAGGTCTTTTGCCTCTGGGGTATAACGCGCAAAGATTAGTACTATTTCATTATCGATTTTCTCTGTTACTTGAGCTATATGCTTAATAGATTTTCTCACCTCTTCAAGCTCTTGTGCATCTGATACTTCTAAAGCTTTAAGTGCATTCTCATTGGCTTTTGCCAATGTTTGTATCACTTCAAGTACCTGGTCTCTAACTTCATGTCTTGCTTCTTGATATTGTGTTAACATATTTTATCCCTTCATATCTATGCGTTTATCCAAATCTACCGGTAATATAATCTTCCGTCAATTTCTTACTTGGATTCAAAAATATTTTCTCCGTTTTATCAAACTCAGCCAAATCCCCCAAATACATAAATGCGGTATAGTCGCTTAATCTACTTGCTTGTTGCATATTGTGTGTCACAATCACCACAGAGATGTCTTGTTTAAGTTCTGAAATCAACTCTTCAATGGCTCCTGTTGAAATAGGGTCTAGCGCAGAAGTAGGCTCATCAAAGAGTAATACTCTTGGTTTAAGTGCTACTGCTCTTGCAATACAAAGACGCTGTTGCTGCCCACCACTTAATCCCAGTGCACTTTCTTTCAGTCTATCTTTTGTCTCTTCCCAGATTGCTGCACCTTTAAGTGCCTTCTCTACCCTATTTGAGAGTTCTGTCTTGTTTTTAATACCTGATAGTCTTAATCCATAGGCAACATTATCAAATATACTCATAGGAAATGGCGTTGGTTTTTGAAAAATCATTCCTACTTCTTGACGAAGGTGAATAAAATCATTCTCTTTTTTGAGTTCTAAAATATCTTGTTTACTGCCATCTTCTCTATAAAGGTTGATCTCCCCCTCATAGGTATTCCCAGGATATAAGTCATGTATGCGGTTCATTGCTCTAAGCAATGTAGATTTACCACATCCACTGGGCCCTATCATTGCTGTAATTTTGTTTTTTTCTATCGGTAAATTTATGTTATTTAATGAAGGTTTTGGTGCCCCTGCATATATAAATGAAAAGTCTTTCAATTCCATTACCAAGTTATCTTTTGCCATACTTTATCCTTACTTCTTATTTCTTAATGCAAATCGACCGATCAGATTGATGCACAGAACAATCGCCGTCAATATAAATGAAGCGGCCCAGGCCAACTCTCTACTCTCACTGTCTGGATACGTTGCCAAATTATAGATGCTCACGGTAAGGGAAGGAAACTGCCCAGATAAATCCATGGTAAAAAACTGGTTATTTGCAGAGGTAAATAAAAGTGGTGCTGTCTCACCAATGATACGGGCAAATGAGAGCATCACACCTGTAGTGATACCCACCTTAGCTGCACGTACAACAATTTGTAAAATAATTTTATGTTTACTTCCCCCCAAAGCCATACCTGCTTCCCTTAGCTCTGTGGGGACAAGTGCCAGCATATTATCTGTTGTTGAGATGATGATGGGTATCATCATAATAGAAAGTGCTACTGCCCCTGCCCAACCATTATAACCACCAAAAGGATCCACTAAAAGTGCATACACAAATACCCCGATGACAATAGATGGAGCAGACATCATTACATCACTTAAATTACGAATCACAGCCGCACGTTTTGAACCGTGTCCATATTCTCGTAGATAAATACCCGCCATCATTCCAATAGGCACAGCTACGAAGGTAGCCATAATTGCCATGGTAAACTGACCCACCAGTAAGTTACGGATACCCCCTTCTACGAGATCGTTTGTGAAAGTACTCCAATGGATGCTGGTAATACCTTTATAACTCAGTGTTGCTAGTATCCAAAAAAGAAAACTGATGCCTATGACCGCAGAGAGTGTTGAGAGAACCAAAATCATTTTATTGAGTAGTAGTCTATTCATTATTTAACCTTTTTGCCTAAAAAATAGAACTTTGCGATAGAGATAATGGCAAAGCTCACAACAAATAAGATCAGTGCCAAAAAGTACATAGAACTCATCTCCAAATCTTCCGCTTCTGCAAAATTATTTGCCAAAAGTACAGGTATGGATGTTGTCGGATCTGTTACTTTACTGACCGTACTCATCACAGACCCTATAAGGAAAGCAACAGCCATTGTCTCACCAAGTGCACGCCCAAGTGCCAAAATAATTGAACCAATAATCCCACCTTTAGAATATGGCATTATCACATCTTTAATGACTTCAAATTTAGTTGCACCCATGGCATAAGCAGATTCTTTTAGTACCTCTGGCGTAGTATTCATAGAATCACGTGTAATAGCTGCCATAAAAGGGATTATCATAATGGCTAAAACAATTCCCGCAGTCAGCAGTCCTACGCCATTGCCACCAAATGTACTTTGTACGATAGGCGCAAAATAAAAGAGCCCCCACATACCATAAATAATACTAGGAATAGCGGCAAGCAACTCAATCGCTATAGAAACTGGTTTTGCCACATTTTGTGAAGCAATTTCTGTAAGAAATATAGCAATCCCCATAGCCAATGGTGTTGCTATGAGCATCGCTATGATTGTACTCAGTAACGTACCAATAATAGGAATATACCCACCAAAAATACCCCCTTCATCATCTTCCCCCGGCTCCCAGTCTTCTGTCCACAAAAAATCAAAACCAAATTCATGCAATGCTTCTTGTGCATAGGTAAAAAGTATTGCGAAAATCCCAATCAAAAGAAAAAAGGAGAGTGTTGCTGAAAAAAATGAAAAGTTTCGGAAGAGTTTTCCGCCCATAATACACACCTTAATAAAAATTACGCGATAGTATAACATATTAGTAACATTTTGGTAACCCTATAACAAAGAGAATGTACAAAGAGAATGTATTATAGGGATAGCAAAATAGTACATACCGCACCGATTGGCACGGGAGGAGAAGCGTATCTAAAAAATTTACTTCTACGAAAGTTATTTAATCTTTTTCGCTTCCCAATATGCTCTAATAGCATCTTTAGTGCTTGCGGGGAGTGGTACATACCCAAGTTCTTCTGCGGCTTTGTCACCATTTGTGTATGCCCATTCAACAAATGCAGTAACTGCTTTGTTTGTTTCTGTTTTTTCTTCTGGAAGAAGAATAAATGTTGCGGCTACGATTGGGTATGATGTTGCACCTTCTGGATCACCGATAACAGCATAAAAATCATTGTCTGCTGTCCATGACGCATATTTTGCTGCATCTTGGAAAGACTTTACAGTTGGGTTGATAAAGTGTCCTTCTTTATTCTCAATTTGTGCTGCGGGAAGACCTAATTTAATTTTATATGAGTACTCAATGTACCCAATAGAATTTTTAATTTGTTGAATATTTGCGGATACACCAGAGTTTGATTTACCTGCTATCACTTTTGATGCTGTCCACTTTGGTTTCTTACTTACCTTAACGTCAGGGTTAATCTTGTTTAGGAAGTACGTAAAGTTAAATGTAGTTCCCGACTTATCTGCTCTTACACAGGTAGTAATAGGAGCATGTGGCAGTTTTAATCCTGCATTTTCTTTTGTAATCACTGCATCATCCCAGTGCGTTGCCTTTCCAGAAAAAATAGCATCTACAGCTGCACGGCTTAATTTTAGTTCACCATCTTTCACTCCATCGATATTATAAGAAAGTACAATAGAGCCTACAACGGAAGGGAACATATAGAGCTTTGCATCTCTAAGTTTTTTTGGTTTAAGTGGTTTATCAGAACCTGCAAAATCGACCATTCTTTTTTTGATAGACTTGATACCATCCCCTGAACCTGTTGGCGTATAATTTACTTTTTTACCCGTAGCCTTAAAATACTCTGCTGTCCATGCCTTGTAAACTGGTCCAGGGAAAGATGCCCCTCTACCTTTAAGTTCATCTGCATTGACTGCTGTAAGTGCTACTGTTGCTGCTACTGTTGCTGCTATTATGTTTTGAAATGTCATATTTTTTCCTTTTTAGAAAAGTGTGTGATATCCATTTGGATTGTGCGAAGTATATTATAGCTTGGAAACATTTTGGTTACAACATTATTTTTATAAAAAATATCTTTTTCTTTTTGACTCTTTTAAAAGATTTAAATCTACTAAGATAAATCCATCTATACAGTCGTTAAATTGTTTATCATGTCCAAAATCATAAAATACCACACCGCCCTTTTCACAGAGATCTGCATATTGTTTATAGAGTGTAGGTATCATATATCCCATATATCCCAACTCTTCTTTCAGCCTACGAAGATCTGCTTTATAGTCATTGCCTGAGAATACTGTTCTACAATACTTTTTTAATTCACTGCTGATTCTATAAGGTTCTTTATGTTTTACCAAATCAAATTTAGCTTTGAAATAATGACTATAAAAATAAATAAGCAGCGCTTGTGCTTTTGCACCAAAGTTCTGACTCATACTTACTGGACCAAACAAATACTGTATATGGGAATGATATTTTACATATGCTCCTAAACCTTGCCAAAGATAATCCAGCGCCCTAGAGTTCCAATATTTGGGCTGCACAAAACTTCTTCCCAGTTCTAATCCATATTCAAAATAAGATGCAAAATCTTCTTTGAAGTCAAACAATGTTGTGGTATAAAGACCTTCTTTATCAAAATCTTCTATGATTTCTCTACAATCACCTATACGATAGGCACCTGCAATTTCTAATGTTTCATTATCCCATATAATTAAATGTTTATAATAAAAATCATAGCCATCAATATCTCTTTTTTTCCCAGTGCCTTCACCCACATGCCGGAAACTTATCTCTCTTAAGCGACCTATCTCTTTAATGACACAATTTTCTACTTCACTTTCATAGACAATAATACTTTTACCATCTAATGTCTCTCCTAACAATTGTCCCTTTTTGAGTTCACCTTTCACATCACTTGGTGATTCTGCAAGAGAAATACCTTTTTGCACTTTTAAGATGTTTTTTTTACCTTTGGCAACTCTATAAAAATGTTTTCTTATCAATTTTACAGCTTCTTTTTGAGGGAGACTTGATATATAATAACTTTCATAGGGAATAGGGTTACCTATTTTGAAACCTATTTCCTTTCCCCTGGCTTTAAACATTTCATGTGGAAGTGTCGCTGTAGCTAAAGATCTATTTATCATAGAAAGCATATAGAAACCTTTAGAGTTTATTGCCTCTATATAAATAGGAAGGATAGGAGAATGTGTCTTTGCCGCAATCTTATAAAAGCCAGATTTCCAAGCTGTATCTCTTACGCCATTAGGTCTTGCACGACTCACTTCACCTGAGGGAAAAATAATCACCGCTTCCTCATTTTCTAATGCGGTATAGATACCTTCTAGTGTGGCTTTAGTTGTTTTGCCTGTGATATTATCTACCGGGATGACTAACTCTTGTAAATTTTCAAACTGTCCCAAAAATGCATTGGCAACAATCTTAATATCTTTTCGAATATCCTTAAGCAGATGGATGAGTGCCATTGCATCCAATGCTCCCAGAGGATGATTGGCAATAATCACCACTCGACCATATGATGGTATGTGATCCATCTCTTTTGTATTGATTTTAATACCCACATCAAAATACTCAACTACAGACTCTACAAAAGAAAAGGTATCTTTATGCTCATTCTCTTCCAAAAAAGTATTAATTTGATTTTCATGAAAAAGTCTCTTGAGAGTTGAAAAAAGAAACTTTTTCGCAATTTGTGGCAGGTTCTCTACTGTAGGGTAATGATGAACTAAATAGTTTTCTACACTAAGCTGATACATCATGCTATCCTATAAAGTTCGTTAATAGCTCTTACTAAATGTTCTTTCACCGCTTTTGCTTTTTTATGTGCTGCAAATAATTCTTCTACAAGTTCCCATTCTTCATAAATAATTTCAAATGCCTCTTCTGTAGAAATAGAAAACTCTTCTGCCAGCCTTTTTGCCAATTTCCCTAGCTTTTTTTCAGAGATTGTCATTATTTCATCTGTCATTTTAAAACTCCACATGTATATTTTTGATATGATAAAATATACTGATAACCTAATGGATACAAAACAATTACATTTTTGTTATCAACTGCCCGATATGTTCCTCGATTTAAAAACTCTTGTCTGATATTTTTCTAACTTTTTTTCAAACAATAATATAGGTTCTTTAAGTAGCAATTTCTCTTTATTATTTAATTCATATCCTAATTGTTGTTCAAGTTCTGCCATTTTAATTTTTTTATACAGTTCAATAATCTTTAAGTTTGTCAATCCTCCTAAAAAATTCCTCATCAACAATAATGTTTTATACCTTGTATCTTCTTCATCAAATGTACTAGCTTGCAGTGCTATTAGTGCTGTTTTATAGCTACTACTGTCAATAAGGGCTATATCAAATTTTTGATTAATAAAATAGTTTGACACCGTTTTAAAATAATGATTATACGGTTTTTTAATATTTTTAACTTTCTTGGCACCCCAAATATACATTGAAGCTAGTTGGTTAAACTCATCTCTTAATCTTTCTATCTCATCATTAATTGGAACAAGTTTTCCTTTTTTTGAAAGTCGAAAGTTTCTATTGAATGCCATGGAGATACTGTTCATCACATTTTGAAACTCCGTTTTAGCATGACTCTCTTGATTGAGCAACATGATAAGTAAATCTTTAATCTTGATTTTGTCACTATGTTTTTCTTTGGTTTCTAGTAGCTGATCAACTTGAAGTGTTACCAGTTTACGTATATCTTTTACCCGTACCTCACTATGAATACTACGAAGCAATATTTCCTTGAGTTTTTGTTTAGAATAGATATTCAATGCATCAATAATATCTGTCACTCTGTATCGATTTTCATCTGCTAAGTCCATTGCCTGACAAAGTATTGTTTTATTGGTACTATTGGAGATGTCAATACCTTGAGAAGCTAGATATTCTTCCTCAAGCCTAATAGCAGACGTTAAATACGTTTCTAAATAACTATATTCAGGATACTGCAGTAGCTCTTTTTTACGCTTAATGAGTGAAGCCAATGCATATTTTTTGATCTCTTCCCCAAGTAAATCAAATAAACCATACTTCTCTATGCGTCTAAAATTATTAAAGTTTGCATTGAACCTTATACGCTTAGATAAAGATTCAGATGACTTAAGTAACATTTTATCGAGTATCACTTCACCATCATGACTAAATGCTGTGTGTCCAATGTCATGTACCATTCCAACGATTTTAGCTATATGGAAGAAGTTGAGATTTACATCTTCGCCTAACTGCCTGCTCACATTTGCAAGAAGATACTCAGTACCCAGCCCTACCTCTACAGAATGGCTGTATCTATTACGAATACTGTCTTTTGTTTTTTTAGACAGATACATAGGGATATCTTTTAATCGAACAAAAATTTTATGTCCTACTATGTGCATCTCGCACTCTTCTATCAACCCTAACGCTGTTGTACTTATCAAAAAATACCTTTGTTTTATATTTACATTCTCTTCATTATACAGTAGTATTATTGCACTTTAGAAGTGCTGTCCCTACATTCTGCATATTTTTTAAATGCTATATTTTAGAGCTACTTTATGATGTATACAATGAGTTTTCAGAATAAAAATGAAGTTATAAGCAGAGACAGATAGACGATTGTCTCCCCCCCCTTTTTATTTTTAGATTTAGTGGCTTTGCAGTAGTATACGCTATGGTTTATCTCCTATAAAGTATCACGTCTTACTTTATTTCATATATCACCGTAGACCCGCTTACCTCATAGGAAACCAAAAGTAAATTTTTACCATTAGGTGACTCAGATGCAGGGACAAACTTCATCCCTTCAGGAGAAATGTCACCATCTTTTCCTGTTCGGTAATAATCTACAAACTTTGCTTGGGATGGAGCAGTAATATCATATACC
>JALSHU010000006.1 GCA_026982075.1 Sulfurovum sp. | reverse complement strand
CGCCCTCAACAAATTTTAAGTAACCTCTGAAAGGTTCTTTATTTTTTGGTTTTACTTCTATAAGTTCATCTTTAAATAATGAGAATACAAACTCAAAGCTTTCATCTACTTCTATACCCTTTATAGTATTATTTGGTAATTTTTCTTTTTCAAAATCAGCAGGATAGAGAAAGATAAAATGATATTTCCCTTCTTTTTTAAATACATCAACCCTTTTAACTTCTCCATTTTCTGCAACACCACCATTGACTTCAAAAGTACCTTTTACTTTTTCTAATTTTTTAGAACGTATGGTTTCTTTGTGTGCCGCACCTGTTACCTTACGCCTAGGAGCATTGGAAACAAATATCTCATCTATGCTCTTTTGTACTTCGTCTCTAAGGTTTTCCATGGGCGGTGTAAACCTAAACTTTTTTGACTTCTCTTCACTCTTTTCATAGGCAAAACCATCTCTTTTAGCCGATAGTGTAGAAAGCTTTTGTACTTCACTATCTGTAGCAAAAGCAATGATGATGGCATCTACAGCGTGATGCAGATGCGTATCTCTACTTTTATTACCTACTCCCCAATTATGCCTAAGCATATTGGTTAGTGTACCGTTAATGGTAATTACTTTTTTTGTAGCATTGCTGGTAAGTTCCAGATTGTCTTCTATGAAACTTTTTATATATCGTGCCATATAAGCAGTATCTCGTATGTTTCTCTCTCTAAATTCATTTTCGGAGTTTTCATCAAAATTCTTTTTGAGTAACCTTTGACGCTTTACCCGTTTAAGACTTTTGAGCATACTGTTTACAAAGACTTCATAGTTATACCAATCTCTACCAATACTCTCAAAATACTCAAAAGGAGTCATGTTTTTCTTTTCTTGATTTTCTTTTGCCAAACATAAAACTTTGTTGTTAAGTCCATCATCCAGGCTTCTACTGTATGGTAGTATGTGGTCTATCTCTGCATACTTCACATCTGCTATGAGTTTTTCGGGTCTAATGTATGCTTTTTCTCCCATAAATCCACTGTATGCACAATAGCCACCTTGCTCTTTCCAAAGTCTAAATTTGAGTAGTTCATTTCCTTTAGGTTCTCTGCCAAATAAGCTGACGAAATCTTGCACTACCTCTTCTTTAAATTTCTGATATTTCTCTTGACCTTTTTTAATCTCATTTCTATCTTTATGGCTTTTCTTTATCTCCCTTGTAAGTTCTATATGTACTTTATCGAACTGTCCATGCTCTCTTATGAGTGCGTTGATGACTTTTCTTGTTTGTGCTATAGCTCGCTTGACTACGGGATTGGTAAGTTCATTTTGCTCTTCTTTATTTAATGCTCTTAGAAATTTCTGTTGTGTACCGCTCTCTTTTTTGTAGCCTACCAAAGCCACAGCTTCATCATAACGTTTACCCTCTCTCATATATGGCAATAGCTTATCTAACGCCTTTAAACTCAGGTAAATAAACTGGTCAAAGCTTATGGAAGAGATAAGAGCTTCTTTGACTTTTTCTGCCTCTTCCACTGTAAGCATACTAAAAGAGAGTTTGTCCAAAGCTTCTTTTATCTTTTCATCACTTTTGTGTATAGAAAAAATGGTACCTATTTCATCGAGTAATTTAGTATCTTGTGAAAGATTGTGCCAATGTGTTTTTGATAAAGCTTTTGTTACGGTAAGCCTAAGTTGATGATAGCCCTTAAAGGCACTGACAAATTTTGTAGGTTTCTTTTTTAGAAACTCTCCTGTCTCTTTGTCTGTCTCATAATCTTCTATGTTTTTAAATGTAGATGTACTTTCAAGTCCTATCGTCTCTTTTATTTTTATGTAACTAGGTTTTTCACTCTGCTTACATAAAAGTATAATCTTCTCTAACTCTTCTTTGTTAAGCCCTCTTTCGCTTCCATCTTCTAAGACTACTTTTGTGTTTATGAGCTTAGTGAGTGTAACAAACTCTTCAGCACTGTACGTTCTTTTGGCGGCTCTTGGTTCAGTTTTTTCAAAAGTACATATACCTACCATTCCATCTACAGAGGCAAAATCTCTTTGAGAGAATGCAATCTCTATGTATGCGTCTCTTAACTCATTCGTAGCCAAAGTATTGTTAAGTGCTTTTTGTTTTTCAAATATAGTATGCACTTCATTCAACAACATCTCTCTTGAAACACTATGAGAGTAGTCTCCATCTCTATTTCTAAATATACCTTTATCTTTACTCGTTTCATAGATGGCTTGACCTATGGTTTCATATTTTTCTAAAAGTGCTAAATTATTTTCTATGGCTCCTAATACTTTTTTACCTTCACTATCACCTTTTTCATCCACTTTTCTATTGGATTTATAGCCTCTTCTTTTTGCTATATGGGTCAATACTCTTGCAAACTCTTCATGGTTTAGTTCTCTTTGCAATGCTTCTGCTCGTAGCTGCCATACATCCATACGCCCTTTTTTACTATAGATAGTTTCATCAACCTCTCCTACAAACAAATCATTTTTAGATAGAGACATTCTCTCCATAAAGAGTCTTTTAATACCTTTCATCCTTTGACGTTTTCGTTTCAGTGTCCGTCTAGCACCACGAGCCAATCTTCTAGGCATAGCCAAAGAACTACCATCTTTAGGATGCTCTGCTTGTGTAAAAATACGCACACCACTTTTTACAATCTTATTTTGCGTACTATCATCTTTGTTATAATCTACAACAGCCCAACCCACAGAAGCTATTCCTATATCTAAACCCAATATTCTTTGCCCCATTTTATCTCCCTTTAAAGTTTTTTAGTTTATTATACCCCATAGCTTATTTGTGTGGGGACACGAAAGTGCTATAATAATCGTTTTTGAAGTTTTTCGAGCAAGGTCGAACTGACATTTAGTTGTCATCCTCAATAAAACTTCACTTTTTATACCTGCCAAACCTCAACCCAAAGTCTATCCCATATCTCTTTGTTTTTATCGAAATAACGTACATTAACATTTAAATTTACACCATTGTCTAATAGTGAAGCGATAATGCGACTATTGGTTCTTGGTATATAGCCTACTTTACGTTTGTCAAGATAGATTGCAACTGCATATGCATCATAAAGGTTATCTTTCTCTCTAATAAAACTTAGTTTTTGTGTAGGTATAAATACATGTTTTGACATATCTCCATACTGTAAACCTGCTACTTTTAAAGTACAAAGTTTAAATCCTTTTTGTTTTTTGATTCTACTTAGCCCCCACACAGGAACAACCGCAAACAATACACCCAGTTTTTTTATAAATTTTCTTCTTGTATATATCATTCTGTTATCTTACCACAACCACCTAGACACCTATATGTCCAACCTATCACTCTCATGGCTGTAAATCTCCAAATCTCTCATCATCTCATCGTGTAACCATTTGGGTTCTAGCACATAGACACGAGGTAGCCAATATTTTATGTGAGGGAGGAGTTCTAGTTTATGGGTGATAGTACAATGCACTTCTAGTCCACCATCATGGTGTTCATCGTAGATGGTTTGTGACTTATGGAGTTTGATATCTTTGATATAGTGGGCTACAGAGGGTTGGACGTAGAGCTTTACAAGCACTTCACTTTCACCTGTACTACTCCAAATACTCTTAATATTATCTGCTTCTTTTTGCATGTTAGGGGTTAAGGTAGTTTTACGAGAACTTACTTGAAAGTTTTTTATTTTATGTAGATGAAAATGTTTTACTTTGTCATCTTTATAGTCTCTGGCTATCACATACCATCGTGAATTTTCTGTATATATTTTGATAGGATCAACATTTCTTTGTGATGTGCCCTCTTCTTTTACATAACTAAAACTACATTGTTTCTCTTGCGTGATAGCTTTGAGTATCTGCTCTCCCAAGTTTTTAGGTAAATGTTTATACTCTATGGCAAAGGCTATGTTCTCTTTGTTAGCATTGGACTTTTCAAGACAAGCGATGTCTATCTCCATATTTTGTGCAAAGGAAAAGAGTAGAGCCTTTTGTAAAGAGACATCTTCTAAACCTAACCCTTCTATATCTAATCTCCAAATGCCAAAATCATTAAGTAAAGGGATGCTTTTAGATATCTTCACCATATCTCTATGTATGGTTCGTGTTGTAACATCATACTCTACACTCAGCTTAGAACTTTGTAGTTTTTCTAATGCATATAGCCTCTTGGTAATAGCCAAGATTCTTTTTGTGGGTGTTTTTTGTTTTAAATGTACCATAAAAGATTATAGCAACTTACGGTAAAATACATATAATTATTCATGAGGGAAAATTTTGCGACTTAAATCCATATTTACCAACAGCTTTGGCATACTCATATCACGTATTACGGGGCTGGGACGTGATGTACTTATGGCTTCTGCACTTGGTGCTTCAGTGTGGTCAGATATGTTTTTTGTAGCATTCAAACTGCCTAACCTTTTTCGTCGTATTTTCGCTGAAGGTGCGTTTACGCAAGCGTTTATGCCTTCGTTTATAGCCTCAAAGCATAAAGGAGTCTTTGCCACAGCTATCTTTTTGCGTTTTTTACTTTTTCTCATGGCCTTTTCTCTACTCATCACCTTTTTCCCTGAGCCCATCACAAAACTACTCGCATGGGGCTGGGATGCCAAACTTATAGCCAATACTTCACCAATGACTGCTATAAATTTTTGGTACTTAGACCTCATCTTTATCGTCACTTTTTTGGCTACGCTGTTACAATACAAAGAACATTTTGCCACCACTGCCATGTCCACAGCACTTCTAAATATCGCGATGATAGTTGCACTGTGGCTATACATGAAAGAAGAACCCAAAAGTGTTGCTTATGCACTTAGCTTTGCTGTGCTCATCGGTGGTGCATTACAGGTGATAGTACACTTGATTGCCATACGTAAATTTAACTTACATAAAATTCTTTTGGGTGGGTGGAAATACAGAAAAAGAAAAGATGTGGAAGAAGAAAAGAAACATTTTAACGCCCTCTTTTTACCAGGGATTCTTGGAAATTCTACACCTCAGATATCTGCTTTTATCGACACTATTTTAGCTACCTTTTTACTCACAGGTTCTGTCTCCTACCTTTTCTATGCTAACCGTATTTTTCAACTTCCTCTTGCTATCATCGCCATTGCTACTGCTACGGTACTGTTTCCTTCTGTTTCCAAAGCACTGAAAAATGCTCATGCAGCAGAAGCCTATGCTCATCTGAACAAAGCTTTTTGGCTCTTGGCCTTTTTACTCGGTGCTGCCATGTTAGGTGGTATTCTTCTGGCTGAGCCCATCGTATGGTTACTGTTTGAAAGAGGTAAATTCACCCTCACACAAACACATGAGACTATGAGTGTACTACAGATGTATATGGTAGGGCTTTTGCCTTTTGGACTGGCAAAACTCTTTTCACTTTTTCTCTATGCTTCACACAGACATATGAAAGCTGCTAAGATAGCAGTTTATTCCCTCATAGCCTCAGTCACTTCTTCACTCATACTTATGCACCCATTAGGGGCATCTGGATTGGCTCTTGCAGGAAGTATCGGGGGATGGGTTTTGTTTATTTTTACAGTAAAAGAAGTAGGATTAGACAAGTTTTTAAACATTATCAAGTCTAAAAAATCATTGTATTTTGTCACTTTTATGTCACTTTTTACCCTACTGCTATTTGCACTCAATAGCTGGCTGGTTACGCTCATTAGATAAATTTGCTATAATCACAGTATTAATTACACAAAAAGGTCACACACCCTATGCAACTCTATGACTCAGTCAAAAAAACAAAAGTACCTTTTGAACCCATCCATGAAAAAAAAGCTTCTATTTACGTCTGTGGACCTACCGTCTATGATGATGCACACTTGGGGCATGCACGCTCTAGTTTAGCCTTTGACCTGCTCTCTCGTACACTTAAAGCCCTTAACTATGAAGTCACCCTAGCGAAGAACTTTACAGACATTGATGACAAAATTATCAAAAAAGTAGAAGAAACGGGTCAAAGTATGCAAGAGATTACCTTGTTTTATATAGATAGATACCTAGAAGAGATGGATGCCATTGGTGTACAAAGGGCAGACATAGAACCCAAAGCCACCGAGTCACTAGAAGCCATAGAAGCTATGATACAAAAACTCATAGACAAAGATGTTGCCTATGTCATCTCCACAGGGGATGTCTATTTTGATACTTCAAAAGACAATGCCTATGGGAACATCTCACACCGTGTAGCAGATGATGACATTGCACAAAGTCGTGTCGCACATACGTCTGAAAAACGAAACCCAAAAGACTTTGCCCTTTGGAAAGCCTGTAAAGGAGCCGATGATATCTGTTTTGATACAGCCTTTTCACGTGGTCGTCCAGGCTGGCACATAGAGTGTTCTGCGATGATAGAAAAACATTTTGATGGAAATGATGCGTACAGTATAGACATCCATGGTGGGGGAGCAGACCTACTCTTTCCTCACCATGAAAATGAAGCAGCACAAAGCCGATGTGCCACAGGACATGAACTTGCCAAATATTGGATGCATAATGGATTTGTCCAAATAGATGGTGAAAAAATGTCCAAGTCTTTGGGCAACAGTTTTTTCCTTAAAGATGCACTGAAAATATATGATGGAGAGGTTTTACGTTACTATCTTAACTCTATACATTACAGAAATGATTTTAATTTCTCAGAAGAGGAATTACAACTTTCTAAAAAAAGACTGGATAAGCTATACCGACTTAAAAAGCGTGTTTCTCCAGGAAAAGGTTCCCTGCCAAACAAAACGTTTAAACAATCCCTCCTAGAGACCATGAGTGATGACTTAAATATCTCTATAGCCCTTTCCATCATTGATGAAATGATTGCTACAACCAATGATACCTTAGATGCTAACCCAAAAGATAAAGCCCTTAAGAAAGAAACTTTAGCCAACATAGCATTCATAGATACACTTTTAGGTTTTGGTGCTAAAGAGCCATTTTCCTACTTTCAAATTGGGGTAAATGAAACCCTCAAGAAAAATATAGAATCACTTATCAAAGAGAGAATGCAAGCAAAAAAAGAAAAAGATTTTGAGCGTTCTGATATGATACGTGATGAACTCCTTGCTTTGGGTATTTCCATCATGGATACATCAGAAGGTACACTCTGGGAAAAAGTATAAGCGATGAAAGAACTATTAAAGCAATATTTACCTTATCTTTCAGGCTATAAACAACAATTTTTCTTTGCTGTGTTAGGTATGATTGCGGTAGCTGTGGGAACAGCAGGTACTGCACAACTTATCAAACCAGTCTTAGATGATGTGTTTATAGACAAAGATGAAAATATGCTTGCACTTATGCCGTTTCTTTTAGTGGGCGTTTTTGCACTTAAAGGTATAGGTGGATATATACAAACCTATTACACCTCATACATCGGTCAAGATGTTGTCAGAAAACTACGGAACAAACTCGTTTCACATCTTACTTACTTAGATATGAACTTTTTCAAATCCATGCATACGGGAGAAATTTTGTCTCGTGTCACCAATGACATTACCCGAATACAAGTTGTGGTTGCAAATATCATTCCTGATCTTATACGTGAAAGTTTAACTATTGTAGCATTAACAGGGTATGTCATTTATGAGAGTCCCAAACTTGCATTTTATTTTCTCATTATTATGCCTATTGCTATTTTTCCTTTAACAAAACTGGCTAAAAAAATGCGTAAATACTCCAAGCTCTCACAAGAAAGTACAGCAGATATGACCTCAAGACTGGGAGAAATACTCTCCAACATTGAAGTCATTAAGTCCAACTCAACACAAACCTATGAACACAAGCGTTTTGCTCATGAAAATCAAAACGTGTTTAAATTCATTATGAAACAAATAAAAACCAATGCCCTCACATCACCTATCATGGAAATATTGGGTGCTGTTGCAATTGGGTTGGTCATCTATATAGGAGGTAAAGAAGTCATAGACGGTCACATGACTGTGGGTGCTTTTTTTGCATTTGCTACTGCACTTTTCATGCTTTACACCCCTATAAAACGTCTCTCTTCCCTTTATAATAAAGCACAAGATGCCATTACTGCCAACACACGTATGCACGAGCTTCTTGATACCAAACCTACCATAATATCTGGTACACAAGAGCTATCTCAAACTATTGAAACCATTTCCTTTCAAAATGTTGGGTTAACCTATAAAGATGTACCTGCACTTAAAAATGTTTCATTTGAAGTCAAAAAAGGCACATCCATTGCATTGGTAGGAAACAGCGGTGCGGGAAAAAGTTCACTTGTCAGTCTTCTTGTCCGTTTTTATGACCCAAATAGTGGAAAAATACTCATTAATGGAAAAGATTACAAAAACTTTACACTTACCTCTTTACATCAAAAAATTGCCTATGTCACACAACGTATTTACATTTTTAACGACACCATCGCTGCCAATGTGGCTTATGGAGAGGAGATAGATGAAGAACGTGTCAATACGGCTCTGAAAAAAGCGTATGCTATGGAGTTCATCAATAAATTGGAAAATGGTATACATACACTTCTGTCTGAGAGTGGTGATAATCTATCTGGTGGACAAAGACAACGTATTGCACTTGCCAGAGCACTTTACAAAAACCCTGATGTACTTATACTTGATGAGGCAACCTCAGCACTGGATAATAAAAGTGAAGCACTCATCCAAAAAGCCTTGTCTGCACTTCGCAATGAAATGATTACATTCACTGTAGCACATAGGCTAAGTACCATTGAAGATGCTGATACCATTTTGGTATTTGAAGACGGAGAGATACTCTGTAGAGGTACCCACCCTACTTTATTGGAAGAATGTCCTAGCTATAAAAAATTATCTACAAACACTTTATAAGATTTTTTTAACACAAATATAGGTACTATAACAATAATTATATATTAACTAATATTTTTTGGAGAAATGTATGTCTAAATTTGTTGTTCTTTTTGTATTGTTAGTAACAACACTTTTCCCAAAAGATGCTACTGAAAGCTTCCCTTTTCTTGGTTTCACACTCTCTTCGGAGAAAGTAGATGTTGAATCATCTGTAAATATCCCAAACCCTAAAGAAACAAGTTTTGGACTACGCTATGGAAAACAAACGATAGATTGGCGTACGATGTTCACTATATCAGGAAATAATAACTTTCAAACCTTTTCTATTGAAATAGATAAAATACTTATGGATGATATGTTTGGATACCCTGAAGTAAGACCCTATCTAGGAGCAAGTCTCGGTTATCTTCATTATACAGACTTCCTCACTGAAGACAACAATGGATTTTATTATGGAGGTAATTTTGGTTTTCTTTTCTATATAACAGATAATATAGATGCAGACATTTCATACCATTATAATAATATCGAAGAACTTCCACCCTTGCGTAATATGCAAGGTACTACCTTTGGATTACACTACTTTTATTGATACTTAGCTATAATATATCCAATTCATTATGGAGATTATAGTGTCATTTTTTTCTTACCAAACCCTCAAAAAACTACTCTTTAAGTTAGAACCTGAAACTGCACATACCCTTGCAAGTATAGGACTAAGAACAGCTGCACATTTTCCAATACTTTTACGTTTTATAGCAAAACAGTATTTTGTGACCCATCCTATGCTTCGTCAAGAAATTTTTGGGACAACTTTCCAAAACCCTGTGGGTTTAGGTGCAGGGTTCGACAAAAATGGTCAATACATCACTGCCACACCTGCTATGGGTTTTGGCTATACTGAAATAGGTACCATTACACCCAAACCACAAGATGGAAACCCCAAACCAAGACTTTTTAGACTCATCAAAAATCAATCTATTCAAAATGCTATGGGATTCAACAACAAAGGCAGTTTTTATATGCTGCAACAACTCAAAAAACTTTACTTTTTTGATTATCCTATAGGTATCAATATTGGAAAAAACAAATTTACAGCTGAAAATGAAGCCCTCAGTGACTATGAAACACTCTTCAAGGCGTTTAAAACATATGGAAATTATATTGTTATTAACATCTCTTCACCCAACACACCAGGACTAAGAGACTTACAGAATGAAGCATTCATTCAAGCTATCTTTAAAATAGCAAAAGAGATAACTTCACAACCCGTACTCCTTAAAATTGCACCAGATATGGCACATGAAGATGCCATACTACTTTGTAAAACTGCCGTTGATGCTGGTGCAGCAGGTATTATCGCTACCAATACCACTATAGACTACACTCTTACAGAAGATGCTAAAGATTTTGGTGGGATAAGTGGTGCTTTACTTACAGAAAAGTCATATGCACTCTTCCGTGCCATAGGAAAAGAACTCTATGGTAAAACATTACTTATCTCTGTAGGTGGTATAGATTCTGCTGAAGAAGCATATAGACGTATCAAAGCCGGTGCTTCTCTCGTACAAATTTACAGCCTGTTTATCTACAAAGGTCCTGCACTTATTAAAGAGATTAATGAAGGTCTCATCCAACTTTTACAAAAAGATGGATATAACCATATATCAGAAGCTATTGGAGCAGATTGGAAATGAAACACAACACATTCTTAGCCCAAATAACTACTTTATTATTTTTACTATCAGGAGTATTAATGGCCAACTCATTGCCAAAACATTTTACAAAAACATTAGAAAACGGTATGCAAATCGTTGTCATACCTATGGATAATGATTCGGGTGTGATTACCACAGATATTTATTACAAAGTTGGTAGTAGAAATGAAGTCATGGGTAAAAGTGGTATGGCTCATATGCTTGAACACTTAAGCTTCAAATCTACAGATAAACTCAAAGAAGGTGAATTTGATACCATTGTAAAAAGCCGTGGTGGTGTAAATAATGCTGCAACTGGTTTTGATAAAACACACTATTATATTAAAACTGCAAGTAAAAACCTTTCGATGACACTAGACCTGTTTGCTGAACTTATGCAAAACCTAAAACTTACCGACAAAGAGTTCCAAAAAGAACGTGATGTTGTTGCAGAAGAGCGAAGACTAAGAACAGACAATAATCCAATGGGGTATCTGTACTTTAGACTTTTTAACACACATTTTACTTACCACCCATATCATTGGCTTCCTATAGGCTTTATGGAGGACATACTCACATGGAAAATAGAAGATATTCGAGACTTTTACCAACGATACTATCAACCAAACAATGCTATCCTTATTGTTGCAGGAGATATTAATCAAACACAAGTATTTGAAGAAGCCAAGAAATATTTTGGAAACATAAAAAATAAACATGAGATTCCAGAAGTGATAGCAGTTGAACCAAAAATTGATGGGGCCAAAAGAGCTATACTTCACAAAGAGAGCAACAAGGTAGATACATTGGCTATCGCTTATGCTATACCAAACTATGCACATGAAGATCAAGTAGCACTTTCAGCTATTTCTCATATTCTTAGTTCAGGTAAAAGTTCTTGGTTTGAAAAGACAATAGTCAATGAAAAACAGCTTGCCAACCAAGTGTATGGATACAACATGGAGCTTACAGACCCAGGTATTTTTCTTATCATGGCAATGGCAGCACCGCAAGCCTCTATCTCAGAATTAGAAAAAGAAATTCTTTTACAACTTGAAAAACTCAAAAATGCTGAAGTAACACAAGCAGAATTAGATAAAGTGAAGATTAACACAAAAGCAGAGTTTATCTATTCTTTAGAGAGTTCTTCTTCTGTTGCAGGACTCTATGGAGACTATTATGTCAAAGGAAATATACAACCTTTACTTGAATATGAAGAGAAATTAGATAAAATTACACTCAAAGATATTCAAAAAGTCGCCAAAAAGTATTTTGATCACAATTTTTCTACGACTGTTATATTGAAAAAAAACTAGGATATTAACTATGAGTAATTATATTACAGGTGCAACTACAGCACTTATTACACCCTTTAAAAATGGTACATTGGATGAAGCAACCTATGCCTCTCTCATCCAAAGACAAATAGATAATGGGATTGATGCCGTTTGTCCAGTTGGTACGACAGGGGAAAGTGCAACATTGAGTCATGATGAGCATAAAAGATGTATAGAGATAGCTGTTGAAGTTTGTAAAGCCAGTACTACCAAAGTACTGGCAGGTGCAGGTTCTAATGCTACACATGAAGCCATTGACATTGCCAAGCATGCAGAAGATTGTGGTGTGGATGCTATATTTTCTGTCAGTCCTTACTATAATAAACCTAGTCAGGAAGGACTTTACCAACATTACAAAGCCATAGCATCTGCTGTAAAAGTACCTTTTATGCTCTATAATGTACCAGGGCGTACAGGAGTGGATATTTTACCAGATACAGTCAAAAGACTTTTCTGTGATGTAGAAAATATCATGGGGATCAAAGAAGCAACTGGTTCCATAGAACGCACTGTTGAACTTTTAGCTAAAGTACCTGATCTTTATGTTTTCTCTGGTGATGATGCTATAGACTTTCCAATACTTGCAAGTGGGGGGAAAGGTATCACTTCTGTGACTGCCAACCTCCTACCCGATATGAAAGCAAAACTGGCACATACAGCGCGCAAGGGTGATTTTCAAACCTCTAAAGCCATCAATGATACACTTTTTGATATCAATAAAGTACTCTTTTGTGAAAGTAACCCTATTCCTATCAAAGCTGCAATGTATATAGCAGGACTTACTGAGACACTTGAATATAGACTTCCTCTTGTTGCCCCAAGTAAAGAGAATATGAAAAAAATAGAAGAAGTTATGAAAAAATACAAAATTGCAGGAGTCGTTTAATGTCAAATATGAAAGGTAAAACACTTGTTATCACAGGTGCCACCAAAGGTATAGGTAAAGCTGTAGCAGAAAAATTTGCACAAAATGGTGTAAATATCGCATTTACCTATAATTCTAACAAAGAAATTGCAGATGAAATTGCCACAGACTTAGAAAATAAGTATGGTATCAAAGCAAGAGCCTATGCACTCAATATTCTAGAGCTTGATGAATTTAAACCACTTTTTAAAGCCATTGATGAAGATTTTGATAGAGTGGACTTCTTCGTATCCAATGCTATGATTTATGGTCGTCCCATTATAGGCGGATATGGTAAATTTATGAAATTACGTCCTGCAAAGGGTCTAACAAACATCTATACAGCAACAGTGGGTGCATTTGTACGTGGTTCACAAGAAGCGGCTGTACGTATGGAGAAAGTTGGGGGAGGTGCGATTGTAACACTTTCTTCAACTGGTAACCTGATATATATTGAAAACTATGCGGGACATGGTACAAACAAAGCTGCTGTAGAAGCGATGAGCCGTTACGCTGCTGTAGAACTTGGAGAAATGGGGATAAGAGTCAATGCAGTATCTGGTGGTCCCATCGATACAGATGCACTCAAAGCCTTTACAAACTATGAAGAAGTCAAAGCAGAGACGATTAAACGTTCTGCCGTCAATAGAATGGGAAGTCCTGATGACCTTGCTGGATCTATATATTTTCTTTGTACAGATGAAGCATCTTGGATCACAGGACAAACACTCGTTGTAGATGGCGGGACAACTTTCCGTTAGTAATAGATATAAAATAAAAGGTAGTCCAATTTGTTCAATGTTCCAAATACCCTTGCCTTCATACGTCTTTTACTCGCACCTGTAATGTTCTTTTTACTAGTCAATCGTGAGAGTCAGTTTCTTTCAGGAATACACTATAGCTGGCTTGATTACATGGCTGCTTTTATTTTTGTCATAGCAAGTACAACTGACTTTTTTGATGGCTATATCGCCCGTACATTTAATCAAATAACTACTTTAGGTAAAATACTCGACCCACTAGCAGATAAAATGCTTACTTTGGCAGGTTTTCTAGGACTTATGATGCTTGACAGAGCCTCAGAATGGGCTATCTTCCTTATCATTACGCGTGAGCTATTTATAACAGGATTACGTGTCTCTGCTGTTAGTCAAGGTCTTGAGATTGCTGCTTCCTGGATGGGTAAGGTCAAAACCGTCATACAAATGATAGCCATAGGGTTTTTACTTATGGAATGGCCTGGCGCAGAACTTCTTTTATGGACTGCGGTTGCCATAACACTCTATTCTGGCTACGAGTATGTGCGAGACTTCTTCAAAAACAATTCTGTTCACTAAATTATATTGATTAAAAATTAATCACCTTTTCACTCTTCATAGCTAAATAATTTTATATACTTATTGATATACATCAAAAACAAGGAAATAAAATGACAAAATTAAGTTTAGTAACAATACTAACGATGAGTGCTGCAGTTGCAGGAGGAGACATAGCTCCTGTTGAACCCGTGGTAGAAGCACCAGCTGTAGTTGAAAGTTCTACCTCTATCTCAGGTAAAGCATCTCTTATCTATATTACAAATGATAACGAAATAGCATCAGATATGTTTTCTAAAGGCGCATCCGAATCAGCAGCAGCCATTACGCTGGATGTTTCACATAAAATTATCGATAACATTGTTGCCAACTTCACAGCTATAGGCTACACAAGCCTTGGTAATACCATTGGGAATGGTACAGATACATGGACAGGCAACTATCTTGAAGGTCAAGAAACAGGTGCGTACTTCAACGTTGCCAATATTACAGCTACCTATGCGGATACAACACTTATTGCCGGACGTCAGCTACTAGGAACACCTATGCTCCAAGGATATGATTGGCTGATTGCACCAGGTGCATTTGAAGCCTATACTTTAGCCAATCAATCTATAGGTAATCTTACCTTAGTAGCATCATACATTGATAAATGGAGAGCGAACAACAGTGGAGAAACGTTTGCAGAGTTAAATGGAGATAACTGGACTGTTGGGGCAACATACAGTGAAGGCTTTGATGCAAATATTTGGTACTATAATATTGATGCAGCAAACTATACACAGGTTTATGCAGATGTAGGATATACGTTCTCAGGTATTGCTCTAGAAGCGCAATATGTCTCAACCAGTTTTGATACAGGTTTTGGGACCGACTCAAGTGCATTTGGGGCAAGGATTTCAACTACACTTGCTGGTTTTGATTTAAGTGCTGCCTATAATAGACT
>JALSHU010000005.1 GCA_026982075.1 Sulfurovum sp. | reverse complement strand
TTGCTCTAGAAGCGCAATATGTCTCAACCAGTTTTGATACAGGTTTTGGGACCGACTCAAGTGCATTTGGGGCAAGGATTTCAACTACACTTGCTGGTTTTGATTTAAGTGCTGCCTATAATAGACTTATTGATGGTGCTACAGGATACATTGGGTGGAACAACCTATATGTCAACTCTTGGAACATGTCGGTTGCGGACCAATATAATGGACAAGACTTAGATGCATTTAAAGTATCTGCGTCAACAACAATTGCAGGCATCTCGGCTACCGTTTCTTATGCTGATTTTGATGATGGACATGAAACAAATGTCATCTTAGGATATGACATTACACAAGCAATTGATTTCACTACTGTATATTCAAATAATAAAAATAATACCGGAGCCATTGATAGTACAAGTGTACTTGAGTTCTATGCAAACTACAAATTTTAAATAGGTGTATGATATAAACATTTTTCTTGTATAAAATGTTTATATCTCCTCACTAAGCCTCGTCTAGAACAATTCCACATAAAATATATTATTGATAATAACTTTCATTTTAAGCTTACTTAAGGATTTTTTTATTATACTTCAGCAATTAATTGCAGTAGACACTGAAGGAATATTTTGGAACAAATTATCATCGCTTTGGCAGGACAGCCCAATGTGGGGAAATCCTCTCTTATCAATGCTATTTCAAATGCAAAACTCAAGGTAGGTAATTTTTCAGGTGTAACTGTTGATAAAACAGAAGTCGAATTTACCATTTGTGATGATGCACAGTGTAAAGAGTATGAAGCACATATCATTGACTTACCAGGAGCATACTCTCTCACTGAATATACCATTGAAGAAAAAGTAACAAAAAGTTTTTTACAAAGTGACGAATATGATATCATCGTCAATGTTGTAGACTCTACAAATTTACAACGTAACTTGCTATTTACTGTTCAACTTTTAGAAACCGGGAAAAAAGTGGTACTTGCACTCAACATGAGCGATGAAGCGCAAAAAGAAGGTATTCAAATAGATGAGAAACAACTCTCAGCTATCTTAGGTATACCTTGTATTAAGACATCAGCAACTACCAAAGAAGGAATAGAAGCACTCAAAAACAGCATTATACAAGTCTATGAAGAAGATACTGCTTCTTCAAAAGTTGTTTATTCTGATCCTGTCGAAGAAGAAATTGACAAAATCATCTCTTTTATGCAAGAAAAAAACTATAAATCCCCCCTTCCTTATCGTCATCTTGCTGTCAAACTTTTACAAGAAGATGATGAAGTATATAAAATCATGCATGATGAACCCATCTGGATAGAACTGTTACCTATTATTAGGGAAGGTCTCAATCACCTTTACTTACATCATAAGACAAAAGACCTCAAAGAGATCTTTGCAGATGAACATTTTGCTTTTGCAAAGGGTGTACAAATGGAAGTCATGTCCGTCAAAGGAATGGAAGCAAAAAGCCTTACCCAAAAAATAGATAATCTTCTTATCAACAAAATATTAGGTATTCCACTTTTTTTATTTTTTATGTGGGGATTATTTCAACTTACTTTCGAATTGGGAAGTATCCCTATGGATTATATCGATGCAGTTTTCGGATGGCTTGGTAATCAGGCAAAAACCATCCTTGGCGATGGTGAATTAGGGTCACTTGTTGCAGATGGCATCATAGCTGGTGTAGGTGCGGTCATACTATTTTTACCAAATATCGTCATTTTATTTTTAGGCATCGCTCTCCTTGAAACTACGGGCTATATGAGTCGTGTTGCATTTTTACTTGATGGTTTTTTCCATAAGTTTGGATTACATGGAAAAAGCTTCATCCCTTTAGTTACTGGTTTTGGCTGTTCTGTTCCAGCATATATGGCAGCAAGAACTCTTAAAAATGAAAAAGATAGACTTATCACTCTTTTTATTATAGGTTTTATGTCCTGTGGTGCACGGTTACCCATTTATGTACTTTTTGCAGGCGCATTTTTTGCAGATACACAAGCAGGAAACATATTATTTGTCATTTATATATCTGGTGCAATCTTAGGACTTATCGCTGCTAAAGTACTTAAAGTATTTGTTTTTAAAGGAGAAGATGAACCATTTGTAATGGAAATGCCAAAGTATCGTATGCCCTCACTTAAACTCATCTGGCACACCGTGTATGGTCAAGCAAAATCATACTTAAAAAAAGCAGGTACCTACATCTTGGCAGCATCTATACTCATATGGTTCGCATCAAACTACCCCAAGAACTATGCACTTGAAACTCAGTATGAAACAAAAATCGAACAAGCCTTAACAGATAATGACAAATCTATGCTTGCCAATGAATTGTCACTTGCCCTTCTTGAACAAAGTTATCTAGGTAAAATAGGACACGCTTCAGAACCATTTTTTGCACCACTTGGCTTTGATTGGCGTATGGCTGTAGCACTTGAAACAGGACTGGCTGCGAAAGAGATTGTTGTCTCAACATTAGGTGTACTTTATGCACTTGGGGATGATGTCGATGAAGGAAATGCAGGGCTCATTGAACAAATTAAAGCAAATATACCATTTGCTTCAGCGATTGCTTTCATTGTTTTTGTTATGATTTACCTACCTTGTTTGGCTGCATCTATGGTATTTACACGAGAAGCTGGTGGATGGAAATATCTTCTATATCTCTTTCTTTCAACAACTATCACAGCTTGGGTTTTAAGTTTTATAGCGTATCGTGTTACCTTGATACTCATCTAAATGGAGAATATATGAACTTAATTGATTTAAAAAAAGATGATAAAGTAATCATTATCAAAATACATGCAGAAAAAGCGCTAAAAGACCGTTTAAACTCATTTGGGATTATGAAAGGTGAAGAACTAGTAGTCAAAGGTTATTCACTTGGCAAACAAACAGTTGAAATAAAGGTAGGTTCTACATATATAGCCCTGCGTGCAAATGAAGCTCAAAAAATAGAAGTAGAAAAAATAGTATAAGTCCATTTATCCAATTATTTCATTAATTCATATTAAGTTTTTACAACTCTTAGCTATAATTCACTATATTTAAATAGAGGAACTTCATGGGCATTTTAGTTGCAATTATTGTTTTATCCGTACTTATCTTTTTTCATGAGCTCGGGCACTTTACAGCAGCACGTTACTTTGGTGTACAAGTTGACGTATTTAGCATAGGATTTGGAAAAAAGCTCTACTCGAGAATGATAGGTAAAACACAATGGAGCATTTCGGCTATTCCACTAGGCGGTTATGTAAAGATGAAAGGTCAAGATGATACTGATACCACTAACATATCATATGATGATGATTCATATAACAGTAAAAAACCATGGCAACGTATTGTTATTTTATTAGCAGGCCCATTTGCCAATTTTCTACTGGCTTTTATACTTTATTTTGCCATAGCAAATTTGGGTGTACCAAAGTTACTTCCTTATGTAGGTTCAGTAGGAGAAAAGACACCTGCTTATGCTGCTGGTATTCAAAAAAATGATAGAATCATTCAAATTAATGGTATCAATATAATGTATTGGGAAAATATAGGGAAGCATATCAATGATTCTAAAGATGCTATTACACTCATTGTTGAACGTAATCAAGCACTTCTTACCCTACAACTTATACCAAAAGTAATAGATGATAAAAATATTTTTGGGGAAACAATCACAAGGCGTATCATAGGTATTAGTCCATCAGGAAAACAAACAACCGTTTATTTTGGATTACTAGATGGACTTGACTATGCATGGAAAGAGACCAAAAAAGCTTCACTGCTCATCGTACAAAGTGTAGAAAAAATCCTTACAGGTGTTGTAGGAACAGACAAGCTTGGTGGTATTATAACCATAGTAGATGTCACTGCCCAAGCAAGTTCTGCAGGTATTGTAGCACTTTTCTTTTTTACAGCACTGATTTCAGTCAACCTAGGGGTTTTAAACTTACTTCCCATCCCTGCCCTAGATGGTGGTCATATTATGTTCAACCTCTATGAAATGTTTACAGGAAAAACAGCTAGTGAAAATGTCATGATGTATATTACCATTATTGGATGGGCTATACTTATTTCACTTATGCTGTTAGGGCTATACAATGATATTAACAGACTTATGGATAAATAGGAGAACATAACAATGGATATTTTAGACAAAGAACAACTAAGAGCCAACCTAGATGAAATCATATGGAATATAGAACAAGCACGTATTACCGTGAGTGAACATAACATTATTAAACTTGTAGCTGTAGGTAAATATACTTCGATTGACAACATTGAAACACTCTACAGTCTAGGACAGCGTGCTTTTGGTGAAAATCAAGTCCAACAACTCAAAGAACGCATGACTGCCTTAGAAGAACTACCCTTAGAGTGGCACATGATAGGATCTTTACAGAAAAATAAAATAAACAACCTCATAAACTTACGCCCAACACTTATGCAGTCACTTGACAGTTTAGAACTAGCGCATGAACTCAATAAAAAGCTAGCGCTAAAAGAGAGTAAAATGAACTGTCTTTTACAAATAAATGCAGCAAATGAAGTAAGTAAATCTGGTTTTTCCAGTGATGAAAGTTATGATATGTATCAAAGAATCAATGAAACGTGTCCAAATATAAACCTTAAAGGTATTATGACAATAGGTGCACATTCAAAAGATACTTCACGCATACAAAAAAGTTTTGAAAGTACCTATACTATTTATGATAAACTACAAAAAGAAGGCGCAAGTATCTGTTCCATGGGTATGAGTGCAGACTATGAACTTGCGATTAAGTGTGGTTCAAACCTTGTACGTATAGGATCCTTACTCTTTAAATAATTTTTTATATTTTAAAAGATTTCCTCTTTGATGCAACACTTAATATCTTAAGTTTATTCTTATCTTTTTATAACTATACTGAATATATAAATATTATATGAAAGGATACTTAATGTTTAAATCAACTGAAGTAAAAGCACATTGTGATGTGCCTTGTGGAATTTATGACCCGATTGTCGCGCAAATCGCTGCGCTTTCAGTAGTCAGAATGGTTGACCTTATGCATGCTGCAGAAGGTAATGATCTTGCATACCATAATAGTATGGCAAGGTATGTTGCTGTAAAAGAATCAGAAGCGCTCAAGTGTAAAGAAGAGATACGCATCATTTGGGGTGATTTTATCAAGCCTCCGCAAATTGCAGAAAACCCTGAAATCCATACTATTGTTCATAATATTATGATGTTAGGAGGAGCTGCAAAGCAACATACCTCACGCGATAAAGCGATGGAGCTTTTAACAGAAGTAAATAAGTTTGCAGAAATATTTTGGAAAATAAAAGGGGTTAAAACGAAAGTAGCCAAATCGCCTTATGCCCCCAATGAAGATGTAGTTTATCCTGTGCTCTAATGCTTAAGATTTTTAAAATATCTGGCGATTCTCTTTATCCATACTATAAAAATGGAGAAAGAGTCGTTTGCCAGAAGATATTTAAAAACACCTCCGTTAACATAGACGATACCGTAGTTTTTGAAAAAGAGCACTATGGACTTATGATAAAAAAAGTGAAAAATGTGATTGATACTGCTTATTTTGTAGAAGGTACAAACCCTTACAGCATAGACAGTCGAAACTTTGGCGCCTTAGACTTGAAGGAAATCAAATACAAAGTACTCTTTAAATTCTAATATTACGATGCTACAGCTTCTTGGCAGTGTGCACATACACCATATAAATTTATTTGTTGTTTACTCAAAGAAAAATTTTCTTCTTTTGTCATAGAAGAAAAAAGTGCATCTGCATTAATGTTATGTGGTCTATCTTCTACTTCGCCACATTCTGTACAGACTAAATGGATATGATCATCTTTAACCAATTCATATTTAGGTTTTTTTCCTGTAATAGGTACTTCTACCAACACACCTTTTTCTACCATTAAAATGATGTTTTTATACACTGTAGCTAAAGAAAGTGAAGGATGTGTTTTTACCACCTCTTCATAGATAGCATCAATTGACATATGTCCATGATTGTCTATGCTCTCGAGTATATGCATACGTTGAAATGTTGCTTTTAACTCACTTGCTTTAAGGAGTTTCGCATAGTCGGTCATAAGATTTCCTTTACATATATAGATAAATACATCCTGATGTACTTATCTATATCGTTTTTAAGTATAAGGTGCGTTAACAAACACACCCTATAGCTAACTATAGTTCGTCAGCGTGTTTATCAAGATACTCAGCTACACCTTCAGTTGTTGCTTTCATACCTTCATCACCTTTTGCCCAACCAGCTGGACATACTTCACCATGTTCGTTAGTAAAGAGCATAGCATCTACCATTCTGATCATTTCATCAATATTTCTACCTAATGGAAGGTCATTGATTACTGCGTGTCTTACTGTACCATCAGCATCGATAAGGAAAGAACCTCTAAGAGCTACTGCATCATCAAGAAGGACATCATAATCTCTTGCAATTTGTTTGTTAAGGTCAGCTACTAGTGGCATATCAACTCTACCGATTCCACCTTCATTCACTGGTGTTTCTCTCCATGCAAAGTGTGAAAATTGACTATCTACAGAACAACCGATAAGATTGATTCCTCTTTCTCTGAAATCTGCTGCTCTTTTAGAGAATGCAATGATTTCTGATGGACATACAAATGTAAAGTCAAGGGGATAGAAGAAAAGTACTGCACCCTTTTCACCTAAGTTATCCATAAGATTGAAATCCTCAACAATTTGACCATTGGCAAGTACAGCTGTTGCTGTAAAGTCTGGAGCTTTTTTAGTTACTAACATATTTTTTCCTTAATGATAATTTTTATTTACAAGGAAATTTTATCGTAGTAAGTTTAAAAAGAAGTTAAATTAAAAAGGAAGTAATCCAAATTTTCTAACAAAATCTTCATCAATATCGATAAGTCCTTTTTCCTGTAAACTATCAAGTACAGATTTCGTACAAAAAGTATCTCCAGGCCATTCACGTTTATATCCATCAAAGACATTTTTATTCGTCGCATCTATAGTAATAAAGGGTTCAAGTATCACATCTCTTTGTGCATCTATATTATTCACCACTCGCCAGATAAGCATATAGGTATTATCTAAATCATTATTCATTTTATCAACAATAACAAGTAATTTTATATGTGATTGAAGCACATTTAATTTTACACTTAACATTTTCATAGACATATGTTTTTCAACAACGATTACACAGATAGGTGTTTTAGTATCTTGCATATATTGCTTCACTTCCAATATACTACTGTCAATCATGTGCATTTTCTCAAATAGTGTCACATCGTCAAGTAACTCCTCTACCGTATCTTCGATTTCATCTCCAGTAGCATCT
Source organism: Sulfurovum sp. (assembly GCA_026982075.1). Taxonomy (GTDB): domain Bacteria; phylum Campylobacterota; class Campylobacteria; order Campylobacterales; family Sulfurovaceae; genus Sulfurovum. The sequence goes on along the minus strand of JALSHU010000005.1, from coordinate 12,095 downwards.
ACTCCTAGTTTTCCACCAACAAACTGTTCTGAAGATGAATGATCCAAATGATCCACTATACCTTGGGTAATGAGTATTTTATTTTTATCTAATCTATTTAAAATATATTTAGTAAGTGCTTCACTTTTCTCAAGATCTGGTGCATCGTCACCTACGAAAATGGCATGTTTTACAAAACTCATTTGTCCTACACCCCAAAATGCATGCATAAACTGTTGTGCATGTCCTTTATACAATGTTTTCATCTTTGCTAAAATAAGATTATGAAATACACCATTTTCCGGCATATTATAGTCTATAAGATCTGGAGCCATAGGTTTAAGCATAGGAAGGAAAACACGTTCAGTTGCCCATCCCATGTATTTGTCTTCAAGAGGTGGTTTACCGACTACTGTAGCTGCAAACACAGGGTTTTTCTTCATCGTTATAGTTTCAACTTCCATGACAGGAAAAGATTCTTTAAGTGTATAGTAGCCAGTATGGTCACCAAAAGGTCCTTCTATCTCCATCGTTTCAGGATCTACAAAACCTTCAATCACGATATCTACATCTCGTGGTATATGAATATCATTGGTCAATGACTTTACAAGTTGTGCATTTTTGTTACGTACAAACCCATAAAGTAACATCTCAAACATACCATGAGGCATAGGTGCTTGACCACACCAAATATAGAGTGGGTCACCCCCTATAGCAACGGTTACAGGCATTTTTTTACCCGCTCTTTGATACTGATCAAAAAAATGAGAAGCATCTTTATGTATCTGCCAGTGCATTCCTAATCTATTTTTATCATATTGTTGAAGTCTATACATTCCCAGATTCTGCATCTCACCATTTAAACTTTGTGTATACACCTGTCCCATAGTAATAAATGCTCCACCATCTTCTTCCCAAGTTTTCAATATAGGTAAGGTATCCAAATCAACGTCTTCCTTAGGAATTACAATTTCCTGACACTCCCCTCTAAAAGTTAAACGTTTAGGAAATACATTCTTAAGTGAAAAAAATTTAGGTATCATCGCAAGTTTTGCTTTCCATCCCTTGGGTGGCTTAAGCTTTAGAAGTTCATCTATACCTTCTGCTATCACATCAGGATGTTTTCCAAATATCTTTTCAGTCAGTGCTTTATTTGCAAATATATTCATAAGTACGGGCATATGATATTCTATACCTTTAGCCCTATTGATTGGATTTGTAAAAAGTATGGGTCTAGAATCGTCTGTTTTTACTTCAATGTATGCTACATGTGGAATTTCCAACTCCACATCAAGCGGTTCATCAATTATCTTTAAATTACCATTTTCTTTTAACCACGCGACTACATCTTGCATTGAATATTCCTCTAAATATGATAGTAAAGATTATAGCAGTTAATCGTTTTCAGCGCTATTAAAGTCTCTGTGGCATTTCATCTTTAAAAGCAATACGTTCAGCTTTTTCTAAAATATCTAATGCACCATCTGCTATCATTAATTCTGCAAGTTCAATACCTAATAAGTCACATTCACCAATAGTATTGATAAGTTCTTTATGCATAATATTGGTACCATCTGGATACCCCAACATCGCTTTTAATGTAATGCTATCTCCATCACGCACCGCATTGACAGCAACTGGTGCAGAACAGCCTGCACCTATAGCAGAAACAAAGTCACGTTCAAGTTTGGTACAGATAAATGTATTTTCATCATTAAGCATCATGGCTATTTCACGTACTTTATCATTGCTACTCACTATCTCTATACCCAAAGAAGCTTGTCCCATAGGAGGGATAAAGAAGTCTAACTTTTCAACAAAAGGTATCTCTTTGAGTAAATCAAGTCTATAAAGACCAATATAGGCAAGGATAATCGCATCATACTGCCCTTCTTTAAGCTTTCTTAGCCTTGTGTTCACATTACCTCTAAGTTCTTTCACTTTGAGATCTGGACGTTGCTCAAGTAGTTGCATACGTCTACGTAAACTTGTTGTACCTACAGTTGCACCATGAGGGAGTGCATCGAGGCTTTTATAGGTATGAGATAAAAGTACATCACTCTGATCTTGACGTTTGGTTATCGCACAAAGTTCCAGTCCTTCAGGGATGTATGTTGGAACATCTTTAAGAGAGTGCACTGCCATATGGGCCTTTCCTGCAAGCATTTCATCTTCAAGTTCTTTGGTAAAATGCCCTTTACCACCTATAAGTGCCAAAGGTTTATCCAGTATTCTATCCCCTTTAGAAGTAATCTCATTGAGGACTACTTTAATCTCTGGGAACGAAGTTTCAATACGTTTTTTTATATGGTAAGCCTGCCAAAGGGCCAATGCACTGGCTCTTGTAGCAATAATAAGTTTTTCCACTTCTACTTCTTTATATTGAATTTAATTGACTAATTTTTTATAGCCATCACGCATTTTATCCCATTCACCATCAATATAGATTGTTGGTGTACCGCCGACCATCATTTTTCTTGCTGCTACCTCATCTGCTTTAACTGCTTCTTTCACCTTTTTTGTATTTACTTTCTCCTCAGATACTTCATATCCACTATGTGTTTTTACTGCTGCAAGAATCTTAGCCGTGTCTGTCTCTTTTACATCTATTTTAAGTGAATAAAGTTTTTCAACTACATCTGCCTTGCCTTCATGTTGTGCCACATGCATCACACGGGTTAACACATCTGATACTGGGTGGATTCGAAGCAATGGCAAATGATAATAATACACAGCCATTTTTGTCGGGTTTTCCTTGGCTGCTTTAAATATCTCTGGTACTACTTCTTGACAAAATGGACATTGTGGGTCTGAAAAAATCAAGACTTTATGTTTTGCATCTTTATTACCAAATAATAAATGTGCATCGTCATAAAATGATGCAGGTACTGTTGGTTTGATGTTATCTCTATAGTCATTTCCTGTTTTTAAGTTTATCAAATGCCCTGTAATCAAACCATCTTTCACAAACATCGTCTCTGGTGCATGTATTTCTTTACCTTGATATTCTAAATCCATAGTGGTCAAGAGTACGGTCCAACCAGGTAAATCTTTGTGTGTCTTAGACTCAATCAGCGTTATCCCTTTAACTTTTACTTGTGGGTTTTTAACAACAGATTTTTTAATATACTTCACTAACTTTTTATTATCTGGAACAGAACTTGCATTAAGAGTTACGGTCGCTACGATCGTACTCATCAATAATTTCGACATCAATGACATTGTCATCTCCTTTTCGTGTAAAATGGGTTGGTTTTTCAGGTGTTATTTTAGCGATAAATTGTAAATAAAGTGTGTAGAGTAAAGCAATGATACCTAAAAAGTCAGAAAAAACACCCGGGATTATAAGCAATACTGCACCTATAAAATAGGACATACTGGCATTTTGAAACCTCCGTATATCTAATTTCCCCTGTCTCATAGCATTCATATTTACCATCATGTTTTGTGAAGATTTTTGTAGCAATATCATACCTAAAGAAAAACTTAAAATAATCCATATCACTGACCAAAAGAAACCAATGCTCTCTCCTGTCTTTAAGGAAAGGTACAGTTCAATCAGGAAAAATGGTATGACAATAAAAATCATATTAAAATCTTTCCAGTAAAAAATCAACAATACTCTCAACAGAGACTGATTCTTTTTGCATACCATCTCTTGTAACAAATTCTACCATGCCATCAGTCAAATTTTTACCAATAACTACAGCAAAAGGTACACCAATGAGTTCATAATCTTTCATCTTGGCTCCAAACCTGTCTTTTCTTTCATCAAGTAAAACATCGATACCTTTTTCTAACATCAAAGCATACAATTTCTCACCCAAAGCCACTTGATTTTCATCTTTAATATTAGAAATCATAATTTGTAAAGCAAACGGTGCAGACTCTTGGGTCCAGATACACCCTTTATCATCATGATTTTGCTCTATAATACCCGCAAGTAAACGGCTGACCCCTATGCCATATGTTCCCATCTCAAAAGCTTGAGCTTTGCCTCCTTCATTTAAAAAAGTAGCGTTTAGTGCTTCTGAATATTTTGTACCTAGTTGAAAAATATGTCCAGCTTCTATACCTTTAGTCATACGTAGTGGTGCACCACATTGACAAGGATCACCAGCTTTGCTCTCTTTGGCTACTTCTACATTAGCTCCAAAATCACAGGCATCACATACGATGATATCATCTTCACCAGAGTCAGCTAATATCATAAACTCTTTAGAACCATCCCCACCTATCTGTCCAGAGTCCGCTTGTACGACTCTAAAGTTTAATCCTAAACGAGTAAATATCTTTTTATAGGTCTCCTCCATGAGATAAAATTCTCTTTGCATATCTTCAACACTTGCATGAAAACTATAACCATCTTTCATTAAGAACTCTCGCCCTCTCATAAGCCCAAACCGTGGTCTTATCTCATCACGAAATTTGAGATTTATCTGGTAGAGGTTTAGTGGGAGTTGTTTATAACTTTTAATTGTTTGACGCACCAGGTTTACCATGGCTTCTTCATTAGTAGGGCTGAGTAAATAATCATTGTCTTTACGATCTTTAAAACGTAATAATTCTTTTCCATATTCACTTGCACGTCCACTCTCGTCCCATAATGCAGTGGGTGTGACAAAAGAAAGACTGGTTTCTTGACACCCAACCTTGTCTAACTCTTCTTTTACCACATTACGTACTTTATCCAGTATTTTCTTGCCTAAAGGCAAAAAGTTATAAAGTCCTGAACCACCTACGGATTGAATGAAACCACCACGAATCAAATAAATATGACTCGGCAACGTTGCATCATTAGGTATTTCTTTACTTGTAGGTATTAATAATTTTGAAAATCTCACGCACTGTATCCTTTTGTATGATGGTCGTTCTTATACTGTTTTAAATCGATATTATCGGTGTCTATATTAAACATTTTCTTCACTGCCTCTATACAGTTTGCATTTTTTGTCTCGGTAGATGAATGCCGTAAATTTTGTGTGGGATCATGTAAAAAACGTTTAAACATCTGCTCTGCCATTTTACGCATATTGGCTTCAGACTCAGCGGGTACAAAACCTTTTTTGATAGCTCTTGTCATCTCTGCATCTATAGCCTCATTTACATGTTCTCTCATCTGCTTAATCACAGGTTCTATAGATAATGCTCTTAACCATGTATAAAAATCATCTTTATATTTTTCTACAATTTCAGATGCCATCACTGCCTGCTCTTCACGCAAGGCATGATTGCTTTTAGAAATGGCTTGTAAGTCATCTATCCGAAAAAGTTGTAGTTTGTCTAAATCGATATCTTCGATATCTCGGGGAATCGCCATATCGAACCAAAGCCTTGGTAAAGTCTCGTTTTCGATGAAATCTTTAGTCACAATAGTCTCTTTAGCAGAAGTTGCAGAAAAAAGTAAGCGATAACGATTGACATATTTTTCTAATTTGTCAATGGTATCTGCTTTTACGTTTTCTCCCAATGTATGGGCAACAAGTTCAACTTTTTCTTGATCTCTCCCAAGTATCACCACATCACAACCCGCTCGCAAGAGATGCTTTGTAGCCAGCACTCCCATATCACCCGCACCAATGACAACAGCTGTCATTCCAGCCATGTTGTCTCCCATAAGTTTATGGGCTTGTGCCACCGCTACTGAAGCTATAGAAATAGGGTTTTGAGAAATATTGGTGACATTACGTACTTCAGCTGCACATTTCACAGCATATGAAATAACACGATTGAGTTTACGTCCTGCAGTGTGATTTGTATGTGAAAGCATAAATGCTTCTTTGACCTGTCCAGTGATTTGAGATTCTCCCACCACTAAAGAATCTAATGATGAAACAACTGAAAAAATATGCGATATGGCATCTTCATCATCCAGTCGCAAAGCTGCATTTTTAAGTTCATAAAAATTTAACTCACTTTTTTTAGCCATGAGTCCCAAAACCGCATGAAAACTCGAAAAGTTATCTCTGGTAGCAAGTACAATTTCTACCCGATTACATGTGGAGATGATAAAAACTTCATGGACAAACTCAAATGCTACCAGTAAATTAAGCATCTCAAGTTTTTCTTCATCATTTATAAATGCCAATTTTTCACGCATACCCTGATCACAGTTATTATGAGAAAAACTTACTACTTGGTAATACATCAGAAATCCCTTTCTATCATCGCCATTGCAATGTTACTCAAGGCCTCTTCTCCCCTCTCATTCATCAGCAAAATAGCTTCTTCGATAAGTACTTTTGCCTCATTATAACTCTTTTCTATTACCTTTGCATCTTCCATCTTCGATTTTATCCAAACTTGTTCTTCTTTAGAAAGTTTTTTAGCATGTAAAGTTTTCAGTTTTGCTGCATCGGCATAACCAAGTGTTTCATAAAGATATATGTAAGGAAGTGTTGTTTTACCTTCTTCAAAATCATGCAAAGCCGGTTTACCAAGCGTAGTGGCATCTGCCGTAATATCTAAAATATCATCTATCATTTGAAAAGCAATACCAAGATTCCTGCCATACCTCATATAGACTGCTTTATCTTTACCGGCAAGTAATGCCGCAGCACCTGCACTGGCTTCCATCAAAGAAGCTGTTTTTTGATAAATCATTTCAAGATAAATTTCTTTGTCTAAATTAAATGTTTTTGAAAGTGAAACATCTTTAAGTTCTCCAAGACTAAGTTGAACAACAGCATTTGAAACCATTTTAGCAACTTCAGAAGAAATAATATTTAATTCTAAAAAACCTTTTGAATAGAGAATATCCCCTAACATAATAGCTGTTTTATTTCCATATAACGCATTTAGTGAAGGTTTGGCACGACGTGTATAAGCATCGTCAATGACATCATCATGTAAAAGACTTGCTGCATGTATCATCTCAACAACAGCAGCTGTTTTAATAACACAAAGCCCTGAACCTGCTATTTTTAATATAAGTTTTGCACGCAGTCTTTTTCCATGAGGAAGTTGTGCATACAGCGAAGTTACTTCTTTATCATTCAACTCTGATACAAACTGTTCTATCTTTCTTTCTACTGCACTTAACACGATTTATTTATCCTAATCCATACTACATAAGTATTCATCATTATGTTCTATAGTATAATTTTCTAAAGTCAATTATTATAGCTAAATCTTTTTACGCTTTCTCTTTAACTCTATAAATGACCGCATACATCAAAGGCACATAGTAGAGATTCAACACAGTTGCCCATGCAACTCCAAACCCAAGACTGATAGCCATTGGCTGTAAAATAAGAGCCTGTCCACTTGCAAAAAACATTAAAGAGGAGAGTCCCAAGACCGTAGTGATAGATGTCAGTAAAATAGGTCGTAAACGCATACCTGCTCTTTGCGTCATTTCTTCGTAATTCTTACTACCTTTTATAAAATCCAACATAATAAGTCCATCATTTACCACAACACCTGCCAACCCAATCACCCCCATCATACCAGGCATAGTCATATGGATACCCATCATATAGGTACCTAAAAGTGCCCCAAATAAAGACAAAGGTATCGTTGTTAAAATGATTAATGGCAACACTAAAGAGTTGAACATCCATACCAACGTAATAAAAATAAGAAAAATGGCTATGAGTAATGCTTGTGTCATCTCTTTTTGAAGCTTTGCATTCTCTTTTTCTTCCCCTTTAATAATGAGTTTAACGCCCTGTTTTTTTAATGTTTCCAAAAGTGGTTCTATCTTATCCATCACTTCTATTGGCGTAATAATATTTTTTTCTACACGGGCAAACAAAGAACGTACTTTATCACCATCTTCTTTAAAGATTTTGACAAAACTTTTTTGGTATGTAAAGTCACATACATCTGAAAGTCTTACCCTTTGTTTTCCATCTGGTGTACTAAGTTGAAAGTTTCCTATGGCTGAGGCATCTTGTTTATATACATCTTCTATTTTGACTCTTACCAACCCTTTTTCATTAAACATTTTGGCATACTCTGCTTTTAAAAATGCCCCTTTCAGGACAGAAGTAATGTACCCTTCACTAAATCCTAAAGACTGTCCATATTCATTGACTCGCAGTTTAAGTTCGCGTTCTCCTTCATTTGCATTGTCTGCAATATCTTCAACACCTTCAATCTCCCCTAGTTTTTCCTCCACTTGTTTCATCGCATTTAACATCACATGCCTATCTGGATGTTCAAAACCAATTTCAATATCATTGGAGACAATGCCTGCTTGTTGTACATACACGTTAAACTCTTCATAAAGTTTTTTACCATCTATCTCTTGATTTTTAAACTTTTCAACAATCTTCTCTTGTACTTCTCTTGCTATATCTTGAGATAATCTTGTACGTATCATATCTGTATCATCATATTCCAAAGAAAAAATAGGGTTGATATATTTATCAAAAAAGTTTTCTGGTGCTTTTTCATGTAAATTGATAAAAATTTGGAAAAGATTCTCTCCCAGTTCAAAGCTTTGATCTTTGTTAAACTTGAACCCAATCACAGATGTCACAGAATCCATTTCTTTTTTATCCAACAATGCCAAGAGTGCCTCTTCAACCTGTGTCACATATACTTCCGTTTCACTCAGGTCATTGTTGATATTTATTTTCCCATTCATATATACTTGTTGTGCATCAAACTCTGGGAATAGCTGAAACTTTGTTAATGTACTTATCCCTACTGTGCCTAAAATAATAAATGTTAAGATGATTGCGAGTGAACGTTTTTTATGTAGTAATAACTTTTCTAAAAATTTATCATACCGTATAATGAAATTAACCCAAAAATCATCCTCATGTTTCTCTTTCTTAAAGGTACCGATAGAGTAAAATTCTTTTGCATGTAAAGGTAAAAAATAAAATGCTTCAAACAAAGAGCTCAGTAACAATACAGAAATCATCACGGGCAATACCTGCATAAACATACCCATTTTACCACTCATCATCAAAAGAGGTAAAAATGCAAAGACTGTTGTCAGTGTGGCAGTTAAGACTGCGGGAAACATCTCTGTAGCCCCGTCAATAGCTGCATCTCTAGGCGTTTTTCCCATCTCCATATGTCTATAAATATTTTCAGCTACAACAATGGCTTCATCTACCAGCATCCCAAGTGCAATCAACGCTCCAAGCAATGTCAACATATTCAAACTATACCCAATCATATCTGCCACGACCAATGTAATCATAAAACTTGCCGGTATCCCTATGGCAACTACAGTAGCGATCCTTATATTTACAGATAAAAACAATGCCAGAAATACAAGAATTAATCCAAATAAAATATTGGAGGAAACAAGATTTAAACGATTTTTAATCCAAATAGAAGTATCCGTATAGGCTTCAAAATTCACATGTGCATACTTCTTGCTAAATGTTTCCAAAACTTTACGTATCTCTTTACTCAAAGCAATAGCATTCCCTTCTTTGCTTTTATTAATATTTAAAGAGATATTCTGTTTTCCATTAAAGTGTGATATTTGTGTAGGATCCCCCAAACCATAATAAACTTCTGCTATATCTTTCAGACGAAAACGTTTCCCACCTACACTTAAAAGTGTTATACTAAGACTTTTTGCGTCTTTTTCCCCATTGATTGTCGAAATATAAAGATGATCCCCCTGTCCATCCAGTGTCCCTGCTGGAAATATACTTGAAATATTTGAAATAGCTTTGTATACTGCGGCTTTATCTAGATCATAGGCATCAAGCTTCTTTTGGTCTATTTTTATCACCACTTCTTCATCCGTGTCACCACGAATTTCTATACTGCTCAAATCAGGAATAAGTGCCAATTTACTTTTTAAGTCATCAGCTGCTTCTATTAACTTTTTTTTACTTACATCACCGGAGACAGCAACGAGTAATAAGGGATAGTCATGCACCAAAACCCGTGCTAAGGGTTCATCCATATCTGAAGGCAAGTCTCGTCTTGTTTTTGCAATGATGTCTTTGACATCTGCCAGTACCAATTGTGTATCATTTCCTGTTTTAATATCAGCTTTAATACTAAAACTTCCATTTTGAATAGCCGTATATAGCGTGTCAATTTCGGAAAGACTCTTCAAGTCATCTTCTATCGTTGCAACTACCATTTTATCGAGTACATCAGCACTTGCGCCCACATATCCGCCACTCACAGAAACTTGATCTAGTGTGGAGGCCGGAAAAATTTCTTTTGCTATATTCTGATAGGCAAATATAGACAAGAGCAACATAAACACCATTAAAATATGGTTAATGATAGGCTTATCAATGGCAAAACGGATGAAGCCTCGCATACTGTGTCTCCTTGTCGGTGTTAATTAGTTCTTGATAACAAAAATAGTATCTGTTACTTGATTTTTAAACTTTAAAGCTTCTACATTCTGCTTTAGCATAATCTCTTCTGCCTTCAGTGCAGCAACTTCTCTTTGTAATTTATTTACAATTTTGCTCTCATAATATATTTGATTACTCAGATATATCTTTATCATAGCAAGTATCAAAACAATACTTACCCCCATTATAATAACAGACACCATGCCAAAAGTAATGCCATTGGCTTCTACGGATTTCTTTTTACTTGTCATCATCAAACCTAAAACTTCTTAATTTTGCTGATCTGCTTCGAGGGTTTATTTTTAGCTCGTCTTTACTTGCAGTGATAGGTTTACGTGAAAGTGCTTTACCTAAATCATGGTTTTTACCACATGTACACCGCATCGCCTGAGGATCACAGATGCATGCATTTGCCCACTTTTTAAATCTGTTTTTTACCAACCTGTCTTCAAGAGAATGAAAAGTAATAAGTGACACTACTTCACCTTTATAATGTTTTTCTTCGATAGTATCAAGCAAACCTTCTATCTCTCCTAGTTCATTGTTTACCTCAATACGAATTGCCTGAAACATGAGTGTAGCGGGATGTATTTTCCCTCCTGATGGGATAACAGTTTTAGCTATTTCACTCAATTCTTTTGCACTTGTTATCGGTGCTTTTGCTCTTGTTTCTATTACTGCAGCTGCAAGTTTCTTATATGATCTTACTTCCCCGTAAGCATCAAATATATATTCCAGTTTGTCTTGTGAATATGCATTCACAACTTCATAAGCACTTAATGGTGCATTGGCATCCATACGCATATCCAAGGTTTCTGACGTAAAAGAAAAACCTCTACTTTTTTTGTCAAGTTGTAAAGAAGAGACACCAAAGTCAGCTAATAGTGCCGTAATCGGTGTCTCTTTAAGTGTAGGGAGTACTGTTGCAAAAGTTCCTTTGTACAGTGTGCTACGCTGAGAAAATGGCTCTAATCGTTCTTGAGAAAAGACCAAAGCTTCATTGTCTCTGTCTATACCCACATGTTTTAAATGTTTATATTTTGCCAATACTTCAGAACTATGTCCTGCATACCCAAGTGTACAGTCTACAAAGTATCCCTCATTAACAGCTTTAAAACTTTCCAATACTTCTTCTAAAAGTACAGGTACATGAGGTGTTTGCATCTCTTTCCTTTTGGCTTTGCCCACATTTTAATTATGAATGTTATAATAGCGAAATAATCCTAACAAAGGTTTCAGCATGATGGATAAACATCTCATTGATGATATCAAACACGTCTCACTTTCACTCTTTAACAAAAACTTTTTTTCTGTTTATCATGGTTCTATCTCGGCAAGAGTCAGTCAAAGTGAGTTTATTATCAACTCAAAAGACACTATTTTGGATGATGTAGTAGAAGAATCCCTTGTAAAACTTGACTGTCAGAAAAGAGACTACCGCTGGAGTTTAGCAAACCCTGACGTTCACATCCATGAACATATCTATGAAACCATCCATAATGCCAAGTACGTATGTTATACCATGCCACCGTATGCTACCGCATACTCGCTCAAACATGGAAAAGTATCTCCTGCGGACTTTTATGGTAAACAGGTCTTAGGTGAAGTCATTGTCTATGACCCTAAAAATATTGACAACTGGCTCGAACGTGCCCCCTATGAAATACCTCAGTTTTTTCAGAAACATGACACCCACCTGCTTCTTATTAAAGGTTTTGGACTTATCTCTTATGACAGAGATATCACAGAAATGGCAAAGAAGATATCTATCCTGGAAAATTCTTGTAGATTGTTAGCTTTATCAGCAAACCTCTAAGTTTTATC
>JALSHU010000004.1 GCA_026982075.1 Sulfurovum sp. | reverse complement strand
ATCTTGTTAAGATAGAGATTAAAAACAGTATAAAGTTGCCCTATTTTAAATGGTTTGGTCAGGTGTGCATCTGCACCTACAAGATACATCTCTTCTATCTCATTTCTAAAACCAAGACCAGAAACAATGACAATAGGTAAATCATCTAACGATGCATTTTTACGTATATGTTTTGTTGCCTGATAGCCATCCATAGTGGGCATGTTAATATCCATGAGTACGATATCAATAGATGAATCGCTATTTATATAATCTAGAGCTTCTTGGCCATTGTTTGCTAGGGTTACTCTTATGTGGGATTTATCTAAAACACTTTGCATGATTTTTTGATTGATGATATTGTCTTCTACTACTAATATATGTTTATATCCAAAATCTTTAAAGCTTTCACGTTTGATGTTAGGGGTCTCTTCTATAAAAACAATTTCCCCGGTACGTTGTAGGTCTTTGTGTACTGTATCTTCATTTATGACAATATTTTCATCTGTTCGAAGTACAAACATCTCATAGAGTAATCCTGATACCATCCCACGTGATAATGGTTTATAGAGGTATTTGTTGATGAGAGTATGGTGATTATGGCGTCTACCTCGTTGCCACCCAAATAGGTTTTCAAGTGAAACTATTTTTAATCCAAATGTATCTTTTACCTCTTGAAGGTGTCTCATTAAAATGGGGGTGATTCTTTTGTAATCCACAATAAGCATGTCAAAGGTATGAAAGTCTTGAAGAGAAGGGAGTGTATCGAAGTTTTCGATAGTGATATGAAGCTTGAATTGAGTAAATATTTTAGAGATAATTGTAGAGGTCTCTTTGTTATCTTCTATCAAGAGTATCTTTTTCTCTGTAATATGAGAAGGCAATTGATAATAGCTTTCTTGATATAAATCATGATGAAGAAAAGGAAGGGTAATTTTATGGATAGTATGTTGTTTATTTCTCGTTACAGATAAATGACCATGCATTTTCTCAATGAATAATTTACAAGCAGTGACATGGTCATTTTCTATAGATAGGTTGTGATGTTGGCTTAATACTTCATACATAATATGGTTTGTGTTTTTTTCAAGCTTCATAATCAATATACCATTTTGAGTATTTTCCAAAAGAAAAGCCAATAGGTGATAGAGCATTTGTTCCAAAAGAAGGGTATCTCCAACAAGTTCGATAGGGATACTTTCATCAATATCATAGAGAAACTCGATATTTTTTTTCTGAATCATAGGTTCAATAAGACCATACAGCTCATTGAGCAGATTTTGTACCCTAAATATTTCAGTGTTTATTTCTGTTTTATGAGAGTTTTTTTTAAGAAAAGAAATGAATTTTTTTTCTTCATTACTCAATTCTTTTTGAGCATGATGATGGTCTTCTAGTGAAATGACCTTTTTATCTGTATCGTTTTTAGACAAAAATAGATTTAAAAAATATTTATACATAGTATGTCACTATACTTACCCACCATACATAAATTATATTTTGCGTTAGGACAGTAGCAATGTATTACCTAACTGTTACTTCATTTAGATTATGTAATTATATCTATATTTCCTATAAGTTTTATGACAATGCTATTTTCTTCAATCGTAACAATGTCACCATCAAGTTGAAGGTGATTATGATGATTATGCAAGTCAATGCTTATTTCATCTACCTTGCCATAAAAACTACCAAATTTTTGAATAAAATAAAAGGGTGTAAAAATAAAAAATCTTGTTTTACTCATAAGCATAAATGGTGTCATGATAAGATGTATTGGCAATAAGAAGAGTGCAGATAGTATGTATTTCATCATCCCCTTTTGTAGCAAACCAAAGCGCAATGTTTCAGACAAAAAAATATGTTGTAAATCCCCCATGTTTCCAGCTGAAAAGAGAAATATTTCATTGTTTAGTTTATATATATATTGTTTTTTTATGTGTGGTGTTTGTTGATTGCTTAAAGAACTTAATAGTATTTCTAATTTCGGTATTTTGTGTATTTTTGCTATGACATTAAAGGAGCCTGTTGCGTTGATAATAAAAGGAGGAAGAGGTAGATTTAAAGTTAAGAGCTGTTTGACAGTACGTCTGATACTACCATCCCCACCACTGATGATAAGATAATCATACTCTGCTAGATTTTGTATCTCAGCAAGATCTGAAAATTCAATAGATGTTATGTGGAGTTGATTAAATTGTATTTGTTTACCAATGGAAAGTATATTCATACTATGCCTTCTTACATTCTTTGGCTATAATTATATCCATGAAACTTGAAAATGAAGACGCTTTAGATAACCTCATCATATGCCACCAATGTTATACACTCCATGAAGAAATTCCGATTAAAGATGGGAGTAAAGCGTGCTGTTCTGTATGTGGAGGTATACTCTATAGGTATGATAATAGACTCATAGATCATGGTTTGGCTTTAAGTATTACGGGATTAATATTTTTTATCTTGGCAAATGTATTTCCTTTGGTACAGATAGATATATTGGGAAGTGAACAATATATTACAATTCCCAAGACGATATTTTCTTTGTTTGAAAGTGGTTTTTATGTGGTGGGTATGATATGTGCATTTCTTATTTTTATTTTTCCTTTAATGATATTTGCAATCAATTTGATTCTTTTTACACTCTTAAAGTTTGAACGAGGTGATCTGTGGACTAAGGATTTACTGATCCTTCTTTCACATATTACACCCTGGAGTATGACAGATATTTTTCTTATTAGTATACTTGTAGCGTTGGTAAAACTTATAGGGTATGCTCAGATACATATGGGGATTTCATTTTGGGCATTGGCAGTATTTGTACTGATTGATCTATATATTGTTAAACGTTTGCATCTTTCAGAAGTATGGATGTTGAGAAAAAGAATAATACAAAACAGGGAAAGAAATGATAGAGGTTGATGAAGATAAACTTATCAGGTGTCCTGTATGTGCAGCTGTCAATATAGACAGAGGAAAAGCCAATTCATGTCGCCGTTGTGGTTCAGGTATTTACCAACATAGGAGATTCAGTACTGAAAAGTCCTGGGCATATTTGATTACTGCTATGATAGCATATATACCTGCAAATTTATATCCTATGTTGGTTTCTACACAATTTGGTGCAACAGAAGGAAGTACTATCTTGGGTGGGGTTGTTCTTTTATGGGAACATGGTTCTTACCCTATTGCTTTGATTATTTTTGTAGCTTCCATTATGATTCCCGTGGTAAAATTTCTTATCTTGATTTATCTTTTAATTAGTGTAAAATACCCTATAGGAAAAGATAAAAAAGTAAATAAACATAAATTATATTATCTGACAGAAATCATTGGACCTTGGTCTATGATTGATGTTTTTGTTGTAGCGATACTTGCTGCACTTATTCATCTTGCAAATATAGAGATAGTTGCGGGTACTGCAGCCACAGCTTTTGCACTCTCTGTCTTTTTTACACTTTTAGCAGCACATGCTTTTGATGAAACACTGATTAAGGAAAATAAATAGATGTCAAAACAATTACCAGAGATTACAGAATCCTCGAAGTTTAACCTTCTTACTTCTATTTGGATTGTTCCTTTTATTGCATTACTCATTGCCGCTTGGCTGGCATATCAATATTTTGCTGACCGTGGCCCTGAGATTAAAATTATTTTTCCAAAAAATGAGGGTTTGGTTGCTGGTCAAAGTGTTGTAAAGTTTAAGAATGTTCCTATCGGGAAAGTTACTAAAATTTATATACAAGAAGATATTGATGGTGTGGTAGTTGTCGTGCGGATGAACACAAAAGAATCTAGACCATATATGACAGAATATGCAAGGTTTTGGATTGTAAAGCCTGAAGTTGGTTTGTCAGGGGTGAGTGGTTTGGATACGTTGATATCGGGAACATATATTGATGTATATTCCAAAAAAGGTGGTACTTTTAAAGAAACCCATTTTGGTCTTACACAGCCTTATAATGATAGTACTCGTGGGGAATACTTTGTGCTTCGATCGCTTACAGGGGAAAATGTTTCGATAGGGACACCAGTATATTATAAGAACATTAAAGTAGGTCAGGTGCAATATGTTTATCTAGGTTTAGATAATCATAGTGTAGATATAGTTGTGTTTATAGATAATCAATATGTATCTTTTGTGCATGAAGATTCTAAGTTTTGGAGAAAAAATATGATTAATGTTGATTTTACCAAAGGAAATTTGGATATTGATATTGCACCCTTGAATTATATGTTAGCAGGGGGGATAGTTTTTTCTTCTTCAGGTGAAACAGAGCATGATCCTGTATCTGTAGGGCATGTTTTTCCGTTGTATAAAAGTGAAACAGAAGCAGAAAAACATGTGATAGGGGCTTTTGAAAAAGTAAAGAAAAGGTTTATGTTACATACAGATCAATCTGTAGCTAATTTAGCGATAGGCTCTCTTGTTCGTTTTGATGGATTTGATATAGGGCGTGTGATGAATGTTAAACTTTCCTATAATAAAAAAATACATAAAATGACAAGCGATATCATACTCGAAATTGATACGTCAGTTTTTAAAGATAAGAATGAGAGTAATACAAGTGGTCTTGATAATTTTTATCAGGCTGTTGAGGAGGGTTTACGTGCAAAGATAGCCTCACTAGATCCTATTACAGGGGTATTGTTTGTTGACTTGACATTTGCACATCAAGATGGTGCAGGTAAGATACGTAAAGGAAAAAAATATGCATTACTACCAATGGCAAGTAACAGTTCTTCTGGTATGATGGATAGTATCGGTCAGATACTTGATACGTTAAATAACTTACCCTTGGATAAACTTCTTACATCACTTACTAAAGTGGTAGAGGAAAGTGCCAAACCTGTTAAAAATGCGAATATTTTGTTAAAAGATTTAAGAATGACTGTGAAGAATATCAACAGGTTGACCAGTAAAAAATCGTTTGAAATTTTACCAGATGAACTCAACAAGGCATTAAAAGAGATGACAAAAACATTAAAAAGTACTACAAAAGTGGTTAAAGGATATGACAGTAATTCATTGCTAAATAGACAACTTTCTCAAACACTTGAAGTACTTACCAAGACATCACAAGAGATGCAGGTTTTCTTGAAAATGTTAAACCGTAAACCAAATTCACTTATTTTTGGAGATAATTGATGACAAACTTAAAACTATTCTTTACATTATTGCTACTTGTGAGTTTAAATGGATGTATCTCTTCTCAGAGTTATTATGTACTTTCAATGGCTTCTCAACCTAAAAATGTATATAACGATGCAAAGAAAACTATAGGTGTAGAGAAGGTTGTTGTGCCTCACTATCTCTATAAAAGAGAAATAGCTATAGCGAAGTCTTCAAATCAGATTACACTTTTAAACAATGCGTTGTGGGGAGAAGATTTAGACGATGGACTGACACAACGACTCATTTCTTTTTTACAAAAAAAGTTTAATCAGCCTCATGTATATGGTTACCCATGGGGAGTAGAGAGACAACCCCATCTAAAAGTGACAGTACATATTACACGTTTTATCGCTCAAGGTAATTATATATACCTAGACGCAAATTGGGAAGTGACACATTTGCAGACCCAAAAAAGAAAAGCAAAATTATTTGCTACAAAAGTGCCTACATCAAAAACCCCTGATAGTATTGTATCGGCGATGGACAAAGCATTTGGAGAATTGGAAGAGGCCATAGCATCAGGTATTAGGTAAATTTCAGTGTAAATTTGCTTTGTTTGTATAAGTAAATAATGAGGAATACTAAGGTGTTACAGATAGAATTATAGAAAAGTACATTAGGCATAACATGAACTGGCTGGCACACGTTTTACTCTCAGAAAATCATATAGAACATCAGCTGGGTAATCTACTTACTGATCCACTCAAAGGTAAAGCATGGGAAGGTGCGAGCGATAGAATACTGTATGGTATAGAGATGCATATGCGTATAGACTCGTTTACAGATAAACACCCTATAGTCTCAAAAAGCAAGGCAAGGCTTACAAAGCGTGGGCATCTGAAAGGTGTAGTGCTTGACATACTTTATGACCATTTCCTGAGTCAACATTGGGATGTGTTTTGTACTATACCTCGGGAGCTATTTTTAGAAGATTTCCATTTTGATGCGATGAGAGCTATACATGCCTACCCAAGTAAAGCCCAAAATATCATAACGAGAGTAGTGGGTACACGACAACTCTCTAGTTACATACATATGCGTGGTGTAGTAGATGCTTTTGAACGTATAGACAACAGACTCTCAGACAGGGCACGTTCTAAAGACACGACTACACGTTACATCCCTCTTATAGCAGAAGAAAGAGAATATTTAGAAGAAGCCTTTTTAGACTTTTTCCCTGAACTTATGACGATGGTGAAGGAGACATGTTATAGAGATGATGTTTTGCACTGGAAGAGCTAACTCATCTTTTTCTCATTATTTTATGCCATAATCACAGACATTTTTAAAGAAGGATAATAACCATGGCATTTTTTGGATTATTTGGAGAAAAAGAACCTACAGAAGTACTGGAGCAGAAAAAAGCAGCATGGGATGCACGCTCATCGAAAATAAAAACATGGATGTTTGTCATTGCCATTGTTTTCGAGATAGCCTTGCTTGCATTTATAGCCAAACAATATGGACTCATAGGTGAGCCTGTGCCTTTGGGTCAAAAAGTGGCAGTTGTAGACTTTAACCAGCCTGTTACACAAAAGTTTGTGAACGATGTCATAGAGAGTATGGACAAGGTAAAAGAAGACAAAGACTACAATGAAGTACTGTTCATCATGAATTCACCTGGTGGCTCTCCTACTGCGTCTGAAGAACTCTCCGAGTACCTAAAAGACTACAACAAAGAGAAAAATGTCACGATGTATGTGCAGTCAGTTGCAGCCAGTGGTGGGTACTACATCGCCTCAGCCATCAAACCACTCATCGCAAATAAAAATGCGATGGTAGGCTCCATAGGAGTCATACTCCCTCACTACAGCATAGGAAAACTGGC
>JALSHU010000003.1 GCA_026982075.1 Sulfurovum sp. | reverse complement strand
CAACCCGACCTACGGTTTTTATATCTTCAAAATCTCCTCAAGACGCTTATACCCACTCACACACACCATATGTCCATCTTCATCTATTTTGACGGTGGAGGGGAAGGCGTTGGCTCCCATGGAGCGGGATGTAGCGAAGTCGTGATGCATGAGGAGTTCGGCTCTATCTGTGTGGTAGAAATCTAAAAATCTGTTTTTGTCTTGGGTGATATAGGAGGTGAGTATCTCTATATCTGTGATGTCTACACCTTGGGTATAAAAGGCTTCTTGTATCTTGCTAAAGTAGCTAAAGGCTGCATCTTCTCCCCATAGTTCACGTACGGTAATGACAGCTTTGCAGGCTATGTAGGTGTTGTAGTCAAATGCTGTACGGTTTAGGAGTTTGGGAGAAAAGGGTTGTCCTGTGGTTTGGGTGACGGCATCCCAGTTTTGTTTGAGATAGGCTTTGCTTTGAGTGTTCCACTCCATCTGTCCTGTGGTACGTAACCCACCCATGACAAGGGAAAATGTATACCTGTTTGCATAATTGTTTCGTAAGGTTTCTATGATGGGATGAAAACCCCAACACCATGAACACATAGGGTCTAGTACGAAAATAAGTTGGGTCATGGTTTGCCTTATAACGGGAATAGTGTATGATAGTATAAAAATTTAAAAGAGTGGGCGCTACTCACTATATGTTATAGATATTGAGTGTATCAATTGGGAGATTAAAGACATCATAAGCATTTATTGATATAGTGAGATAATTAGAAAAAATGATGAGAGAGGTATGTGATATGGCTGGTGGAGAAAATAGACGTATAATGGAAATGCAATTTGAGGCTATGCAAGAGGAACATGGCGTTAAGAAAGAGGGTGATACTAAAAAACCTAAACCCAGTAATCATAGGAGTGAAAATAGTCGAAAGATAGCAGCATTATACGAAGATGCAGCGGAGTATGAGGAAGAGTTAGAGGCTTTTGAAAAAGAGCTTGAAATCATCAATGACAATAAACTCTCTAATGTTTTAGATGCTTTGGTTAAAAGTACGCCAGAGTATGACGGTGACTATGCTGTGGAATTAAAGGCTGTACTAGAAGCTGGCTGGACACAAAAGGTTGATGTAGATAAAACACACCCTAAAGAAGAGTTAGAACTTATTAAAAAGTCAGCATTTAATGATGTGATTGAAAAATTGAATGAAGAAGATGTTAGAGATATCTTGGTAAAAAGATGGGAAATGCTTGTGGCTATAAAAAAAGAGCATGTGGCAGATGAACGTGCAGAAATGAAACTTAGAGGCATGAAACCAGACCATATACGTAAAGTATATAGAAATTACCACGGTCTTGATGACTAGGTTATTACTTTTTACTTAAGAAGAGCACGAGAGGGTAAGATTTTTGTACTCTTCTGGGGTGTCACCTGCAAAATGTTCGAACTCTGGGAGTTCGTCAAAGGGGTGTGTGGCTATGTGCAGTAAAGTTTCTACCATCGTAAAATTTCCTTGTCTTGCAAGGAAGGTCGCTTTTTCAAGCATGTAGTTTTTCAAGATGTATTTTGGGTTGGTTTTTAGCATTACATCTTGGCGTTGTTGTTGTGTGCGAGTCTCTTGTTTAAGACGTGCATCATAGAGATTTAGCCAAGAATCAAAAGGCACAGGGTTCATGGCAAGTTCAAAAAGTGGCATGCGTTCCCCATCGTAACGGCTTAGCGTTCTAAAGAAAAGTGTGTAGTCTACATAGGCATCTTGTAATGCACCAACTAGGTTGGTGATGAGCTGTTTGTCTTCTTCTAAAGTAAGTACTAGTCCAAGTTTTTTTCGCATCACGTTGATGTAAGCATCGGGATATATGAATGCACCGTAGTCATCTAATTTTTTTTGCATTCTCTCTTTGTCTATGATGGGGGCTAATGCTTGCGAGAGCTTGGTAAGGTTCCAGTAAGAGATGTTGGGTTGTTCTCCATAGGCGTAGCGTCCTGCTTTGTCTGTGGCGTTACAGACAAAGCCATAATCAAAATCATCTAACATAGCGTAAGGCCCATAGTCTATAGTAAGCCCTGCTATAGACATATTGTCTGTGTTCATCACGCCATGACAAAAGCCTATGCCTTGCCATGCAGCTATGAGTGAGGCTGTACGTTCAATAACCTCAGTAAAAAACTTGAAATATTTGTCTTCATCTTGAGTTAAGTGTGGATAGGACTCTGCTATGACATAGTCTGCTAAGTCTTTAAGCTTGTCATGTTCTTTCAGATAATAAAAATACTCAAACGTACCAAAACGTACCCAAGAAGGTGACATTCTCATCACGATAGCAGCAGTTTCAATGTTGTTGCGTAAGAGCTTTGTTTTGGAACCTATAATACCTAAGGCACGTGTAGTAGGGATGCCTAGATGGTGCATGGCTTCACTCATGAGATACTCACGTATAGAAGAGGGTAAGGCTGCACGACCATCAGCAGTACGTGAGTAGAGTGTTTCCCCACTGCCTTTAGTTTGCAAATGCCATCCATTTACAGAACCTAAGTTATGTGCTCTTCCATCTCCTAGACGTGAAGCATAATGGCTAAACTGATGCCCAGCATAACACATAGAAAAAGGTTTTACCCCTTTGGGGATATATGTACCGTTAAGTAGTTCAATAAACTTTGGGTTCTCAACTGTATTGGCATCTAGGTTTATGCATTTAGCTGCGTGAGGGTTGAAACTTATTAGATATGGATCCTCAAGAGGTTCTGTTTGTGTAATATTGTAAAACTCGCTATCAAGCGAAAGGTATTTGCTTTGGAATTGTAGGTTATTAAGTGTCATAAGGATGTTTTACATGTTTTATCCTTAAGTTCAGATAATCATCCAGTTTTTTAATTCGTCATTTCTATATATATTCTTACACAAAGCATTGAGAAGAGATAAAAGTTAGGGATTACCAATAGACATAAGGATTTGCTATAAGGTTTGAATTAAAATATCTTATATCATCGGTTACTTCCTGCGTCACCCAAGAGGGTAAGCTAAAAGATTCATCTTCTACTCTAAGTTCTATTTCTGCATAGTATACCATATGAAATTTGATAGAAGTAGACTTTATATACTAGGGGTATCAAAGTTTATGTTTTATCTTTTTGTAGACCTTTCTCGCCGTAGCTCTAAATGAAGTAAGCTTTCCTCCATAGATGCTGTAGATGTTGGGTACGTTTACAGGGTCGTTCCAGATTTTGACTTCTCGTGATTTTTTGAAGGCATTCTTGTTATCTTCAGGGAGCACACGTAGTCCTGCAAAGGAGTTGATGACATTTTCAAGAGTAATTTTGGTTTTGAAATAGTGGTTAAAGTTATCTATGAGGTAGGGAATATCTGAGGGAGGGACATCTATGTGCTGCAACGAACTGTTGAAGTGTACTTCCGTGGTGCCAATGAGTGTACCGTCCTGGTAGGGTCGAACAAAGATAGCTCTTTTATCGCTTGCTTCTATGTAGTATATCTGGTCTACTTTTGTGTCTACTAAAATGTGCGAACCAAGGACTAAGTCTATGTTTAGTGTGTTTGGTTTTGGGGTACATATGTTTAGTATTTCATTGACCCAAGGTCCTGCTGCATTGATGACTATTTGTGAGGTGATTTTCTGTGTCGTACCGTCTTTCTCGTAGCTTACGATACAGTGTGTTTTAAAGTCTTCTATTTTTTCTACTTTTGCATTAAATTCTACGTCACAAGCACTTTGTTCTAAGACATGGGTAGTGAGTAGTTTATCATCGGTAACGCCATCTTTGTATGTATAGACCTTAAGGAGGTCTTTTGTCTCTATGTCTAAACGATGCCATTTATTTTTGGGTACAGAAGAGAATTTTTTCCATGAGAATAGCGTGTAAATACAAAGTCCCAAAAAAACTAGCCATGGTTTTCTTTTACTGTGGGTGTAGAGAGGGAGATAGAAGGATTTGAGTTGTACAAGTTGTGGTAAATATTTGACCAGGTAGGCTCTTTCTTTTAGAGATTCTTTAACAAGTGTAAATTCGAAATTTTCCAAGTAGCGTAATCCACCATGTATGAGTTTAGATGATTTGCTTGATGTACCACAGGCAGGATAGGAACACTGTTCTAAGACAATACATTTATAACCTTTAGCAGAGAGGAGTTCCGCTATACCCGCACCTGCAATCCCTGCTCCGATGATGGTGATGTCGTATGATTTCATGTGTTGTTTCTTTTTGTGACAGCTTTAGGATACTTCGTCTTTTATCTTGATGATGAGAGAGGAGATACGTTTAGATTTTAGTTTTTTGTTTTGGACTTTGACTAAGGGGTAATTTTTACAATGACTACATGCACTGAGACATTTTTTTATGATGATGGTGTCGTTAGGGAAGGCAATAGTGAGTTTGTTTTTCAGTTTCTTCAGTTTAGGAAATTTTTTGCATATTTTTATCTTCATACTTTACTATAACATATTTTGCTATAATCCCAAAAAATTATTACTATAAGATGGAATACCTACATGATACAACTTACTAATCTCTCTAAAGGCTTTGGCGGTCAAACGCTCTTTAACGATGTAAACTTTAAAATGCAACCCCAACAGAAAATAGGTTTTGTAGGACGAAATGGATCTGGTAAATCTACACTTTTTAAGATGATACTAGGAGAAGAGAGTGTGGATAGTGGTTCTATCAGTATTCCTAAAAACTACCGTATTGGGACATTGAAGCAACACCTTGTTTTTACAGAACCTACAGTACGTGAAGAGTGTGCATTGGTTCTGCCTGAGGATGAGCAGTGGAACTTTTACAAGATAGAAAAACTTCTCTTTGGTCTTGGTTTTTCTGAAGCAGACTTAGATAAAGACCCTTTGAGTTTTTCTGGGGGATATCAAATACGTATTAACCTTGTAAAGCTTTTGGCAACAGAACCAAATATGCTTCTGCTTGATGAGCCTACTAACTACCTTGACATTATTTCTCTTAGGTGGCTAAAAGGCTTTATCCGTGAGTTTGATGGAGAAGTGATACTCATCACACATGACAGAGATTTTATGGACTCTGTGACTACACACACTATGGGAGTACAACGTAAAGGTCTACACTTAGTCAGTGGTGATAGTTATAAGTATTACGGTACACTGGAACTTGCAGATGAAACCTATGAAAAAACCAAAGCCAATCAAGATAAAAAGCGTAAAGAACTAGAAGAGTTTGTCGCACGTAATAAAGCTAGAGCCTCTACAGCTGCACTTGCACAGTCTAAGCAAAAAGAGTTAGATAAGATGGAAGAGATGGATGACTTGGCAACAGACACGAATCTTTCTTTTAAGTTTAATTATAAAGATACCCCTGCTAAAGTACTTTTCCGTGCAGATGCTCTAGGGTTTGGGTATAATCCCGATGAACCCTTGTTTGAGAACATTACTTTCGCTATGGAACGTGGTAAAAGATTGGCTATCATTGGTAAAAATGGTAAAGGTAAATCTACTTTACTGAACTATATCGCAGGGGAACTCGGTGAGCAACAAGGGAACTTGGAGTTTCACCCCTCTACCATGTTTGCACACTTTGGACAGACAAACATCGAAAGACTTAACACCAAAGTGACAATTGTAGAAGAGATAGCTTCAATGAGCAAAGAAGTAGGTATCCCACAAGCACGTAACATTGCGGGACGTATGATGTTCTCAGGTGAACTAGGAGATAAGAAGATAGAAGTACTTTCTGGTGGGGAGCGCAGTAGGGTTATGTTAGGTAAAATCATAGCAACACCTGCAAATCTACTGTTTCTTGATGAGCCTACAAATCACCTTGATATGCAGTCTATAGATGCACTAGCAGATGCGATAGATAACTTTGAGGGTTCACTTATTATGGTAACCCACTCGGAGATGTTGTTGCATCGTTTGGCAGATGCACTCATCATCTTTCATAAAGGCGGGGCTGAGTACTTTGATGGTACGTATGCAGACTTTTTAGAGAAAATAGGCTGGGAAGAGGAAGAAGGTAATACTAAGCCCAAGAAGAAAAAGCCCAAAATAGACTATAAAGAACGTAAAAAACTTCGTAAAGCTGTTACTAAAGAGCGAAATGAAGAGCGTAAACCTTACACCAAAGAGATAAAAGAGTGTGAAGAGAAAATAGAAAAACTTGAAGCTGATATGGCTGTGAAAAATAAGGCTTTAGAGAAGGCTTCTGCTTCTGGGGATAATGATTCGATAATGGAACATTCTAAAGAAGTTGGACTTGTACAACAAGAGATTGATGCTCTGTTTGAACGCTTGGAAATTGCTACAGAAATAGATGATGAAATTGTGATGAAGTATGAGGAAAAGTTAGCTGAAATTGACGCATAGGATACGCTTAACACGTACCCCACATAGGTTTTATAAGCTTTTATGGTTGTCTTCGTGACTATGATCCCATACTAGTTTTCCTCCACCCAGTAGATGAAAATGTAAATGTTTTACCTCTTGTGCACCATCATCACCATTATTGGTAATGAGCCTGTAACCTGTTTGGTCTACGCCTGTTTTTATGGCTACTTCTTGTGTAAATTCAGTTAGTCCTGCCATGGTTTCACCACTTACGTTTTGAAAACAGTCTACATGTTGTTTAGGAATGATGAGTACATGGATAGGTGCTTTGGGATAGAGATCATGAAATGCTAAAAAATGTTCGCTTTCATGTACCGTGTTGTTTGGTATTTCTTTATTTACGATTTTACAAAATATACACATAGTAAAGTCCTTAATGATTAGTTTATAAGACAATTATAACACAGAAAATTACTTCTAAATCACCTTATTAGTAACTTTTGGATAAAATCACGTCAATTACTACAGAATAAATGGAATTAAATGAAAGAACTAGAAGAGAAGATTGTTCGAGCTGAGAGTCTTGAAACATTAGAAAAAGTACGTGTAGAGCTTTTTGGGAAGAAGGGTGTGTTAGCAGCTGAATTTGCTAAGATGAAAGATGTCCCTGGTCCAGAGAAAAAAGCCTTTGCACAAGGGCTCAATAAAAACAAGGCTGCGCTTCAAGCAAGTTTTGATGTACGTTATGAAGCACTTAAAGCAGAAGAAATAGAGAGGGTACTTAAAGCTGAAGCGATAGATGTTTCCCTTTATGGCACGTTGGCACAAAAGGGTGCTTTGCATCCTGTGATGGAGACGATGGATAAAATCATTGACTATTTTGTGGCTTTAAATTTTGCAGTAGAGACGGGACCTATGGTAGAAGATGATTTTCATAATTTTGAAGCATTGAATCTTCCTAAGTATCATCCTGCACGGGATATGCAAGATACTTTTTATTTTAAAGATGGTGGATTACTACGAACGCATACTTCACCAGTGCAAATACGTACGATGCTAGAAACGAAACCTCCTATCAGAATGATAGCACCAGGAACTGTATTTAGACGTGATTTTGATGTGACACATACACCGATGTTTCACCAAGTAGAAGGGCTTGTAGTAGATGACAAAGGTACAGTGAGTTTTGCAAATCTTAAATCCATCTTAACTGACTTTCTACAATATATGTTTGGTGATGTTGAGGTACGTTTTAGACCCTCATTCTTTCCGTTTACAGAGCCTTCTGCAGAAGTAGACATCTCCTGTATCTTCTGTGAAGGTGAAGGATGTCGTATTTGTTCTCATACGGGTTGGCTAGAAGTACTTGGCTGTGGGATAGTAGACCCCAATGTATTTAAAGCAGTGGGTTATGAAGATGTAAGTGGTTATGCTTTTGGATTAGGTGTAGAACGCTTTGCAATGCTAATGCACAAGATACCAGACTTGAGAAGTCTGTTTGAGGGAGATATAAGACTATTGGAGCAGTTTAGATGATAATTACAAGATCTTGGTTAAATGAATTTATAGACCTTAGTGACGTGTCTGATGAAAAACTGTATGAAACTTTTAATTCCATAGGACTTGAAGTAGACAGTATCAAGAAGATAGACATAGATAAACATGTGGTTGTAGGGAAGATACTTTCTGTCGAAAAACATCCTGATGCAGATAAACTGAACATATGTCAAATAGATGTGGGAAATGGAAGTAGACAAATTGTTTGTGGTGCAGCCAATGTGGTAGATGCAACGTATGTAGCAGTAGCAACGATAGGTGCTGTACTTCCGGGAAACTTTGAAATAAAACATGCAAAACTGCGTGGTGTAGAGTCAGAAGGAATGGTCTGTGCTTCTTCTGAACTGGGACTTCCTCATACAGGTAAAGGCATTATGATACTTGATGAAAGTATTGGAGATTTAGACGCAGGGCGAAAGTTGCATACTTATCCTAGTATAGCAGATACAATTATAGAGCTTGAATTGACTGCAAACAGAGGGGATTGCCTTTGTGTGTATGGTGTGGCTAGAGACTTGTCATCAGCACTTGAATTAGAAATGAAACCTTTTGAATATAAACCAAAAGAAAAGCCAAAACTAGGCATTGCACGGGTAGCAGAATTACATACTAAAGGTAGAATGACAGCGGACTTAAATTTTAAGTTATTAACTATGCAAGATATCACAAACTCTTTTTTAGTACAGTTACGGTTGGCAATAGTTGGCATAGATATACAAGGTCGATTGGCCTCTTTACTTGCCTACACCACACATAGTACAGGTGTTATTTTACGGGCCTATGATACCAAAGCTTTCCGCAATGAAAATGATAAAATTGTGGTCAACCCTATAGCAAATGATAAAGGTATCATCGAAATCATAGGTAATAATGAAGTTGTATCTGTTGTAGGCGTGAATCAAAATGAAGTAAGTTTAGCCAATGATAATTGTAAAG
Organism: Sulfurovum sp.; assembly: GCA_026982075.1. GTDB lineage: Bacteria > Campylobacterota > Campylobacteria > Campylobacterales > Sulfurovaceae > Sulfurovum. Next base: position 26,137 of record JALSHU010000003.1, on the reverse strand, counting down.
AAATTGTAATAGAGGCAAGTTATATTCATCCTGATACTTTGGTGGAAGCTGTTGCGAACACGGGATTAGAGACAGATGATTTATATTATAAAACATCCAGAGGGGCAAATCCTGACTTAAATTTTGGATTAAATTTTTTAGATTTACTTATGGATACTTATAGTGATATCTCACGTTATGATGGTGCATTGGATGTAAGTATTGCCAGAGAGAATACGACAGTAATCGTAGATCTCAAAGAGGTTTCGTCGATTATTGGGATGCATGTAGATAGAAGTACGGTTGTTAATATATTACATAAACTCGGTTTTGAGATCAATGCAATGGGTGATGATGTTTTTGCTGTAATTGTCCCATTATATAGGCATGATATCAAACATGTACAAGATATTTCAGAAGAGATTGTTCGTATTATCGGAATCAATAATATTCAGGCTAAGCCGCTGGTCTTTCCTGAACAACCACGACTCAATAATACTACAGATCGTTATAGAATTAAAAAAGAGTTTAAAAATAGAGCAACAGGTGCCTTGTTTTATGAAAATGTGTCTTATGTCTTTTCTGATAAGGTTCTTTTAGAAAAATATGGTTTTCCTCTTATAGAAGAAGACCTAGAGTTAGCCAATCCTATTGCAGAAGAATTAAATACATTGAGATCGACTATTTTAGTCAATTTGTTAAATGCTGTAAAGCGTAATGTTAGTTATAGTAAAAAGTCTATTCCTCTTTTTGAAATTGGTGCGGTGTTTGGTAGTAAAAGGGAACAGAGCGAAGTAATCTCTTTTGTCTTTTCAGGACAACTTGATGGTGAAAATGTAAGGAATTCGGGGAAACCCTATAGTATTAATTTTGCTTCTTTTGCCCAAAAAATTGGTGCTGTTATAGGAAGTTTTGAACTACGTCCATGTACCTATAAGAATGGACTTGTCCACCCGTATCAGTCTGCAGATATCATAATTGATGGAACAGTATGTGGTTTTATGTCTAAACTTCATCCTACAGTACAAGAGAGTTTTGATATCCCTGTGACGTATATTGCTGAGCTTGATTTTGATGTATTGATGCCAAAACATATTAATGCAACACCAATTTCCAAGTTTCAAGGTGTCTATAAAGATCTTTCTATAGTGATTGATAAAACAATAAATTATTATGAGGTTGCAACAATCTTAAATAGTTTGGATATTGAAGTCCTGAAAGACAGTTACCCAGTAGATATATATGAGGATGAGAAATTAGGTGATAAAAAGAGTTTGACAATACGTTTTTTCATTCAATCTATGGAAAAAACACTTGAAGATTCTGAGATTGAAGATGTGATGAATCAAATTATTGTTATACTAGAGAAACAATGTAAAGCACAATTGAGGTAAATATTATGAAAATACAATTAGCATCGAGTTACGGTTTTTGTTTTGGAGTGAAAAGGGCTATTGAGATTGCCGAAGAACATAGAGGTTCAGTAACTTACGGTCCTTTGATCCATAATAAAGATGAGATTGACAGGCTTAAAAAAGGTTTTAATATCGATATTGCTAGAGATTTAAAAGATATTCAGACTGATGATGCTGTGGTCATACGTACACATGGTATCCCTAAACATGAACTTGCCATTTTAAAAAAACAAGATTATAAAGTTATCGATGCCACTTGTCCTTATGTGACTACACCTCAAAACATAGTAGAAAAGATGAGCGAAGAAGGATACAGTATTGTGATTTTTGGGGATAAAGATCATCCAGAGATCAAAGGTGTTGTAAGTTATGCAAAAGAACAAGATGATGCCTTTATCGTTTTGGAACCAGAAGAGCTTGAAGCATTACCTCTTAGAGGAAAAGTCGCTGTAGTCTCACAAACAACCAAAAAACCTGAAGACTTTGCAAAAATTGTGACAGCACTCATGTCAACACGCAAAGAAATAAGGGTATTTAATACCATATGTAATGCAACATTTGAAAATCAGGATGCCGCATCTGAATTGGCAAAAGAGGCAGATATAATGGTGGTTATAGGGGGTAAACATTCTTCTAATACGAAACAGCTACACAGTATCTGTCAGCGTGATTGTGGGGATAGTTATCTGATAGAAAATGAGCAAGAGCTTCACCTTGAATGGTTTGAAGATAAAAAATTGTGTGGTATTTCTGCAGGTGCATCTACCCCTGATTGGATTGTCCAAAATGTAATTGATGCAATTCAAGAGATGAAAAAAATAGAAGCATAATGAATTCGTTGACATTAGCACCCGTAGTCAAAATAGAAGGAGAGGTAACTCTTCCTGGTTCAAAAAGCCTTTCTAATCGAGCACTATTACTTGCCGCATTGGCTAAGGGAACGACTAAAATTACCAATCTTTTAGAGAGTGATGATACACGTCATATGCTCCATGGATTGAAACAACTGGGTATTACATATAGACTTTCTGAAGATAAAACAGAGTGTACCGTGCTAGGTCATGGAGGTGCATTATACTGTGATGGTCCTAAAGAACTTTTTTTAGGGAATGCAGGTACTGCGATGCGTCCACTTTGTGCGGCACTGTGTTTAGGTGGCGGAACCTATGTTTTGACAGGTGAACCAAGGATGAAAGAGCGTCCTATCGGGCATTTGGTAGATGCCTTAAGTCAAGCAGGTGCAAATATTCAATATTTAGAGAATGATGGATACCCACCACTTAAAATAGAAGCAAATGGATTAGATGGTGGTGAGGTAAATATTGATGGTGCTATATCCAGTCAATTTTTAACTGCATTACTAATGGCTGCACCTTTAGCAAAAAACGATATGACAATTAGGATTAAAGGTGAACTTGTTTCCAAACCTTATATTGATATTACATTGCATATGATGAAAATATTTGGGGTAGAGGTAATAAATGATGGGTATAAGGTTTTTACGGTTAAAAGTGGACAAAGTTATCAAGCAGTTGATACTTTTATGGTAGAAGGAGATGCCTCTTCGGCTTCATACTTTTTGGCTGCAGCAGCCATTAAAGGGGGTACGGTCAAAGTGACGGGTATTGGTAAAAACAGCATACAGGGTGATGTGGCTTTTGTTGATGTATTAGAAAAAATGGGTGCAAAGGTAGTGTGGGGAGATACCTATGTGTCTGTAACTCGTGATACACTGCATGCTATAGATATGGATTTTAATCATATACCTGATGCCGCGATGACTATAGCTACTACAGCACTTTTTGTCGAAGGGACTAGTGTCTTACGCAATATATATAACTGGCGCGTAAAAGAGACAGATAGACTCTATGCTATGGCAACAGAACTGCGAAAGGTAGGTGCAGAAGTAGAAGAAGGTGAAGACTATCTTAAAATCACTCCCCCTAAAGTACTTAAACATGCAGACATTGATACGTATGATGATCATAGAATGGCAATGTGTTTTTCACTTTTGGCATTAGATGATGCTTCTGTAACAATCAACGAGCCAGAATGTACAGCAAAAACTTTCCCTACATACTTTGATGTTTTTAAAAGTATTTCTCATGAAAAATAAACAGTAGTAAACTTAAAGAAAATACAGGTATACACTCGGTACCACAGTGGATACAGCTACACTATGCACTGTAGAAAGATGTACTATAAGCCTTGTATTAAAAAAAATGGGTATAATACGCAAAATTAGGCACACATAAGGATAGGTATGAAGTTCGAAGATATCGAAATAGAAGAAGTAGATTTTGAGGCGATGCTTGAGGAATCGTTTAAAAAATCAGAGTCAAAAAGTGATTTGGTTACTGGTACAATTGTTAAAATAGATGAAAAAGATAATTTGGCTGTCGTTGACATCGGTGGTGGTAGAGATGCAAACCTCGCATTGGATGAAATCTTAGATGAAGATGGAAATACTACATTCAAAGTGGGTGACACCATTGATGTTGTAACTATGGGAAGAGGGCGTATCTCATATAAAGCAGCATTGAGCAGAGTGGCACTTAATGAGTTTATTTCTGAATATGATGAAGAGCAAGAGTATATTATCGAAGGTATTGTAACTAAGACAAATAAAGGTGGATATGTTGTAGAAGTGGATGGTCTAGAATTTTTCATGCCACGTACACTCTCTTACCTTTCTTCTAAAATCGATCCTAAGGGCAAAAAAGTAAAAGCTGTTATTGTGAAAGTTGATAAAGATAAAGGTTCGGTTGTTGTTTCAAGAAAAGAACTTATCGAAAGAGACAAAGCAAAAACAGATGAAATCGTGGGTGCCTTACTTGAAAATAAAGAACCAGTCATAGGAACCATTAAAAAAATCACTTCTTATGGTATGTTTGTTGATGTTGGTGGGATGGATGGACTTGTACATTACTCTCAAATATCTCATAAAGGACCAGTCAATCCTTCAAAATATTTTGAAGAGGGTGATGAAGTAAATGTTGTTGCTTTAGAATATGATAAAAAGAAAAGACATCTTTCTCTCTCTATCAAAGATGCCAATCCTGATCCATGGGCTGATATAGATGCTATTATTGGTGTAGGTGATACGGTTACTGCTACTGTGTCAAATATTGAACCATATGGTGTGTTTGTTGATCTTGGAGAAGATCTTGAAGCTTTCCTTCATGTGTCTGAAATTTCTTGGGATAAAAATGTTAAACACCCAAAAGATTATTTAGAGAATAATTCAGAAATCAATGTTGAAGTAATCGAAGTTGATAAAGAAGGTAGAAGACTTAGAGTAAGCCTTAAAAATCTTCTTCCTAAGCCTATGGATGCTTTTACAGCTGAAAATAGAGTAGGTGACATAGTCAAGGGTACAGTCACTTCTATCACTGATTTTGGTGCTTTTGTAAAAGTGGGTGCAATTGAAGGTCTTTTACATAATCAAGAAATCTCTTGGGATAAATCTAAAAATGCTAAATCAGAATTAAAAGTAGGTGATGAAGTAGAAGTAAAAATTATCAAAATTGATAGAGATGCAGGCAAAATATCTTTAAGTAAAAAAGCGCTTGAGGCATCACCGGTGAAAGCATTTGCTGAAAACAATAAAAATGGTGCTATCGTAACGGGAACTGTAAAAGATAAAAAAGATTTTGGTGTATTTATTTCACTTGAAAATAATGTAGATGCTTTAATCAGAACTGAAGATCTTCATCCATTAAAATTTGATGAGATTGAAAAAGGTCAAGAGATTACAGGTGTGATTAGTTTTATCGATGTAAATAATGATAGAATTAGAGTTTCTGTGAAAAAACTTGAGCGTCAGGAAGAAAGAGAAGCAATGGACAAGCTTAATTTAGAGCAAGATGACAGCATGACACTAGGTGATGCTTTTGGTGATAAATTTAAAAAATAATCATTTGAATCATACTTCAGTGAACTCACCTAAAGTGAGTTCACGCGACCACGTCGCTTTCTCTCAAATTTAATTTACTTAAAATTTTATATAAAAGGTTATTATATGTCAAAAAAGACAATTGTTGTTTGTGACCATATTCATCAAGATGGATTAGACATTTTAGCAAATGATAGTGAAATTATATTCATCAATGCAGCAGACGAAGCTAAAGATAAGCTGGTTTCAGAAATTATTCCTTTAGCAGATGTTGCAATTACCCGTTCTTCAACGGATGTGGATCAGGCCTTTTTAGATGCTGCTAAAAATATCACCGCAGTAGTACGTGCTGGTGTCGGTGTTGATAATGTTGATATACCAGGTTCGAGTAAACAGGGTATTGTTATTATGAATGTACCTACAGCAAATACTATAGCTGCAGTTGAACTTACGATGACCCACTTACTATCATGCGTCAGAAAATTTCCTTATGCCCACAATAATCTTAAACTTGACCGTGTTTGGAGAAGACAAGATTGGTATGGTACGGAACTTAAAGATAAAAAATTGGGTATTATTGGTTTTGGTAATATTGGTTCAAGGGTGGGAAAACGTGCCAAAGCTTTTGAAATGGATGTGATTACATATGACCCTTATATTGATTCATCTAAAGCGACAGATTTAGATATCACGTATACCAAAGATTTTGAAGACATCTTAGGGTGTGATATTATCACAATACATACGCCTAAAAATACTGAGACTATTGGAATGATTGGTAAAGAAGAGATAGCTAAGATGAAAGAAGGTGTCATCCTTATCAACTGTGCAAGAGGTGGGCTTTACAATGAAGAAGCACTTTTAGAGGGGTTGAAAAATGGTAAGATTGCCATGGCAGGGATTGATGTATTTAACAAAGAACCTGCAACAGATCATCCTTTTTTAGATCTTGATAACGTAACGGTGACGCCACATTTAGGTGCAAATACTAAAGAATCGCAAAAAAATATAGCCATTCAAGCAGCGGAAAATGCTATTGCAGCAGCGAAAGGTATTTCGTATCCTAATGCATTAAATTTACCTATTAAAGAAAATGAATTACCCGATTTTGTACGACCATATCTTGAGTTGGTACAAAAAATAGGACATATGTCTGCACAAATAACAAAAAGTGCTGTAAAGTCTATTAGAGTGATAGCAGAAGGTCCTGTAGCTGATCATTTAGAATCTATGGGGACATTTGCAACCGTTGGTGTTTTGACAGAATCACTTGGAGATCAGGTGAATTATGTAAATGCTGAATTTGTAGCTGCTGAACGAGGCATCGAAATTTCTAAAGAAGTCACACCAAATACAAGTGGTTTTATCAATAGAATAGCTGTCAAACTGACAACTGCAGAAGGTATTATCTTTATTGCAGGTACGGTATTTGATGAAAATGTACAACGTATTGTTGAAATTGATGACTATATTTTGGATGTAGAACCCAAAGGTACTATGATATTCTTTAGAAATACAGATACGCCAGGTGTGATTGGAGATGTAGGTAAAATTATGGCAGATAATCAGTTAAATATTTCAGATTTCAGGCTTGGGCGTGATCATAAACAGCAGGCACTGGCGGTTGTACGTATTGATGGGCAGGTGACAAAGGAAGTAATTGAAGCATTACAGTCTTTGGAAGCTTGTATCAGTGTAGGATATGCAGCACTCTGATTGATGGGCTTAGACGCTCTGTCTAAGTTTTTCTCCTTTAATAATAAATAAAAGTTATATTCGTTATAATCTTATATAAATTATAATATTTGTTTATATCTAATACAAATGTAGGAGAACTATTATGTTTATACAAAAGTATTTTATTTTACTTTTATTAAGTTTACCCCTTATGGCAACTGTGCAAAACTTACGTTTGGACACAGCTTTAAAGATGTTACATGAGAATAATCTGGAATTAAAAATATCTAGATTTAACGAACAAATGAAAGCGCACGAGGTAAGAGCTGCTGAAGGTTATCACTATGGTAAAGCAGAACTTTCATTGACAGGAATGCGTTCAAATGACGCGGGTAATGTGTTTGGTTTTAAGCTGCAAAGTAGAGAGGCTACTTTTGGAGACTTTGGTTTTGCAGAATTTGATACTTCAGGGGCTACCAATCCACTACTTGTTGCGCCTAGAGCACTGAATTATCCTAATGCACGTAACCATTATCAAACTAAAATCTCATATATGTTACCACTTTATACTGGAGGTAAACTGACTGAGTACAGTCGTATTACAAAAGCAATGGCACGTATGAGTCAGTATGATACGCAAAAATTACTCAATGAAAAAATTTTTCAAACTAAAAAAGCATTTTATGATATCTCTTTAATTCAGAATTATATTGTGAATCTTTCAAAAATGATAAAAAATATAGAAAAACTTGAAAGTATAGTTATCTCCATGAAAGCAGAAGGCTATGCACAAGAGATAGATATTCTTGAAGTACAAGCACGTCTTGTAGAGGCAGAGAGTATGTATAATCAGGCAAAACTCAATAAAGATTTAGCCTATCAATTTCTTTCATTTTTATTAAATGAAGAGGTCAAATCAATCGCTAGTATGAGTGATATGGCTCAGATGCCACGTTTCCACAGTGATGAGATAGAAGATAATAATATAGATATTCAAAAAGCACTTTTAGGTTTACAAGTTTCTGAAATGGCTATACATGCAGAAAAGGCTAATTATTTACCAACAATTGGTGCATTTGGAGAATATGGAAGTGCTGATAATATTTTGTGGAATGAATTTATAGATAAAGATTCATATACTGTGGGAATACAGTTAAAATGGAATATTTTTAATGGTGGAATTGATGATGCAAATCTTGAAAAAGCAAAAGTGAATTTTTTAAAAGTACAAGACCAAGTGGCTTTAGCTAAATCGGGTGTGGCTTTAAAAGTAAAAAAACTTGAAACTGAGATTTTGAGTAAGAATGCAGATATAAAAAGTTATAACAAGCAATTAAGGTTTGCGAAAAAAGTATATGAAAATTATCGAGCACGATATAAAGAAGGGCTTGTTTCTATTTCTGATGTATTGATAAAACAGTCTAAAGAATTGGAAATGCTGCTGAAATTATTAACTGCAAAAAATGAACGGAATACAAAAATATTTCAATTAAACAATATATTAAACTTAAATCGTGGAGGTGAAGTGTGAAGCATACAGTAATGAAAATAATAACTTTAGTATTTATGATTTCTTCTGTTCATGCAGTGGAGATTAATCTAAGTGGCTCAGTGGTATCAGATAACCAAAAAATGCTTACTAGCCGTTACATGGGTTATGTTAGAAATATGGCCGTTTCTGAAGGTGATATTGTTCAAAAAGGACAGTTAATTTATGAAATTGATTCCAAAGAGATAGAATCAGCTGAAAGGCAAGTTGATCTTGCCATTTCACAAGCGAGACTTGCACTTCAAATGAATAAAAATCAATATAATAATGTACTAACAAATTTAGCAAGACATGAAAGACTATTTAAAAAAAATATGGTTTCTAAATATGAATTTGAAATGTTGCAACTTTCAGAAAAAAACCTAAAAGATATGGTAAAAATATCAGAAGATCAGGTCAAACAGGCAGAAGCAAAAAAAGACGAAGTGTTGAACCAGTATAATTATTTAAAAATACATGCCCCCAATGATGGGGTAATCGTTGAGAAACGATTGAATGAAGGGGAAATGGCAATTCCTGGTATGCCAGCAGTAGTGCTCACAGATTTGAGTAGATTAAAAATTATTGCCGAGTTGAGTGAAACGCAATTAAAACATATTAGTTTAGGTAAAAAAGTCGAGATAGAAATCCCTTCTATCGGGTTACAGAGTGTTGGTGAAATTACTTCTATTATTCCAAATTCAAACCCAATGACACATAAGTTTAAGATTAAAATGAAGTTTGATGCAAAAAATCGATCTGTGTATCCTGGGATGTATGTGAAAATTATAATTAAGTAGGTATCTATGGAAAATAAAAAAGAATATCACATTGTAAATATTGCAGGTAAATTGGCAAAAGGTTTTCTGTATAATCCTTTGACTATTGTATTAGGTGCTTTTTTACTGATTATGGGTTATTTGGCACTCAATATTATGCCAAGAGAGGAAGACCCGCAGATTGCTATTTCAGGAGGTGCAGTTGTTGTGGCAATGCCAGGTGCAACACCTAAAGAGATTGAAAATATTATTGTAAAACCTTTGGAGCGTAAACTTCGTGAGGTAAAGGGGATAGAACATATCTATGGTATGGCTATGGATAATGTTGGGATTGTCAATGTGATGTACTATATCGGTGAAAATAGAGAAGATTCTAACCTTAAGCTTTATGACAAGGTAATGCAAAATATGGACAGTATGCCAAAAGGGGTTATGCAACCACTGATAAAACCTTTTGATATCGATATTGATATTCCTATTATAAGTGTAGCTTTTTATCCTAAAGCAAACAGTAATGTGAATGATGTAAGACTTTTTGAGTTGGTACGTAAGGTACAACAGAAGATTAATGCCGTAGATGCAGTAGCAAAAACGACATTAAAAGGGGCTCGAAAGGCACAGTACAATATTGAAGTTGATATGGGAAGGTTATCGGCGTATCACCTCTCTTTAGGACAGATAATGCAAGCAGTGCAATCGGTTGCTGTAGATGTCCCTGATGTGAAAGGTAAAACGAAAGATAATCAGCTTGTTATCTTTGGGGTTAAAAATGCCATTGAAAGTGTTGAAGATGTCGGGGATGTAATCGTTGCTCAATATATGGGATCTCCCATATATTTAAGGGATGTTGCAAAAGTAACAAAAGGTTTGGACATTCAAAATTTCCAAACGGCTAAAATAGTTTTAAGAGAAGACCACAATAGTAGTGATATGGGTGAAGAACAAAATCAGATTACTATGACAGTCGCTAAACTGGCTGGAACTAATGCAGTATTTGTTGCTGAGGATGTTGTTGATATTTTGAAATCATATGAAGATGAATTTGGCAAAATGGGTGTAGGGTATTTAATTACGCGAAATTATGGGGAGAGGGCGAATGAAGCAGTGAATGAGCTCATGAGTCATCTTATCATTACGATTATAATTATTGCACTGATGTTGGTTTTTGCACTGGGTTGGAAAGAATCATTGATAGTGACGTTTACTGTACCAGCGATTTTGGCAGTCACACTTTTTACCGCATGGATGACGGGACAGACTATGAACCGTATCACCCTCTTTGCGCTTTTACTTTCTCTTGGTCTTTTGGTAGATGCTGCGATTATTGTGATTGAGAATATACATAGACATCTGCACAGTCATGGTGTAGAAGATAAAGAGATGGATGCACTTTTGATAGAAGCAACAGATGAAATCGGAGCACCTACCAATGTGGCTACATTGGCAATAATTTTGACTATGGTGCCTATGGCATTTGTGGGAGGGATGATGGGTTCTTTTATGAAACCCATACCATATAATGTACCTGTTGCACTTATTGCATCACTCTTTGTGGCTTATATTTTTACACCATATTTGAGTTTAAAATTACTTAAGAAACCAGAACATCATTCAAGTGTAGCAAAACACAATGAAGGGACTAAATAATGAAAAATCTTGAAAACTTTATTTTTAGTATTCTTGAGAGTAAAAAAAAGAAAAAAATGGTTATTATTTTAACCGCAGCTGCCTTTTTTCTTTCACTTATGATGTTTCCTACAAAGTTGGTGCTGGCTAAAATGTTACCAGGTAAAAGTGCGAATACATTTTCTATTTATGTAGACACACCTACTGGATCATCCATAGATGAAACAAAGAGAGTGAGTGATTGTGTGATTGATTTTTTAAAAAAAGAAAAAGAAGTCATGCATCTGGAGCTTTTTTTAGGTCAAGGTATTCCTCTTGACTATGCGGGTCTTGTGAAAGGTGCAAGTATGAAACGTACAGAAAATGTTTCAGAAATTTCGGTAAACCTTACGGATAAACACCATCGTAATGAACCTTCATTTTTAATGGTACAACGTTTAAGACCAATGATTCAAGATGCATGTACCCCATTAAAAGAGGGTACAAATATTAAATTTATAGAACAGCCTTCTGGCCCACCAACATTGGCATCTATAGTTGTAGAAGTGCATGGAGACAATATGTCAAAAGTAAGAAGTATTGCTGTAGATGTTGCAGATGTTTTAAGTGGGACAGATGGCTTGGTAGATATCGATATTATGGCAGATGACAATTATTATAAATATGAACTTGTCCCAGATAAAGAAAAGATTGCACGAAGTGGGTTAAGTGTTAAACAGGTGAATAATATTTTGTATCTTGCTTTTGAAGGTATGGTAATTGCCCATAAAAATGCAAAAAACTCGCCAGATCAAATCAATATATTTTTGATTTTAGATGATGAAAGTAAGAAATTACCAGTTTCAAGTGTTGATGCTTTAGAGTCTAAACTCTCTTCATTGAATTTGATGAATATTAAAGGAATGATGGTACCTTTAAGTGAAGTAGTAAGCATCAGAAAAGTCAAATCAAATCCAATGATTATGCATAAAGATCTTTCACGCATGGTTAATGTTGTCGCGGAGACAGATATGGTGTCACAGGTGTATCCATTGTTGGATGCACGTGATGTAATGTTAGAAAAATTCAAAGAAGCGTATACTATTACCAAAGCAGGGTTTTCAACATATATGTTTGATTTCACGTTGGAAGATAAAAAGACGCATGAACAGTTTCTTATACGCTGGGATGGCGAGATGAAAGTATCATTAGATACGTTTAGAGACCTTGGAGGCGCATTTATTTCTGCACTGATTTTGATTTTCTTGTTATTGGTTATTTATTATAAAAGTTTTGCTATTAGTGGTATTGTTCTTTTGGGTTCATTTTTGTCACTGATAGGTGTGATTGTAGGGCATTGGGTAGCCAACTGGTTCACGTCGGAGACTTTTTTCCTTACGGCTACATCCTTGATAGGGTTTATAGCGTTGATTGGAATTTCTTCACGTAACTCACTGCTTCTTATTGATTTTGCAAAGTCTCTCATGGAACATGAAAATATGAAGAAACGTAGAGCTATAGCAGTCGCAGCAGCAACAAGAGCCAAGCCGATAATGTTAACGGCTGTTGCTATTATTTTAGGATCAGCTTTACTTGCAGGAGATCCCGTTTTTGGCGGACTTGGAGTGGCACTTATTTCTGGTACGGTAGCTGCTGTATTTGTTTCTTTACTCTTTATTCCTGTCCTTATGGATAATGCAAAAGCAATGGATTTTGATAAAAATTAAGTATATAGATATCATATGGGTATTTATGCACATGAGGGTGTAATTTACCCTCTTTATATTAAGTATTTGTTATAATCGTTTGAATTTTTATTTAAGGGAGACTATTTATGGCTACAGTCGGTATGGGTGATATTAAAAAAGGGGTAAGGGTTGAAATTACTGGAAATCCTTACAAAGTCATAGAGGCTCATCATGTTAAACCAGGAAAAGGTGCAGCATTTGTACGCATGAAGGTGAAGAACTTACAGACGGGTAAGGTGATTGAAAAGACAGTACACGCAGGTGACAAATTTGATACACCTGAGCTTGAACAAAAAACGATGCAGTTTTTATATGATGATGGTGATTTTCTTCAGTTTATGGACACAACAACGTTTGACCAAATTGGTCTCACGCATGAGCAAGTAGGCAAAGAGACTTTTGCATTTATGATAGATGGTATGGAAGCAGACATTTTATTTCATGCAGGCAAAGCAATTTCAGTTGAAATCCCACAAACGGTGGTGTTGAAAATTGTGGAGACACCACCTAACTTTAAAGGTGACTCACAAGGTGGTAAAAAACCAGCTACACTTGAAAGTGGTGCAGTGGTGCAAGTACCTTTTCACATTTTAGAAGGTGAGATGATAAAGGTAGATACCGTTGAAGGCAAATATTTGGAGAAAGCAAAATAAATCATTTTTAAAGAATGTCAAGAGTATTTGACATTTTCTAGGTAGAATGATTCATTCAATATAATAAATACTAAGGGTGAAATGTTGAACCTTGAAAATATTCTTGTTAGCGGATATCACTTTACTAGAGATCAGTATGAATTGAAATCAAAATTCATGCTCATGAATAGTGCTTTAGTTATTATATTTTTATTTGTAGGTACTTTGACAATATTGTTATCTGTAAGAGAAGAATATGTATTTGCTTCATATAATGGTATATATTTATCCTTGGATCTATTTTTTATTTATCTTCTTAGAAGGTCTCAGGAAAACTATAAATTGATACTGCCTATTTTTCCTATAGTGAGTATTGCATTGGTCGCTGTAGCAATAACAAAGTACCCCACAGAACAAATTCGTTTTACATGGTTCCTGGTTATTATTATTTTTTCTTTTTTTCTTGGAGGTAGAAAATTAGGGTTAGCCATAACTGCTTTGATTCTTTGTACAATACTAGGACTTGAATACATTGTAGATACAAGTTTAGATACATATACACTGACTCTTGCTATAGTTATACTTTTAATAGGAACCACAGTTGTGAATTTGTATGAGCAAAGAGAATTAGACACAAGACAAAAACTTTATGATATAAATTCTAAGCTCGAAGAAAAAGTGAAAAAAGAAATTCAAAAACGTATTCTAGTGTATCAAAAAAGTAATCTTGAATTGCTAGATAGTGCAAATAAGCTTCAGAGACAAAAAGATGCTTTTGAACACCTTGCCCATTATGATATGCTTACAGGTCTTCCTAACCGTATTTTCTTCAATGATAGACTAAAACATTCTATAGATAAAGCACAAAGAGTCAATAAAAAGTTAGCAATTTTATTTTTTGATCTTGATAATTTCAAAGAGATTAATGATTCATTAGGACACCATATAGGTGATGAAGTATTGAAAGTTGTAGCCAAAAGATTACAAAAAAACATTAGACAATCCGATACTTTGGCTCGTTTAGGTGGAGATGAATTTACTCTACTTTTAGAAGATTTAAATGATATGTATAAAGTAGGTGAAATTGCACAAAAGCTCATCCAAATATTAGGTAAAGTTATGTTAATCAAACAACATGAATTATATGTAAGTGTAAGTATAGGAGTAAGTATTTATCCTGTGGATGGTGAAGATGTAGAGTCATTATTAAAGTGTGCAGACTCTGCGATGTACAGTGCTAAAAAAGAAGGAAATAATTTATTTCATTTTTATAAACATGAAATGACAGAACAGGCAATTGAACGAGTTTCCTTGGAAACAAGCATGCGACAGGGACTCCAGAGAAATGAATTTGTTGTTTATTATCAGCCTATTATTGATGCAAACACAAATACCTTAGTGGGGATGGAGGCATTACTAAGATGGCAACATCCTAAGCTGGGCTTACTCTCTCCAGATAAATTTATACATATAGCTGAGAGTAGTTCTATAATTATAGAAATTGGCGAAAAGGTTTTAGATATAGTTTCAGATCAATTGATACTTTGGGAAAAACAAGGATTTTCTCCTCCATGCGTGTCAGTAAATCTCTCTGTAAAACAGTTACGACATAAGGGACTTGTTTCTAAAATAGAAAATATTTTGGATAAGACACACTTTAAAAAAGATTGGTTACAGCTTGAAATTACGGAAGGGTATGCTATGCAGCAATTTGGTCAAGCTATTATGGTTCTAAAGAGATTAAGAAGATTGGGTGTTACCCTGGCTATAGACGATTTTGGAACAGGGTATTCATCTTTGTCTTACTTGAAGAAATTACCAGTGAATAGACTGAAAATAGATAAAACTTTTATCAATGATATCCCAGGGGATCAAGAAGATGAAGCACTTGTACACGCGATAGTTTCTATGGCACAAAGTATGCATCTAGGTATCGTTGCAGAGGGGGTTGAGACAAAAGAACAAGAGGTTTTTTTATTGGGTATGGGGTGCCATATTATGCAAGGATATCTATATTATAAACCAATGGAAGCTGATAAAATACTAGTAATATTTAATAATTTAAAGTAAAGAGAGTGTATGGATAAAGAATTTCATAATTTATTACGAGACCGAGGTGAAATCATAGTACGCTATGATCCTAAAACAGAAGCAATTTGGAGTTATACAAAACCAAATGTACGTCCATGTTATAGTATAGAATTACTTAAGGAGTTTCGACAATTGCAACGAGATATCATATCCTATTTTGAAGTCAATAATATGCAACCCAAAACTCCAGTAAAATATTTTGTAAATGCATCTCAGACACCAGAAATTTATAATTATGGTGGTGATTTAAATTTATTTTCTGAATTGATTGAAAATAAAGATAGAGATACACTTTTTATATATGCGAAGATATGTATTGATATCGTTTATGCAAATGCAGTAAATTTAAATTTACCTATTACAACTATTTCACTTGTTGAAGGAATAGCTCTGGGTGGTGGTTTTGAGGGAGCTATCTCTTATAACGTATGTATAGCAGAAGAACAAAGTAGAATGGGCATGCCTGAGATAAGGTTTAATCTTATTCCAGGCATGGGTGCTTATAGTTTTTTAGCAAGGTCTGTTGGTGTTAAGAAGGCTGAAGAAATTATTTCGAGTGGAAAAATCTATGATGCACAAACACTCTATGAGATGGGTGTCATTACAACGGTAGCAAAAAAAGGTGAGGGTGAAAAGGCTGTGAATCAATATATGAAAAGAAACAGTCGCCTTTTTAATGGTATGCAGGCGATACAGGCTGCAAGACATAGATATCAACAATTAGACTATGATGAGTTGATAGATATCACTAAGATTTGGGTTGATGCAGCATTAAGGCTCACTAAAAAAGATCTTAAAATGATGCAAAAGATAGTAGATGCTCAAAATCAAAAGTCAATCAGTGATATTAATATACTTCGAACAAAACAAGACCGTAGGTTTGAACAAGAAGAGGTACAGTTCCCTTTAACTGATAGTCAAGAGAATATTATACCTTTTGATAGAAGATCGGGTAGAGATCCGAGACTAGAAGAAGAAAATAGTGATAAAGAGAAGTAGCCTAACGTCATCTATGGTTTCTTAAAAACTTTTTCACACTCTTTGATGATTGCATCAGGGATAGTGGCTATTGTCATAAACTCAGTCATACTAAGCATAGGGTACATGTATGAGATATAATATTTGGGATCAAGAATTTTGGCTTTACCTTCCTCAATGAGTATGGGGTATGGTAATAGAGCAGCATTGTTTCTGCCTATTCTTTTAGTAAATTGGCGTGTTCTTTTTCCTAGTTTAATACCTATGAGTGTTGCACCATTTTTTAATGTTTGTGTAAAGACAACGTTTTTATTCTTTTTTACTTTTTGAAGTAAATCATCGCCTGAAGCAACTTCAATCATATCTTCATACCTAGGCATCCCTTTCATGAATTGGTATTGTGCTAAATCTTGATAGGGTAATGTATCTTTAGAGTTTTTTAAGTGAGGAAATTTTGTGATGAGTTGGGATAAAATATTTTTTATTTTATTTTCATTAAACTCCTCTTGTAAAAAACCTTTTGCCATATATAAAGGGTTGGTTATACTTAGTTTTTTATCTTTTTTATCTATAAGGATACGTAAAGATGCCATAAAGCCTCTGTTAGGTTTACTGGCTATTTCTAGTAACGATTCATTGCTAAAGACTATGGAAATAAGGTCTTCTTGTTTATTCACTGGATATACAGACAAAACATCGAACCCTGCAGCATTAAGTTTTTCTTCTACGGTATGTTCATCTAAGAAATCTGTGCGGAGATAGGCAGAAATTTTCCCGTGATGGGCTTCACCGATATTTGTAGATGAAGATTGATGGTTTGGGGGTATATGTTTTGAAAAATTGGTACCTCTATTGGATATGAATGTGGAGATACTAGGTTTGGGTTTAGGAACAGTAGGTACTTTGGGGATTTGAATATTTAGTGTTTTGTCACCTACTTTTATATGCTGCATGGATACATCTTCAGAGGGTATATCATTGTGGGGTGTCAGAAGAGGATTTGTATTGGGTATGGCTTGCATGCCTAGGTTTTTAAGGATAGTAGGTATTTGGGTATCTAATTTTTTTACAAGACGTAAACGTTTTTTATTTTTGATATTAAGTGTATGAGACCAATTTTGAAGTTGATACATGCCAAGAACAATTTTGTTAGTCCCTTTTGGTATATACATATATATAGTGCAAGGAGCAAATATCCCTGCCTCTGGTCTTGCTCCTTGTGTATCAAACATGTTGTATGAAAACTCGAGATGACAAAGAGAATATGTCCAAAAAGCATCATAACTAGAAAGTATTTCTTCTGCATCATCTGTGGCATCCATAAAGTCATGAAAGCCTGCAATGAGATAGCCTTTATTTATAAATGCAAGTTCAAAAGTGTTTTGAAATTCACTGATAAAGTCATCTAAATCTTCAGGGGCTTGAAATTCATATGCATAGTGAATCATCGTCTGTTTAGGAAGTGTATGATACTGTAAATATGAAATATTACCACCTATCTCTTGGGTAGTTGTTTCATCAAGGGCTTTCAATGTTGAAGAAAAAGTTTTTCGTACTTCTTCATTTCTGATGTCTAAGATATCTAACATGACTTCTGGAAGTAAGTGACCTATATATGTGATATTCTCATCTAGTTTTTTATAGATAAGCATATTAAATGGGGCAAATCCAGCAATACGGGGGTCAATGTTAAGTAGAGGTAAAATAGCACTATCATTCACAATAGGCATGAAACTGAGTACATCTAAAACTGTTGAGCCATATTGTTTTTCATATTGGTCATTGACTCTTTTATGCGGATTTGTTACATTGAAGCCAATGTGTTGTAGTTTTTTTTCTATAAACGTATTATATTTCTTTTCCATATTCCCGGTATGAGAATAAAAAACTGCAAGGTTTTTGTTCATACTGGTTTCTTTTGTCGGAAGTGTTACACTACATAAAAGTGTAGGCATTAATACGGTGGCAGTAAACAGAATAAGCATCCATAGATTTTTCAAGTGTATCCTTTGGTGATGATAAACAATAGTTTAACACAAAAATGATAAAAATAATAAAAATAAGTTATGATAAAAAGTCTTGAAAAGAGAGCTACCAAATAAAATGGTAGCTTAAAAGAGTGGTATGATGAGATTTATTTTGTAGCGTTTTTGAGTCTCATGTATTCTGCATAGTCTTCTTCAGATATAGTTCTAACAGAATCATTTGCATTATCAGATACAGTTTTTACTGATGCTGTTGAATCATTAGAAACTGTTTTTGCAGTCGAAGAAGCGTTATCAGTAGTTGTTTTGACAGCGGTAGTTGAATCATTGGAAACTGTTGTTGCTGTTGAGTTTGCATTGTCAGATACTGTCTTTACTGATGTTGTTGCATCTTTAGATACTGAAACAGTTGAGTCTTTCATATCAGTTGATGTGGTTTTAACTGAGTCTTTAGCATCAGAGGATACAGAGGTTGTTGCGGTTGTTGCAGCAGATGAAGTGTTCACTTCCATCGTTTTGATGTCATCTGATATTTTAACAGTTGAATCTTTAGCATCTTCACTTACATTTGTTACTGTTCTTTCTGCACTTTTAGATGTTTCAACTGCACCATCTGTCATTACTTTAACACTGTCTTTAGCGTCTGTACTCATACTGGTTGCAGCTTCTTTCATATCTTTGAACATATCTCCAAAACTAAAGTCTGCTTGTACATTTGTGCCCAATAGTGCAGCTACGGCTACGGATGTTTTTATTACTGTTTTCATGGTTTTTTCCCCTAAATTTTTATTTTGGAATTATATAATATTTTATATTAAATATAACTTAAACTTAATAAAAATATATAATATATTTAAAACTTACTATATAGTCTTACTTTATTTTTAGACCCATCAATACTATTGATTTAGTGTTATTTAGGTACAATTTTAAAAATATTATGATAAAAAATATTGTAAGACTCTGTCTGTTGTGATTTATTTTATGTATGATTGTATGAAAAGGTTATGAAAGTGAAAAAAGGTATATGGTTCATATTGCTAACAACTCTTTATATGCAGGCAAGTGTAATAGACTTAAATACAAAGAGTCCCATTAAGTTAACTGGTACAGTAGTCTCGGATGGTCAACAGATGATCGGCAGCAGATTTATGGGCTATATTAAACACGTATTTGTTAAAATCGGTGACAGGGTAAAGCGTGATGATGATTTATATGAGATGGAATCAGCAGAATTCGACATGATGAAAATGCAGGCAGATCTTATTTTGGAACAGACAAAAGTAATGGTTGAGTTTTGGCGTGATAAACTTCATAGGTTAAACAAAAAGAAAATAAGACTTAGAACGACGTATAAAGGTAAAGATAAGATTGACTTTGAAGATGTTTTGGATGTCGACGCGCAAGCTGCTAATGTGGAAACGATGTTAAAGTCGATGCAAGTGATGGTCAAAGAAGCAAATATCAGGGCAAAACAACTAGCGAGTACATATAATTATATCAAAATGAAAGCACCTTCAGATGGTATTGTGGTGAAACGTAATATTAAAGTAGGGGATATGGTGATGCCCGGCATGTTAACCATTATGTTGGTAGATATGGAAAGTTTGGAAGTTGATGTTTCTATTTCTGAGAGCATTATTTCAAGAGTGCATGTGGGACAAAAAGTAGATGTTGAGATACCTTCTGTAAACTATCAAACCACAGGAGTGATTCATGCGATTGTACCTGATGCGAATCCAATGACACATAAGATTAAGATGCGTATACATTTTGATCAAGGTAAGAAAAATATTTTCCCAGGGATGTATGTTAAAGTAACTATTTAAGAGATAATTTATTAAAAATAAATGTTACACTTTATATAATAAATAAAAAGGTAAATAGTATGAAAAAAACATTTGGTATGATGCTTTTGGTCATGGGAGTTCTTACGGGACTTTATTCTGTTGAAAAGACAATAGCAGATGATATACAAACTACAAGTAAAAAATCTATTATAGTGTATACCATACCAGGCAACGCTGAAAAAACATATAATAACATGATGGATGAACAGCTAAAACCTCTTGGCTTCCTCTCTCCTGATCCACGAAAGAATGTACATAAAGTCTATCAAAAAATGTATGGTTCTACAACATTGGATTTACTCTCTTTTATGACTATTGTGGATAAAAAATCAGTCAAACCTTTATTGAACATTGACCCCACACTTGCGGGGTTTAACCCTTTTAACTTACTTATGTATAAGCATAAAGACAAGAATGAAACGATTATTTCACATTTAACCACAGAAGCGGTATTTGATATGCTTGGTACAACAAACAAAGAAGTTATGAATGGGTATAGGAAGAGTATGGCTAAACTTGATGCATTGATTATCAACAATTTCCCTCATGCAAAAATGACATATGAAACGTACGATAATACTGCAGCAGATACCATGATGAATTTTGAGCTTGAGTTTAAGAGGCCTGAAAAATTAATGGATTTTGTAGATGAGATTCAGGAAAAAGTTGAAGAGGCATTTGAGACAAAAGGGTACATAATGGCTGGATTTTTTAATTTTAAAGAGACATTTGATGGCTCAAATTTACTGCCACATATGGATGAGTTTTGGACATTTTCTCTTTGCCATTTTAAATATTCATACACAATGTTTGACAATGCTGGTGCACGGCCTGACACAGCAGTCTTCGCACCTTGTACTATATACATGTATATACAAAAAGGGACTAACAAGTTAGTCGTTGGTATGCCTAGATTACAAAACTGGTTAACGATGTTTGACATAAAAGATAAAGCTCGTATAGAATATAATCAAAAACTAGACAAAGAGATAGTAGAAATTTTCAAAGAAATGGGTTTCAAAGAAGTTGAATCAACAGCATTCAGACCCATAAAATTCTAATCATACTAAAGGAGAAGCTATGGCAGCAGTATTATTACCATTGGCAGAAGGATTTGAAGAAGTAGAAGCGGTAGGTCTTATAGATGTTATGAGACGTGGAGGCATAGAAGTGCGTATTGCGTACATTGATGATAGATTATCTCATGGTAAAGTTGTCACAGGAGCAAATGGCATAGGTGTTAAAGCAGATACTGCTCTTAAAAATGTCATTTCTGATGACTTCGATATGATGGTACTCCCTGGTGGGTGGGATGGTACCTATGCATTGGCTGAAAACAGACGTGTCATAGAACTCGTGCAAGAGTTTAAAGCCAAGAAAATCATAGGGGCTATGTGTGCAGCTCCTTTTGTACTTAAAAAAGCAGGGGTACTTGGTAATGACTATACCTGCTACCCTGGAGCCAAAGAAGAGATAGACCATCCAGGATACAGAGATGATGTTAAGGTAGTGACCGACGGAAATGTGATTACTTCACAAGGACCAGGGACTGCTGTGTGCTTTGGTCTAGCTATTGTTGAGCGTCTTGTAGGGAAAGAGTCTATGCAAGCAGTCAAAGATGGGATGTTGCTGGATTATTGCTAAAAAAGCAACGGGGATTCTTTTAGCCAAAGTAAAGCCTCCCTCAAGTAGTATGGTTGACTTTCATTATAAAGATAGACCATGCACTTAGACCTTACCCAAGGAAATATCAAACAGCACATTGTAACACTCTCTGTTCCCGCTGTTACGGGCTACTTTTTCCATACGATGTTCAACGTCACTGATACCTTTTTTGCAGGGCTTATCTCTACACAAGCACTGGCTGCACTCTCTTTATCTGCATCTATATTTTTTATGATACTTGCTATCGGTATAGGTATGTCTGAAGCTGTGACTTCTTTGGTGGGCAATGCCTTGGGCGAAAAAAATGTGCTAAAAGCACAGCATATTGCACTCAACGCTATGGTGTTTGCTCTGTTTTTGTCTGTGTTGCTTTCTGTTGCTGGCGTGATGTCAGTGCCCTATTTGGTAGAAGCTTTGGGTGACCCTTCGTATGTACAAGAAACATTAGCCTATATTAATATCATACTTTATGCTTCAGTGTTTTTTATGGGTGCGTTCTTTTTTAATGCTATGCTTAATGCTGTAGGAGATACCAAGTCATTTAGAAATGTGCTGATAGTTACTGCATTTCTAAACATAGGTCTGGATTATATGTTTATAGAGTATTTTTCTATGGGAGTGGAGGGTATTGCGATGGCTACGGTGATATCTGAGTGTATTACTATGGCTTATTTACTCTATAAACTAAAAAAGACAAAACTATGGTGTGGGTTCTCTGCGTATCGTCATGATAGTGTTGTATTGGTAGATATTTTAAAACAAGGTTTGCCACCTAGTGTCAACATGTTTATGATGGCATTTGGTATGTATATCATCACTTATTTTGTAGCACCTTTTGGGAAAGAAGCTGTGGCAGCCTTTGGTATAGGGATGCGTATAGAGCAGATATTTCTTATGCCCGTCATCGGATTAAACATCGCAGCACTTGCAATAGTCTCACAAAACAATGGTGCAAAAGCATATGACCGTGTTGCACCTACTGTGCACTTGGCTCTTCGGTATGGATGGGTATTGAGTACTATAGGTGTGAGTGCATTTTTACTGTTTGCGGAGTTTTTTGCAGGCCTGCTTAGCTCTGATGTAATGGTTATAGAACAAACAGCATTGTATTTGCGTGTGAGTGGTGTGGCATCTTATGGGTTCGTGGTAATATTTATCTACATTGCGATGCTCCAAGGCATTGCTAAACCTAATGTTATTATGCCCATAAGCATCTACAGACAAGTACTCGCCCCAGTGATTGTGTTTTCTATATTGGCATGGGTAGGGTTGGGGATACTCTCTCTTTGGATAGGCTTGGATATGATTATATTTTCTTCAGCAATATTCTTGTGGTGGTATGGTGAAAAACAATTACAGAAACTAAAGGCATAAAAGCGTTTTGCACACCTAATACACACATTTGATTTATACTTAGCACAGTTTGTTTCTTTAAAGGAGACGCTATGTATGACAAATTTAGACATTTTGGAGAATTGTACCGACATCTTGAAAGTACCGCCCCTAAAGCAGACTTCTTGCATCATAAAAAAGAGGGTGTCTGGCAGAGCTTTTCTAAAGAAGACTTTTTACGAGATATACGTTACCTCACCCTAGCTTTTAATGACAATAATTGGCGAGACAAACAAGTTGCTATTGCTATTGCCCCTTCAGCACACTGGATTATGCTTGATTATGCTTTGATGCTTTGTGGGGCAGTGTCTGTTTCGTTGTTTACAAACATATCATCTAAAAACTTGCTCTTTGAGTTTTTAGATGCGAACATTCATACGGCTTTTATAGAAAATGAAACACAAAAAAATCTTATACACCAAGTGGACAAAAGTATAGAAGTTATCTATATTGACGAAGTGAGTGGCTACAGATGTTTAAATGATTTACTAAGACTAGGAGCAGAGATAGACAAAGCCAATCCTGCACTTTTTGATGAGCTTTTAGGGCGTATAGAGCCTGATGACTTAGCCACTATTGTCTATACCTCAGGAACCTCAGGTACACCTAAAGGTGTGGAACTCACCCATGCCAATCTTATCTCTCAGATACATGCTACAGAGCAAAACTACCATTTTGATAAAGAGACAGACATAGCCTTTTCATTTTTGCCTCTAGCACATATCTTTGAGCGTATGGTGATGCATTTTTATCTCTCGCAAGAACTTACAGTCTATTTTGCAGATGATGTGAAGAATGTAGGGGTGTTACTTAAAGAGGTAAACCCTACTGTAATGACAGTCGTACCACGACTTCTTGAAAAAGTATTTTTCAAGATGAAACTCAAAGCGATGGCGGGCAGTTTCATCAAAAAGGCATTGGTAAGCTTGGCGTTTCATCGTGGACTTACGACAGACCCGTATGCACCTAAAGGCATCATAGATAAACTCTTAGATGCTATCGTGTACAAAAAGCTACGTCTAGCCCTTGGTACGCGTATGCGTATGATGATAAGTGGTGGTGCAGCTCTACCAGATGCACTTTATAATTTTTATCTAAATATAGGCATACCGCTTTACCAAGGCTATGGGTTGACTGAGACCAGTCCTGTTGTAGCAGCAAACACGCCTGAAGCCAACAAGATAGGTACTGTGGGTAAAGCTTTTCCTCATGTAGATGTGATGCTTAGTCCCCAAAAAGAACTGCTCGTCAAAGGTCCTAACGTTATGCGAGGCTACCATAATAACCCAGACGCTACAGACAAAGCCATAGATAAAGAGGGTTGGTTTCATACAGGAGACTTAGCCAGTATAGATGAAGAGGGGTATGTGAGTATCACGGGACGTACCAAAGAATTATTAAAGACCTCTACTGGGGAGTATGTGACAGCAGTGTATATAGAGCAGAAACTTACCAGTAATGGCTGGTTTGAACATGCCTTAGTGCTAGGAGATGGCAGACCATATGTGACGGCACTGCTTTTTATAGAACATGAGTTTTTAGGTAGGCTTGCTACAGATATGAAAACCACAGCGCTTAAAGCTCTAGAGTCGGACAAGTTTAGAATCATGACAGCCAAGTTTATAGCCAAGCTTAACAAGAAGCTAAACCACTGGGAAAAGGTACGTGCCTACCATATCATCTCAGATGAACTAAGTATAGAAGGCGGACACCTCACACCCTCCATGAAACTGGCAAAAAGTCATTTGATGGAAGAGTATGCTGAGGAGATAGAGAGGATGTATGAGGGGCATGTGTAATGTTCGGGAATTTGCACACCTAATACACACAAATAACCTTATACTATGATATACAGTCTAAAAGGATAACCCCATGAAGACAAAACCTACAACAACAAATACTCAAAAAGAACGTATCGCTATTATCAATGGGCTACGTACACCTATGGCAAAAGCAGGTGGTAAGTTTGCTCGTATGCCCGCAGATGAGCTGGGAGCTACGCTGTTTCGAGAGCTTATGCTTCGTTCTCCTGTGGATGTGGATGAGGTAGATGAAGTCATCATCGGTAATGTGGCTCAGCCTATACATGCGGCGAACATTGCTAGGGTGATAGCCTTGCGTGCAGGATTTCCTGAGAGTACACCTGCTCTTACTGTACATCGTAACTGTGCGTCTGGTATGGAGTCCATCACCACAGCGGTCTCTCGCATTTATGCAGGTGAGGGGACGGTGTATGTTTGTG
Organism: Sulfurovum sp.; assembly: GCA_026982075.1. Taxonomy (GTDB): domain Bacteria; phylum Campylobacterota; class Campylobacteria; order Campylobacterales; family Sulfurovaceae; genus Sulfurovum. The sequence continues at coordinate 676 of JALSHU010000003.1, read as the reverse complement.
GTGGGGTAGAATCTATGTCTAACATTCCTTTGGTGTATAGTCAGAAGATGACAGGACTTTTTAGCAAACTGGCTTCATCTAAAACGGCAGTGGATAAGGTACGTGCCTTACTGGGTTTTAGACCTGCCTTTCTCAAACCCATCGTGGGGCTTATGTCTGGGCTTACTGACCCTGTGAGTGGGCTGATTATGGGGAATACTGCAGAGGTACTAGCACAAGACTTTGGCATCAGTAGAGAAGAACAAGATGTGTTTGCACTAGAGAGTCACCAGAAGGCTGCAAAAGCCAAAGATTCTGGACGTTTTGCCAAAGAGAGTATGGCTGTGGTGTATGACACACATAAAGGTGCGTACCTAGACTTCGATGACGGTATACGTGAGAGTCAAACCATAGAAAAACTGGCACGTTTACGACCTTTTTTTGACCGAAGAAATGGTACAGTCACAGCGGGTAATTCTTCACAGATTACAGATGCAGCAGCAGGGGTAGTACTGATGAGCGAGAGTGAAGCCAAAAAAAGAGGTCTAGAGCCTTTGGGGTATTTACGTGACTATGCCTATGAGGGGCTAGAGCCTAAGCGTATGGGACTGGGACCCGTGTTTGCTACACATACACTCTTTAAACAGACGGGGCTAAGTATGGATGATATGGAAATAGTCGAGATAAACGAAGCTTT
>JALSHU010000002.1 GCA_026982075.1 Sulfurovum sp. | reverse complement strand
CTAAAAACTCCGCAGTCTTATCCACTCCGTAGCCTTTCCCCATGCCACCTAAGTCTATGGTAATGTTTGTATCTGTAGTGATAGTACGAGGATGTATGTGTATAGACTCTATATTTATCTTTGCCTGCTGTAGTGCTTCTTTAGCCGGCACAGTACTGTTTTCTTCCCCAAAGTGATACAGGTTTTTGGAGATAGACCCTATCGTAATGTCAAAATATCCATAGGTATCCTGGTAATACTGTTTTGACTCTTGAATAGCCTGGATTAAATAGGTATCATAAATGACTGTATGGTTATGATTTAGTTTATAGACTAGGGATTGTGTATCATAACTAGAGAGAGAATGTTCTATCTCCTGTATACGCATAAAGCTTTGTGAGATTTGTCGATTGTTTTGTTCAGGGAGTGTAATATGGACAAACGTACCCATAAGTGCTTGGGTACGGGTTTGCATCTTACCAGAGCATAAGAGCATTGGGAGTAAAAAAAGAGATAAAAGTCTCATTGTCTTTTTTCAAGTACCTCAATGACTCCAGAAAAATCTTTTTCGTGTCCAAAACAGGCATTGGAGTTACATATCATATAGCCATCATTGGTATCATTTTTAAGTAATGAAAAAGGATGCGCAAGGGTATCGAGTTCAGTGATATGTGCTTTGAGTTTATCTTCTTTGGCTTTGATAATCACATCATCTTTTAAATAACGTATTACCATACGAGTCATACGTGGTGTAGAAATGGGTTGGCGCATCACATCATATGAAAATACCTCTAGGGTTTTAAAGACAAATTTTTTATAAACGATATCTACTAAAGATGAAATACTGTATAACACGCCAATCATAGTAGAGATAGAAGAAGGATAAGAACTGTCATAAATATCGGCATTGGTCTCGAACTCTCCTCGTGAGAATTTCCATTTTCCTTTCTCAAAGTACTTTTCTATAGCATTGTTGGCTAGTTTCGTTGCAGTAACAAGGTAGACTTCATTCAAAGTACTTTCATAGGCTTCTATAAGGGTTTCACTTAAATAGGCAAAGTCTTCAAGAAAAGCTTTTATCTTTGGTTTTTTACCTATGAGCGTAGAGTGGTAAAGTTCACCATTGATATACATACTTTGTAAGAGTGCATCAAGTGAGTTGATAGCAAGTGGAAGATATTTTTTATCTACACGGCTTGCTTTAAACATACTTTTTATCATCATAGCATTCCAAGAGACAAGGATTTTGGTATCTATAAACGGGTAAATACGTTTTTCTCTACGCTTTTTCAGTGCTTGAATGGCTTCCTCGTAATAGGGAATATCTAAACCTTTAGGATCATCTACACGTATAATATTTTTACCCTCAAAATTCCCTTTTTTGGTGATGTGTAAAGCAGCTGCAAGTTTTGTATGAACTTTGTCAGGGATACCTGCTTTTTCAAAAGAACGTAATGCTTTATCATAAGTATAAACAAAATACTTTCCTTCTTCTCCTTCTGTGTCTGCATCAGACGCTGAGTAAAATAAGCCTTTTTTGCTCATTTTTTTTATCATGAAGTCAATAGTGTCAAAAGCAACATCTTTATAAAAGTGTTGTCCTGTAGCATGATATGCTTTGAGATACACTTCTGAAAGTAAAGCATTGTCATAGGTCATTTTTTCAAAATGGGGAATAAGCCATTCATTGTCAGTAGAATATCGACAAAACCCACCTTCCACCCGGTCATACAATCCACCTTTTGCCATAGAAGAGAGTGAAAAAACAGCCATGTTGAGTGCTTCTTTGTCTCCTGTGATTTTATACAGGTCTAGGAGCAAGTCTAGTGTAGAAGCCTGCGGAAACTTGGGGGCTTTGTTAAAGCCTCCATGTTCAGAGTCAAAAAGTTGTTTACTTTGTTCAATAACTCTGTTAATGATACTGCTGTCAAGTTTTGTTGCCTGGATTTTGTCTTCTTTGGGGTTGAGAAAATGTAAAATTTTATCTGCTTCATTCACGAGCACAGATTTTTCATTTTGATACTTGTCTGCAATGACCTCTAAAAGTGATGAAAAGCTCATCATGCCATATTTTGGTTCATCAGGAATATATGTGGCTGAATAAAATGGTTTAAGGTCTTCGGTTAAAAAAATAGAAGTGGGCCATCCTCCTCCACGTCCATTCATAAGCTGGTATACTTCTTGGAAATGTTTGTCGATATCAGGACGCTCTTCGCGGTCAACTTTTATGGAAATAAAATGCGTATTCAATAGTTTTGCTGTTGCTTTATCTTCAAAAGATTCATGTTCCATAACATGACACCAATGACAGGAGCTATAGCCAATAGAGAGGAAAACAGGTTTATGTTCTTTGAGTGCTTTTTGAAAAGCTTCTTCTCCCCATGGGTACCAGTCTACAGGATTATCAGCATGCTGTTGTAAGTAGGGTGAATGTTCATTTTTAAGACGATTGGCCATTGTTTACCTTTATTGATAAAGTATTAATACATTTTTGATAATATTACACAGCTTATACACAAATACTACAATAGAATACTATAAAAGTTTAACACAAAAGAGAGAAAATGCATAATTTAATCAAAAAGTTACTTCTAGTGAGTTTACTTTTTTCTACCTATTTATCTGCTGGGTTTGATAGTGCTTTAAAGAAACAGAAATTTTTGTCACCTGAAGAAGCATTTCAGGTTTCTGCAGTTTTAAAAGATGGTGTCATAGAGACAACGATAACGATAGCAGACAAGATACATGTGTATGACGATAATACCTTACAGTATCGTATTATCTCTCCTGAGAAAATAAAGTTAGATGTAAAGAAACCCAAATCACATGATTTTGATGGTGATATGGTTTTTGAAAAGCAGATACTTGTCAATATTCCTATAAAAGAGATAGAGTCCAAAGTAAAGGGTGACTATACCCTGGAAATTGAGCTTTTGGGTTGTTCGGATGCAGGTATATGTTATCAGCCTATTAAAAAAACATTTACTTTTAAAGGTGCGGAATTAGGTTTGTTTGATAAGATTTCTCAGCTTGTAAAAGAAGGAAATGTGTCTAAAATTGTAGATGTTTTAGTAAATGAAAGTTCTATTTTTGTACTTTTTATCTTTTTTGTTTTTGGATTATTACTGTCACTTACTCCTTGTATTTTCCCTATGATTCCTATTTTGTCTTCTATCATTATTTCACAACAAAAAGGGGATGAAAAACCTTCAGTGATGCGAGCATTCTTTACTTCATTGGTGTATGTACTTTCTATGGCTTTGACGTATACGCTTGTAGGATTGGTTGCAGGTCTCCTTGGTGCAGATTTACAAGCTGCTATGCAAAACCCATGGGTACTTACAATTTTTGCAGGTGTATTTGTAGCCCTTGCTTTGTCACTTTTTGGTTATTATGAAATCGGTTTACCTTCTTCTTGGCAGACAAAGATAAGCAAAACAAGTGATGAAGCACAAGGTAAAGGTATCTTGGGAACAGCTATTATGGGTGCCCTTTCTGCCTTGATAGTGGGTCCATGTACTGCAGCACCTATTTCAGGAGCAGTGATATTTATCTCACATACTGGAGATGCATTGCTTGGCGGTGCCGCACTGTTTATGATGAGTATGGGTATGGGTATGCCTCTTTTACTTGTAGGGATAGGAGCTGGTAAATTTATGCCTAAACCGGGTGGTTGGATGACACGTATCTCACAGGTTTTTGGTGTGATGATGTTGGTATTGGCAGTATTTATGCTTTCGCGTATTTTACCTGATGGCGTGACACTTGTGTTGTGGGCACTTCTTTTTATGGGTACAGCTATCTATATGGGAGTATTCAATGACAGCAGCCAAACAAAAGGGGCTACAAAACTTTTTCAGCTTTTTGCGTTAACCATGTTACTGTATGGTGCCTCATTGTTTATAGGGGCAGTAAGTGGTGCGAATTCGATGTTACGACCTTTTGAAAGATTTACTTCTAGTAAAGCAGTAGCCATAGATAGGGTAGAAGATAAAATGGGGGCGTTAGGCTATACTGTTGAACGTCTAATGAAAGAAGTTTCCGCTTCGGATAAACCTGTTGTGGTTGATTTTGGGAAAGACTCTTGTACCGCATGTACTGAACTTGAGGAGATTACGTTTCCTCATCCTTTGGTAAAAGAGCAACTTAAAAAATTTACCTTTATTAAAGTAGACCTAACGGCCAATAATGATGACGATAAGGCTCTGCTTAAAAAGTTTGATCTTTTTGGTACGCCAAACATGATATTTTTTGATAAAGAGGGGAATTTATTGCCTGAAAAGTCATTAACAGGATTTATAGGACCAGAAGATTTTGCGAAACATTTAGAAAGTGTTTCGCAAATAAGTGAAGAGTAAAGGTGTGAACTTAGTCGTTTGATTTAAAGTTTAAAGAGAGTGAATTGACACAGTGACGTGTGTCTTTATCTGTCATACCTTCACCTTTAAAAACATGCCCTAAATGACCACCACAGGTAGCACAGACTATTTCTGTACGACCACTGTCAGCTTCTAAAACTTCTTTTACCGCACCTTCTATGGCATCGTCAAAACTTGGCCAACCTGTAAAAGAGTCAAATTTGCTGTCAGAAGGGAAAAGTTCTGCATTACATTGTTTACAAGTATAGGTACCTTTTTCATAGTGGTTCCAATATGCACCGGAAAAAGAACGTTCTGTTCCTTTGTTGATAATCACTTTACTTTCTTCTTCATTGAGTTCATTGTATGCCATGATATTCCTTGAGTAATTTATTTCGCACTATAGCATAATATGCTAAAGGTCTTCAGATGTTGCATCTGTTGTGTAAACGCCTGTTAGTTTTTTCCAGATAATAGAGGCATTGAGTCCAAACCAAATAAGTAGTCCTATGCCAATGGTAGCTGCCCATCCTGCTTGTTCAAAATTGCTTACATCAATGATATGATATTGCTGTAGTCCCCAAATAAAAGCGCCGATGATAATCACTGTAATTAGTGCACCGAAAAAACCTAAACTTTGGAAGATAGACTTAACCGCAAGTAACCAAAGTGCCATCATAAGTAGGATGCCAAAAGGTTTAAATCCTGAAAATATATCATCCACATTGGAGATGTAGTGTATAAAATGATTTCCAGATGGATTCCATGTTCCAATAGCAAGTGCTAAAGAGAGTAAGAGTGTAACCCACCAGGCAAGATGGGTTACTTTTTTACCACTTTTAGTGGTTGAAGTTTTTGTCAGTACATTTGGTAGCATGAAGGATTTCCTTTTTTGGTGAATTATATCTAAAAAATTTTAGTTATAATATCATCAATATAATGTGAGTGCATCACAGAATTTAAAATGAAACGGAATAACACGATGGAAAATCAACCCACCCAAACAAAATCAAAAAACCTGAATATCAAGATAGGCGAAATCAACACACTAGAAGTCATGAGAGATACAGACTATGGTTATTTTTTAGAAGCCAAAGATGAGAGTGAAGTACTGTTACCAAATGTTTACATTATGGAAGATGAAATGCCCATGGGTTCTCTTTTAGATGTCTTTATCTACACTGACTCGGAAGATCGACCTGTGGCAACGACTAAAATGCCTTATGCAAAGTTAGGAGAGTATGGATACTTTACTGTAGTAGACTACAAACCCTATGGTGCTTTTGTAAATTGGGGACTGCCTAAAGATTTATTTGTCCCCTTATCTCAGCAAAAAGAGCATTTTACTGTAGGGAAAAAGTATTTATTACGTGTGTGTCTGGATGAACAAACAAACAGGCTTTACGCCACACAGAAAATAGGTAAATATTTTAATCGTGACATGAAAGGTCTCCATAAAAACAGAATGCTGGAAGCTATCGTCTTAGCAAAAACACCTTTAGGCTATAAAGTTGTAGCAGATAACCAATACGAAGGTATGCTTTTTAGCAATGAAATTTTTGAAGAAATTCGTATAGGTGACAGCAAAAAAGTATATGTAAAAAATGTAAGAAAAGATTTTAAAATTGACCTTTCTTTACAGCCTATTGGAAAACAAGCAAAAATAGATGAAGGTGAGGGAACAGTTATTCAATTGCTCAAAGAGGCAAATGGAGAGTTGTCTTTTACATATAAAAGTGATGCCGAAGAGATAAAAAAAGTGTTTGGCATGAGCAAAAAGAACTTTAAACGTACACTTACGGCACTTTTGGAAAGAAAAGAAATAGCTTTACTTGAAGATTCCATTAAACTTTCATAAACCTTTTTCGATATACTTAATCTATCATAATTTTAGGAGAAAGATATGGATTTGATGGATTTATTAAAAGTGGGTGCTTCGCTCATTCAGGGTAACAGTGACGATGCAACTACAGGGTTAGATATGGAAGATATCGCAAATGCTCTTGGAAAACTTATAGGCAATGAAGAGGGTGGACTTGATTTGGGTGCATTGGTAGGTGGTCTGTCTCAAAATGGTTTAGGTGAGATAGTGGGCTCATGGTTGGGAAATGGTGAAAATGCTTCTATCTCTATGGATCAGATTACTGACCTTCTTGGTTCAGATAAAATTTCAGAATTTGCTTCACAACTTGGACTTTCAGAAGAGAGTGCAAAAGGTGCTCTCTCAGAGGCACTTCCTCAAGTAGTGGATCAAGCTACATCAGGAGAAGGTGGTATGCTGGATGAAATGCTTGCCAATGTTGGTGGTTCAAAAGGGGCGATGGACATGCTTGGAAAAATGTTTGGCTAAGATGTAAAAAGTGTGGCAAGATGTCATACTTTTTTTATCTTTTTTTAGACTTTGATATAATAGCAAAAAAATAGGATATTTTTTGCAATATTTATTACTTTTACTACTACCCTGCTTACTTTTTCCCAAACCTTTTAAAGTCGCCACCTACAATGTAGAAAACCTTTTTGATGCAACGTATGTTGGTACTGAGTATAAAGATTATACGAAAAAACATAATTGGACAAAACGTATGGTGGAGACAAAGCTGAACCATGTGGCAGAAGTGATTTGTGATTTGGATGCAGATATACTTGGTTTACAAGAGATTGAGAATGCCAATATTCTTGAAAAGTTAAAAAAACGACTTTCCCGTGTAGGATGTG
>JALSHU010000001.1 GCA_026982075.1 Sulfurovum sp. | reverse complement strand
GAGTATGGAGAGGGTAAAGTACTTGTGGCTTATGATGAAGAGGTGTATAAAAAGACATTTTTATAGCGGAAAAAGCCGTTAAAGCACGGATAGACTACTCCTAAGAGTAGGTCTATGAGGCTTTGAGTAGAAAAAAAGAGAAGCTTTGGGTTAGGAAAGCTTAGATTGTGTTGGACTTTGCAAAAATGCAAAAGTGAGTGTATCTATATCATCGATAAGTTTTCTTTTGACGTAGAGTTTTTTACTGTAAAACAGAGACAATAAACCACTGTTGTTTATCCCCACAATAAATGAATATTCTCCAAATTTGAATCGCTTTAAGCCCTTTGGCATAGGTGTGTTGTCTGTATCTTCTATTTGAAAATGAATACCGTTAGGAAAGTCATAAGGGTAGACTTCTTCACTTGTTTTGATACTTACTTTTCCAGTGGCAGAAGTCACTTGAAGGACAAGTTTGTTATCTAACTCATGTGTTCTGATATTATATAAACCAAATTGTATTTGCACGGGTATATCCTTTAATTTAACTTTAGTTATAAAAGTATATCTAATTTGACAGCGAAATATCTAGATATTCATCAATTAAATGGAAACAATGGTGTTATCGAATAGCTTCGTAATGTTGTGACACAAAATCTATGACGTATTGAAAAATATTTAAAAGGAGAGAGAAGCAAGCACAATGAGAAACATAGTCCTCATTATACTTCATATACATTTTATAATGTACGTAAAAATGCTACCAAGTCTTTTTTATCTTCAGCACTTAATTTAAGTTCAAGTACAAGGTTGAAAAACTCCACTGTATCTTCGATGGTTAACAACCTACCATCATGTAAATAGGGTGGTGAGTCTTTTAAGCCTCTTAATGCAAACGTTTTGATAAGCCCTTCAGGACGACCTTTATAGAATCGTTCTACTTTTAAATCATGTGCACTGTTGTCCGTATAGTAAGGTGCAGCGTGACATGATGCACAGTTTTTATCAAATAATCTTTCACCTCTAAGTTCTGAATCATTCGCTTTTTTAGGGTCTAGTCTTCCATCTATTCCGAGTTTAGGTGCAGGAGGGAAAGCAAGCATATTTTGCATGGCTGCCATTGCGCCTACTTCTTCACGTGTGAAACGTCTGGCACCTTTTTTAAGTCCTATAACAGGATCACCATCAAAGTAGGCAGTTTTTGCTTCAATTTCACTAAAATCTACCAAAGAACGAATAGCACGTTTCGAACCAAAGAAATGTTGTACATTGACACCTCTAAGTGTTGGTGTATCTATACGAAAACGCGTCATCTGCGGTCGATTGTCAGGGTTTAGGTGAAATACTCCACTACTATGACCATTGACATGACAGGTAAAACACGAAACTGCATCTTGTGCTTTGTCTGCTTTTCTGTCAGCAGTAACGTTAAATTGTTGCTGTGCTACAGGTGTTACGAGTAAACGCATACCATCTAACTGAAGAGGGGTAAGAATCCCATTTAACTTTTCAAAGTAATTATGTATCGTGATTTCCTCTCCTCCTGTGACATCTCCAAGGTCTGGTCTTGAGATAAGGTACATAGGTGGTGGAAACTCTGGCAAGTAGGCATCTGGCAGATCAAATTCCATATCAAAACGTACGAGTTCTGGGTGCGTTTTAAGTTGTTTTGGAGAGACAACCAATCCTCCTGACTCAGGTACTACATGTGGTAATGGTAAATAAGGAAACACATTTTTTTCTTTGATCTCTTCAGGAGACATTGTAGAAAGTGTATCCCAAGTCACATCTTTTTTAAGCTTGACTGTAGGACCTACAGGCAAAGGCTTTCCTCCAGACATGGTTGCTTTGGGGTCTACCTTTTCTGTAAGATTATACCGTTCATGAAGTATTTTCATATGTTTTTCCATAAGCATTGGCTTGTTTTTAACATCTTCTTTTTTCATATCTGAAAATGATTTTGTAATGCTTACTGGAGAATAGCTCGTATCCATAGCAAAACTTTGACATCCAAATCCAAAGACAGTTAACCCACCTATGATGAGCGATCTTGTTTTTATATTCGTTTTCATTTTTCATCCTTTTATTGTGTAATTGACACATCCATTTGATGTGCCTTACAAATTATATTATAAAGTTTATTAAAAGAAAATAATTATTATTTAATAATTATTTTCTTTATTGAAGAACTTCACAACAACTCAATGTAAGTTTATTTATATTTATTTGATAAAATAAACGATGCAAACATACTTACAACCTACAGATATTATAGACTATCATCATACAGATATTCAAGTATTGGCAAAAGAATTGGCACAAGACATAACAGATGATACACAGCTGGCAAAAAAATGTTATGAGTATGTACGAGACAACATCCGTCATTCTGGTGACTATAAAGAGAATATGACTACGTGTAAAGCCTCTGATGTACTCAAGTACAAGACAGGTTGGTGTTATGCCAAGGCACATCTACTTGCAGCCTTGCTACGGGCAAACGGTATACCTGCAGGGTTTTGTTATCAGCGTTTGAGCTGTTCTGAGTATAAGACAGATATCTATTGTCTACATGGACTAAACTGGATATACCTCAAAGCTCATGGTTGGTATAGAGTGGACTGTAGAGGAAACAAAGAGGGTGTCAATGCACAATTTACACCTCCGCAAGAACAGCTGGCATTTAAGCCAGGAAACAATGAATTTGATTTAATGGAAAATGTAGCTGAACCTTTGGAAGTGGTGGTTGATACGCTGCAAACATATAAGAGTTATGAGGAGATGATATGTCATTTCCCAGATATAAAGGAGTAGAGTATGCCAAACATACAAAAAGTAGACATAGAATCTAAATTGATCAAAGGTTTACAAGTACGCACCAAAAATGCTGATGAAATGAACCCAAATACACAAAAGATAGCCCCTTTATGGGGAAGGTTTTTTCAAGAAGTGTTACCAACTCTGGCTGAGGGTTCTACGGTGTATGGTGTGTACCATAACTATGCGTCAGATGCACAGGGAGAGTATGATGTGACTGTGGGTGCCGATGTAGTGGAAAGAACAGGGGAGATGAAAGAAGTGATACTTCAAGAAGGTAGATACCTTATGTTCCCAGTCAAGGGTGAGCTACCTCAGGCTATCATGGATACCTGGCAGAGAGTATGGGCCTATTTTGATGATCCCAGTGTAGATGAGAGAAGGGAATATGGAACAGATTTTGAGAAGTATATTTCTAAGGATGAAGTGGAGATATACATTGGGGTAAATTATCTGTAGATTATAGATAGTGTGAATGCTTAGTAAAAATTTCTTGGTATACTTTAAAAATAGTAGGATGATAGTATGACAAATAAAAAATTACCAGGCAGTGATGGTGAAAAGGTTTTACAAAATAAATTTAACACTATCCAAGATGCACTCAATTTTTATAATAAACAAGTGATTACCCATCTCTCTCCACTCATGCAAGATTTTATAGCCAAACAAGAGATGATGTTTATCTCTACAGCTGATAGCACTGGAGAGTGTGACTCTTCTTTTCGTTCTGGGCATGAAGGTTTTGTGATGGTGTTGGATGAACATCATTTACTGTACCCTGAGTATAGAGGTAATGGTGTGATGGCGAGTATGGGAAATATAAGCGAAAACCCAAATATAGGTTTGATGTTCTTAGACTTTTTTGAAACCAAAGTGGGACTACATGTCAATGGAAAAGCAAAAATTGTTTTAAAAGAAGACCTGAAAACAGTACTGCAAGATTTTCCCGAAAAATTTGATTACTTACAAAAACATCCTGATGTGTTTCGCATTGTCTCCTATGTATTGGTAGAAGTAGAGGAGGCATACATACACTGTTCTATCCATATCCCTATGTTAAAAAAAGTAGATCCTTCAGAGTATGAGCATAAATTTCCGAAAAATTCCAAAGGTGGTGATGCGTTTGAAGTGGCAGGACTTCCTCGTGCCTGGACAGAGCATTTGAAAGATTAAAAACCATCAAAGCAATCAAATCTAACTTACGCTATAACATGATATATAAATATCGGAGCCAACATGCAAGAAGAGAAAATATCTAGAGAAAACATACGAACATTTGTCATGAAGTTTTATGCCAAAATCATCAAAGATGAGACAGTTGGTCCATTTTTTATCGCTAAATTGGGTGATGATATAAACAGTGAGACATGGAAGACACATTTAGAGGTTATCGTGGGTTTTTGGACGTCTCTGGCATTTGGAAGTCCCAAGTACAGTGGGCAGCTTTTTTTACCACATACAAAACTTGGAGATGTAAAACGTGAAACGTTCGAGCAGTGGCTTACGCTTTTTGGAGAGACACTGGATGAAGTGTATGTGCCTAAAATTTCCAATATGTTTCAAGAACGTGCAAAGCTTATAGCAGGGAACTTCATGCGTAATTTGGGGCTTATCTTATAATTTAGGAAAATTTACATTTACACGCTACAATGATAGCCTTATTACAAAGGTATAACCATATGACTGAAACAACATTTATCAAAGGCAAAGATGCCTCGCTTGAAGAGACGATAGAGAAAATGTATCAAAAGCTTGAAGCAGTGGGGATAGAGATAGATGAAGTCTCAGTACTCAACCCTGTACCTTATGTTTATTCTCAGCATATTAGAGACAAAAGCTGTAACCTCATGTTTACCAATGGCAAGGGTGCCAGTCACAAGGCCTGTCTTGCTTCAGCACTTGGTGAGTATTTGGAGCGTTTGAGTTGTAATTACTTTTTTGCAGATTATTATCTGGGAGAGGGTTTTGCGCAGGATAGCTTTGTGCATTACCCTCAAGAAAAATGGTTTGCTTATAATGAAGAGGATGACGCTATGCCAGAAGGATTGTTAGAGGAGCGTTTATGGGATTATTATGACCCTGAACATGCCTTGCATCCTTCACAGCTTATCGATACCAATGCTGGGTTGGTAGAGCGGGGTATTTGTGCTTTGCCCTTTAAAAGACAAAGTGATGGCGTGGATATCTATTTCCCTGTGAACATCATAGGTAACATTTATGTCAGTAATGGTATGGCAGCGGGAAATACCCAGAGTGAAGCACGCGTACAAGCCTTGAGTGAAATCTATGAGCGTTATGCCAAAAACAAGATCATCTCTGAGGGGATTTGTTTGCCGCTTATTCCTCAAGAAGTGATGGAACGATACCCTCATATACAAGAGTCCATCAAAAAACTAGAGGATGAAGGCTTTCATCTAAGGGTGTGTGATGCATCTTTAGGTGGGGTATATCCTGTCATTTCTGTGACACTCATCAACCCAAAAGACGGCTCAGTATTAGCCTCCTTTGGAGGACACCCTTGTTTTGAAGTGGCACTGGAACGTACCGTAACTGAGTTACTTCAAGGGCGTTCTTTAGATATGCTGGATGATTTTCATGCACCTTCTTTTAACGCAGATGAGGTAGCAGATTCACACAACTTAGAAGCACATTTCATCAACTCTACGGGGCTTATCTCTTATGACTTCTTTAAAGACAAGAGTGACTACAAATTTGTGGACTGGGATTATGATGCTGATACGCATAGTGAACTAGCAGCTCTGATGGATATCGCTAATGTACAAGGTTTTGAAGTGTACATCGCAGACTATGGTCATGTGGGTGTCTATACCTGCCGCATCATCATACCTGGGATGTCAGACATCTATCCTGTAGAAGATTTACTTTGGAACAACAACAACGAAGGTGCATTTTTTCGTGAAGCCATTTTGTCACTGGACACACGCAATGACGCAGAGCTAGGAGACATTTTAGAAAACCTGGAAGAGGGTGAGCATAGCGATATGCTCAAAGTAGCCGAATTCATAGGTGTAGTACCCGATGCAGACACCCCATGGGCAAGCCTACAAGTAGGTGAACTTAAAGCCATGTTGTACCTTGCTTTGGGGGCTTATGCAGATGCCCAGTTATGGGTAACATGGTGTAAACATATGGCAGTACTCAGTGTTGATAGAGCCAACCTTTATAGATGTTTAGATGCCTTACTGGAGATAAAACTACAAGGACTGGAAATAGAAATGTACCAAAGCAGTTTAGCACAGATGTATAGTAGTCAAACCGTGAGACTTTGCAAAGAGATACTCGCTAAAAAGGTGAAATTTTATGGACTACATTTCCCCGGACTCAGCCTAAAAGGTTTTGAAAAACATCAGCTGTTGCTAGAGGGATATGCCAAGGTACATAAGGCGAAGGGGGAGTATAGAGGGTAATAAAAAGAGCGGTATGTACGACTAATGCTTGGCATAACGATAAGGAGTATGGCTGCTTGAAGGTTTTTGTTTGTAGTTCAGTATATAATAGCTAAATACTCCTAGATATTTGCACAGATGGGTTATAATACCACCCATGAAACAACTCACAGCACTCAACATACTAAAATCAGGCAAAAATGTCTTCGTCACAGGGTCAGCAGGGACGGGTAAAACGTACCTCCTTAACCTCTATACGAAGTACCTCAAAGAGCGTCGCGTATACCCGACTATCGTAGCACCTACAGGCATAGCGGCTTCACATTTGGGTGGGCAGACGATTCATTCTTTCTTTGCCTTGGGCATACGTGAGAGTATCAATGAGGGCTATGTAGACTTTTTGTTGGACAAGAAGTATTTGAAGACGCGTTTTTCTAAGCTCAAACTTCTCATCATAGACGAGATTTCTATGGTCTCGCCTGAGATGTTTTCTGCTATGGATATGATACTGCGTGGGTTTAAGGGTACAGATGCTCCTTTTGGTGGGGTACAAGTGGTGATATCTGGTGATTTCTTTCAGCTCCCACCTGTGAGCAAGACTCCCAAAGACAAACGCTTTGCATGGCAGTCTGAGGCATGGAAAGCATTAGAGCTGCAAACCTGCTATTTAGAGGAGAAGTTTAGACAAGATGATAGCAGGCTCATAGGCATACTAGATGACATACGCTCGGGCGAAATATCAGCGACTTCAGAAGAGCTACTAGCCAGCAGGCACGAAGCGACACTCGCCATAGACACACCTACCAGACTCTACACCCACAACCTAGATGTAGATCGCATCAACCAAGAGGAGTTAGAGAAGCTAGAGGGT